>DAISZP010000308.1:0-6959 GCA_036824745.1 Luteolibacter sp.
ACCCAATATCGCCATGGGAATTCAAAACTTTGGAGCACCTCGCGCAGAAATCACTTTCCTGCAATCCAATCATTCGATTGATTTTTTCATTGAAACCGGAACCTTTCGTGGTGAAACCACGCAATGGGCAGCGTCCCGGTTCAAGAAGGTGATTACAATTGAAGGATCAATTGAAATTCATCGTGAAACGTCGAGCAACCTGAAAGGAATATCTAATATTGAGTTCCTTTGCGGAGACAGCCGCACGAAACTGCCTGAAGCACTTACGAGAATCGGAAGTCATCAGAACGCTCTATTCTGGCTCGACGCACATTGGATGCCCGGAAGCTTCGGCGAAACTGCTGAATGTCCACTACTCGAGGAAATCGAATTGATCCTAGAACATGGCAATGGACATATCATTCTGATCGATGACGCAAGATTGTTCCTTGCTCCGCCACCGCTCCCACACAAGGCTGGTGACTGGCCAACAATAGATCAAGTCATGGAACTATTGCATCGGAAGGGAAACCACGGTCGCTATAGCGTTGTATTCCACGATGTAATCTTCAGCGTTCCCCAAAGTCTAAGAACCTCAATTGAACCATATTTCCAGAGATTGGTTACCGATGAAATGAATTCGGTAGAGCCACTACCCCTATCAAAAAAAATCCTCAAAAAGCTTCTAGGCCGCTGAACCTGTCTCGCCAAAGCGCCACGATGCTCCAACAGGAATTCAGCCCATCACCGCACCATCAACTGTCATGAGTCGTCTGAAACAATTCCACTTCACAGTATGGCCGCTGTTCCTCGGCCTGAAGAACCATGTCCAGCGCTGGAAGGGCCGCTGGCGCTTCTACGGTGAGTATCTGCAATACTGCAGGCTCGCCAAAGGCGGCGAGATCCCCGAGGTCAAGTTCTTCTACCCCTGCCTTGATGACGCCACCGCGACCACTCCCATCGACGCGGGATACTATTTCCAGGATGCCTGGGCGTTCGAGAAAATCGTCGATGCGAAACCGGTCCAGCACGTGGATGTCGGATCCCATCACAAGTTCGTCTCGCTTCTCTCCAAGGTGGTCAAGACCACCATGGTGGACCTGCGGCCGCTTCCGGTCACTCTGGACACGCTGACTTTCGAAGAGGGCAGCATCCTCGAACTCCCCTACGCCGATCAAAGCCAGCCATCGGTTTCCAGCCTTTGCGTGGTTGAGCACATCGGCCTCGGCCGCTATGGCGACCCGCTCGATCCAGAGGGAACCGTAAAAGCCATGGAGGAGTTGAAACGAGTCGTGAAACCCGGCGGTGATCTCTATGTCTCCGTTCCCATCGATGATGTGAACCGCATCTACTTCAACGCCCACCGCGCTTTCAGCCAGGCATACCTGGAGAAACTCTTCGCGCCGTTCGAAGTCCTCGACCGGAAATACATCTTTGGAAACGACTACACGACGGAATTGAGGCCTGGATTCGGCACGGGGTGTTACCACCTGCGCCGGCCACTCTGACCAACTCCGCCGCCCGTCGATCATGGCACCGCTGTTTTCCATCATCACTCCCAGTTTCAATCCCGGTGCCAAACTGGGAGATTCGTTTTCCTCCGTGATGGAACAGGCTGAAGGGCTGTTCGACTATTGGGTCATTGACGGAGCCTCCTCAGACGGCACCCGCGAATGGCTGGCCAGCCGGAACGAAGCCGGATTTCACTGGATATCAGAAAAGGACACCGGAGTCTATGATGCCATGAACAAGGGCATCGCCCTCAGTGAAGGGCGCTTTCTTTTATTTCTCGGGGCGGGTGACCGCTTGCTGCCGGGAAGCCTGCAACAGATCGCGGATTTCATTCAGCGGAATCCATCACTCGAACCGCGTTTCATCTACGGCGATGTGCGGGACATGCAAACCGGCCGAGCATTCACCGCCGGGCACTATTCAAAAATCCGGATGTGCCACGAGAACATCTGCCATCAGGGAATTTTTTACGAGCGTTCCGTCTTCCAACTTCTCGGCCAATATGAGTTGCGCTATCCGATTATGGCCGACTGGGCCTTCAATCTCAAGTGCTTCGGCAGTTCGCGGATTCGCAAATTGCATTTCCCGCAAATGATCGCCGACTTCGAGGGTGCCGGGCTTTGTTCCCACACCGGCGATGCCGCGTTCGCCCTGGATCGCCAGCAGTTGATTGCCGAACGAATCGGGCCATTTCACGCCTTTCGCTATCGTGCGCAGGCGTCCTTGACCCGACGCCTGCGTTTATCATAAACCGCGAATACACGGGCATTTTAAACTAAATCACCTCATCTATTGAGGAAATCTTTTAGCATTGTGGATGGAGCGTTTCGACAAATTGTGATGTGCTGACTATAGCATGAGTAACTGATGCAGGATATTGTTGCGACTCATGCACCAATATCCTTCGCGGCTTCGAATTGCCAGGTGATTCCTTTTGGGCCTTAACCTCAATTTTCCATAGGTAATCTGGCTTCACATATGCGACTTGAGTTCTATCAAAAATGCGCCTATTCTGGACTCACACAAGCTGCGGCATCCGGTTTGCATTGATCGACTTTCATCCCTACACCGTGCAAACTCCAATCGTCCGCGTTCAACGCTCGCTTCCGCTAGTGAAGGCGGGTGAGTTCTCGATGTAGGCACCTCGCGCATATGAAACGAATACCTCAACTTGACGGCGTGCGGGGAGTCGCCATTCTCCTCGTCATCGTTTGGCATTATTTCGCCTGCCATGTCGTGACTGAACCAAAAAGCCTCTTTTCTTATTGCTCGCGTACTTTGAGCCTTACTTGGAGCGGAGTTGATCTGTTCTTTGTGCTCTCGGGCTTTTTGATCGCAGGTATTTTACTTGATCACCGCAAAACATCGAACTATTTTCGGGTATTTTACATGAGACGGGCCTGCCGAATATTCCCTCTCTATTTTTTTATTCTGGGTCTCTTTGTTTGTCTCACTGCAATGCCGTATTTCAGGTCACCGTCGTTCGAATGGCTCTTTCATGAACCTTTTTCGATTTGGTCATATGCTTCCTTTACCCAGAATCTGTTCATGGGCGTTCGTGGTGATTTCGGCCCTCATTGGCTAGGTATCACATGGTCGCTTGCTGTTGAAGAGCAATTTTACCTTTTTGTTCCACTCTTAATTTACTTCCTGCCACGTCGCGCGCTTGTTTGCGTTCTAGTAGTAGCTATTCTAGCTGCTCCTCTGCTTCGCTGCGCATCACCCGGGTTCCATGCGTTGGTGAACACACCATGGCGTTCCGATTCGCTGCTCTCGGGTGCGTTATTGGCGACGCTTGTTCGGTGGCATCCCTTTGTCTCCGCCATTCGTCAGCATCGGATTTTCATCTTGGCCCTATTTGTCACGTTGCTTGTAGGTGCCGCCGTTATGACGTTTCGACCGGCTCCATTTGGCGTGTTCAATCATCTATGGCTCGCGGGTTTATATTCAACATTCATCCTGATTGCTTTCATGGGGAGCGAATCCTTCTTGGGACGGATACTTGCATCCGCCCCTTTGGTATGGTTTGGACAGCTCTCATATGGCATTTATATGTTTCACCAGGCAGTTAATGGACTACTTCATGGCTCACTTCGGCACGGTGCACCTCAGATCCGCAACCTTTCCGAAGCCAGTATTACACTCGTTTCGCTGTGCATCACTCTGGCACTTGCAATGCTCTCTTACCGCTTTTTCGAGAGTCCGCTATTGCGATTCGGGCACCGATTCCAATATCTACCTAAGGCACAGCGAGATACCACATTACAGGCTCATCCGAACGATGCGTAGGAGTTGAGCGCGTAGCGGAGACTTCGCTTGTCGGCCATAATTCGGGTATCCATTTCACTTTTTAGTATGATTGCCATGCCTCCCATCGGCTTCATCATCCTGATCAACCCGCGCAGCCCGATCGCGCAGACGGAGCGTTTGATCCGGAAGCTGAACCGGATGTTCGATCATCCGCCGATCGCCTGTCACCAGGACTTCGGACAAAACCCGGAGTTCGTCAAAGACCCCACGCCGAACGTCAAGGTGGTGCGGCCGCACGTGGCCACCGGATGGGGCGTGTTCGGATGTGTGGAGGCCACCATCAAGTGCCTGCAGTTGCTCTATCCGGAAGGAGGAGAAGGTCCGGAGTGGTTCGTTTACCTCAGCGGTGCGGACTACCCGATCAAGTCCGCCGGGCGCATCCTCGCCGACCTGCAGGCCAGCCCATACGACGGGCACATCGAGCACAACCTGCTCACCGGAGCCGATCTCAACCATTACCCGCCCCACCCGGACTACCCGCGCGGCTACAAATCCGCCACCTGGCTCAAACAGTGCGAGAACCGCTACTGTACGCTGCGCCTCGATGTGCGCGGCATCAACCGCTACCTGCGGCCCAGCACCCGCACCTTCTGGCTGCGGCATCCGCTCATCACCAGCGGGCGCCTGCCCTTTGGTCCCGAATTCAAATGTCACTGCGGCGAGGTCTGGTATTGTGCCAACCACCGCTGCGCACGGCGCTTGATCGGGTTTTTCGACTGCAACCCACAGGTGAACCAACACTACCGCAAATCCCGCGTGCCGGAGGAATCCTACCCGCACACCGTGCTCGCCAACGATCCTTCGTTGAAACTCAGCCAGGACTACCTGCGATACATCGACTGGACCCGCGGTGGCAGCAATCCAAAGGTGCTTACCATGGAGGACCTGCCCCACCTCCGCGAAACGCGCGCTCATTTCGCCCGGAAATTCGACGAGGCCGTGGATGCGGCCATACTCGACGAGCTCGATCGAATGACCGAATGAATCTTCCTCGCTCTCCTTTTCTGAAACCCCAACCCCGCCGCCCATGTCCAAACTGAACACCGCCATCGTCACGCTCAAAGACCTTGTCCAGAGCGCCATTGATTCCCCACGCTGCACTTTCGACGCCCTCAGACTGCTTCCCGCCATCGCCCAAGGCCTCCAATACAGCCGGAGCGCGGAATTTCCAGCCCCGCCGGAACGACCCGGAGACCTGCCGTCGGAGAGCAATCCGCTGACCGATTATTTCAACGCCCACACCGAGGGTCCCGGCCTGTGGAAGTGGCTGCATTATTTTGATATCTATCACCGCCATTTCCAGAAGTTCATCGGCAAGGAGGTCCACGTTCTTGAAGTGGGGATCTACAGCGGAGGCAGTCTCGGCATGTGGCGGGAATACTTCGGCAAGGGCTGCCGGATCTACGGGATGGACATCGAACCGGCCTGCAAGAGCTACGAGGCGGAAGGCATCGATGTCTTCATCGGCGACCAATCCGACCGCGGGTTCTGGAAGAAGTTCCGCGAAACCGTCCCGCAGGTGGACATCGTGATCGACGACGGCAGCCACGACCCGGACCACCAGCGGATCACCTTGGAGGAAATCCTGCCCCACATCCGGCCGGGCGGAGTGTATCTCTGCGAGGACATCGGCAGCAGGAACAACCGGTTCGGAGGTTATGTCTCGGGTCTCGCCTGCCACATGAACACCGCCAAGAAGACGGTGGAGGAGTTCGACGCGCCGATGATTCCCTCTCCGTTCCAGGCTTCGGTCAAATCCGTGATCCAATATCCTTTTGTCACGGTGATCGAGAAACACGGGCATCACCCGGGATTGTATATCTCGAAAAAACACGGCACGGAGTGGCAGCCCTATTGAGCGCATGCCGGAGCACCCCGCCATTTCCGTTCTCATCCGGACCTTCAACTCGGAGAAACCGCTGGCCCGCTTGTTGGCCAAGCTGGATCTCGCCGAGGGTGACGAAGTATTGGTCGTGGATTCCGCCTCGCAGGACGCGACGCGTGAAATTGCCGCGGGACTCGGGGCCAGGGTGGTGGATGCCCCCTTGCCCTTCAGCTACAGCAAGTCCCTGAACGCCGGTTTCAACGTGGCGAGGAATCCGCTCGTACTGGTTCTCAGCTCCCACGTCCTGCCGATGGTTCCGGACTTGCTCGCCCGCATGAGAACCATGGCCGCGAGTTTCCCCTCCGATGTCTGGGCGATCTACGGACCGGCGGGCATCTCGGGCCGGGACGATCTCGGCACGAAGGAGCCAGTCATCTTCGGTGCGGATCAATATGCGGGGAAAGCATCGATCATTGGCAACGCCAACACCCTCTATCGGATGGAAGCCTGGCATTCGCTGGCCTTCGATGAAGGCATCCGCACCGACGAGGACAAGACCTGGGCCCGGGCCGCGCTGGCGCTCGGCGCCCGCCTGGCATACGCCCCCGGCGCACCGGTGCTGAACAAGAGCAGCTACCCGCTCTCCTACATGTTCCGCAAGGGCCAGAGCGATGCCCGCGCCGTAAAAGCGGATGACGCGCCTCCGATGTCCCTCTATCAACTCGGCGGAGCTCTCAAGAAAATGGCGGTTCGCAAGCTCAGAGGTGAGATCGATTGGGGGAACTGGATTCGATACACCGCCCACATCTTCGGCACGTTTTCCGGGTCGCGTCTGCCCAAGGATAACACGCCGCGAAAAGACCCGAACGTCAGGCCTTGAAGCGGCTTCACGATTCGACGGCATCACTCCATCCCATCCACGGATGCATCCACCGCAAATCCTGTTAGCCACGGCCGGGAGCTGGCACCTCCCTCATACGGCGAGGGCCTATCACGCGGCCGGATCGCTGGCGGAGATCTGGACTTCCGACCGCATCAAGGCCCCGGAACTCGCCGGCAAGTGGCGGCGTTGCAAGCCGTTCCACGCCGCGATGACTCCGTTCTATCGGTTCGCTCCGCAGATCGTCGTGGAAAAGGCTTTCTACGCCGCGCTGCCGGTTTGGAAACACTGGATCCGCCGGCAGCGGATTCCAGCGGATTGCGATGCGGTGCAAGGCATCATGGGATATTGCACGGAGTTGTTCGATCTCGCGGAGGCCACCGGCAAGCGCCACTTGAAGATCGTGGATTGCGCGAACAGCCATCCAGTCACCTATCTCGGCTTCTGGCAACG
>DAISZP010000309.1:0-6936 GCA_036824745.1 Luteolibacter sp.
GGTTCCCTGGGTGAGCGAAAGCTTGCCCTGGTTCACCGTTATGGCACCGGTGTAGCCGGGGTTTGCATTGGAGAGCGTGAGGGTTCCCGTGCCGGTCTTGGTGAGCGATGCGGAGCCACTGACCGCCCCGCTGATTGCGATGTTTCCACTGCCTCCGATGCTGCCGGCACTTGCGATGCTAACAGTTCCCCCCCAGCTGGCGGAAGTTCCACTGGAGTTGATGAGCGCTCCGCCTGAGGAGATTCCTGTTCCGTTGAGGGTGAGCGCTTCGGAACCGATCGTCCTGCCATTCAAATCAAGCGCGGCTCCCGAGGTCACCGAGGTGCCGTGGGTCGCACCACCGAGAGCGCTGTTGTTTCCAAGCTTCAACGTGCCTGCGGAAATGGTGGCGACTCCTCCGTAGGTGTTGGTTCCACTGAGCAGAAGGGTTCCGGTGCCGGTTTTGGAGAATCCGGATTTCGTCGCGCTGTTCGTGGTGTTGCCGTTGAAGTTGCCGAGGATGCCGCTGATTGTGAGAGTGGTGCTGGCGGCGGTGTTGAACGTGACGTTGTTGTCGTTGATGCGGACGCCCGAGGTGATGGTCGCATCGGCATTGCCGGCGATGGCGTTTCCGGATGTCTGCCAGAATTGAATGGCGGAGCTGCCGTTGACGGTGCTCGCCGAGTTGAGGGTGAGGCTGTTGATGTAGGCGGGGTAATTCAGTGTGAACGTGCCGCCCGCCATGGTGATATTCGTGTATTGGTTCTGGTTCCAGTAGCCCATCGAGTTGATGGAGTTGGAAATCAGCGTGCCGCCGCTGTTGACGGTGATCGGTTTGAAGTTGCTGCCAAGGGTGTTCGCTCCGGTGGAAACATTCGTGGTGGAGCCTCCGAGAAACTCCAGGGTTCCTCCGTTATTGATGGCGATGCTTGAAGCGGCGGCGATGTTTCCGGTGGCGTTGTTGGCATTTCCCTGGGTACCTCCGGCGTTCACGGTGACCCGTCCGGCGTTGATGATGAGCTGACCGGTGAACGCGTTTCCGCCTCCTAGAGTTAGAGTTCCCGTGCCGGCCTTGGTGACGGAAGTCGCCGCGCCGCTTGTCGCGGAGTTGATCGTGACGTTTTGATTCGCGGTGAGTGTGGAGGTGGCTCCGAGAGCGATGCTGCCACCGCTGAGAACGTAGCCGGCGCTGTTGAAGGTGAGATTGCGGGCGTTCACCGCGGAAACCGTGACGGTTTCACCCGTGCCTCCGAAGATGGCGTCGCTGGCGGTGGTGTTCGCCCAAGTGGTGGGGCCGGTGGACCAGTTCAGGTCGGCCGCGTTCCATGTGTTGAGCGGGCTGGAGTCCTGATAGGTTTGCTGGGCACTGGCGCTTGAGACGACGGATGCGAAGGCGAGGAGGAGAAACAGGTTGTTGCGGGAGGGGCTCATGGTTTGAAGGATTTTTTGATGGGTGACGGAGCTGGATGAAGCACGGCTTGCCAACGAATCCGTCACGATCGGACTTTGAGCCGACCCGGATGACGGGGGTATTGGCATTTTGCGGGGGGCTGTGGGCATTTTCAGCGAATCGTGCCGATGGGCCGATTCGCCTTTACCATGGCGAGGTGCCGGCGCTGAGATGCGGGCGATGACGAGAAACAATCCCCCGGTCATCGGAATCCGTTACCCGGTATGGTCCCGCTACTGGCAGACTCTGCTGCCGGGTGTGGTGGACTACGTGCGGCTGCACGAGCCGTGGCGGCTGCAGGTGGAGGACAATTCGTTCGGAGAAATGGAGTCCGTGACGATTGATGGGAACTGGAGGGGCGACGGGTTGATCCTCTTCCGGGCCACCGAGGACGAGCTGCGGGAGTTCAGGAAACGGGGGCAGGCGGTGGTTCTCACCAGCAGCGAAGGACCGGATCTGGGATATCCGCGGGTGTTGCCTAACAATCATGGAATCGGCCGGCTGGCGGCCTCGCATCTGTTGGAGAAATGCATGCCCCATTTCGCGTTTCTCGCCCGCAGCGAGACACTCTATCAGGAAGCGGAATTCGCCCCGGGTTTCAGGGTCTATCCACGCGAGAGGTTGCAGGGATTCCGGGAACACCTCGCGGAGCACGGATTCGAACCGATGGTTCACCTCTTGCAGGGAAGGGAGCTCTGGAAACCCGGAACCTGGAAGCGCATCCAGGCCGATGTCAGCGACTTTCTATCCGGTTTGCCGAAGCCCTGCGGCCTGTTCGTCGTGGACGATGCCCTTGGCGCGGTGGTGATGCGCGCGGCGGCGGAACTCGGCATCAAGGTGCCCGCCGATCTCGCGGTGCTGGGTTTTGGAAACGATCCGTTGTTCAGCATGGCGTCGGTTCCGGCCCTGAGCAGCATCGTCTATCCCGGAATGCAGATCGGCAGCATCGCGGCGGGATGGATCGCGCGACAACTCGCGGGGGAGGATTGCAGCGGTCTTGTGGAAAAGGTTCCCGTTCTCGAAGTGGCTCAACGCGGATCCAGCGATACCATAGCGACATCGGATCCGGTGGTGGCCTCGGCGCTCGCATGGATCCGCCGCCATGCTCCCCAACAGCCGGTGACCGTCGCCGAACTTGAGGAGGCGATCGGCGTTTCCTCCACTGCCTTGAGCCAGAAATTCCGCAGGAGTCTGTCACGCAGCCCGAAGCAGGAGATCATGCGGGTGCGCCTCAACCACCTGTATTCGTTGCTTTCGACCACGAGAGCTCCGGTGGTGGAGATCGCACGGGTGATGAACTTCGCTTCGGCTCACGAACTCAGCCGGTTTTTCCTCAATGAAACCGGGGAGCGTCCCACCAGTTTCCGCGAACGCATGGCGGAAAACCGGAACACCACCGGAACCAGCGTGGTCATCTTCGACATGGATGGGACCTTGTTGGACACCGAGGGAACCTACTGCCGGGCCTACATTGCAGGAATGAAACGCTGTGGTGGATCGTTTGGAGCGGAAGAGTATTTCCAACAGTTCGCTGGTCGGGATAACGCACATATCGAGAAGATACTCGGAGAAACCCTGACATCCGGCATGCGCGGTTTGCTGCCGGAATATTGGAGAGAGGAATTTGAACAATTGCTGACGGAGGAAGGCGTCCACACCAAGCCAGGGGTGCTGGATATACTCACCGCGCTCCGTTCGGCCGGAGTGCGGCTCGCGCTCGCCAGTTCGAGCGACCGCGCGCATGTGGACAGCCTGCTTCGGGCCGCCGGTCTGGCAGGGTTCTTTGAAGCGATCATCGGTGGCGATGAAGTCCCTGCCGGCAAGCCCGCGCCGGACTTGTTTCTGAGCGTCGCCCGCCGACTCGCCGTGCTTCCGGCAAGTTGTCTGGTGGTGGAGGACAGCGTTGCGGGGGTCCGGGCGGCTCATGCGGCCGGCATGGCGGTGGTCATGGTGCCGGATCACGTTCGGCCGGATCATCAAACCGCAGAGCTGGCCTGCGAAATCGCCGCCACCCTTGGCGAATGCCGGAGAATCTCCGCGCTCTGCGGACGTGCTGTCACGGATGCATCTGCGCCTCGGAGCCTTTCCTCAGGAAATACCATAGACTCGCGAAAGATAACAAAAGTCCGGATAAGCACATCAACCAGGAAAAACCAGTGATGAATCCGAGACGCGAGAGATCGGCCGCGAAAAAGTCCTTCCACAGGATGACTCCCACCGATCCGGTGTATCCCACCGCATCCACCAGCGAGATGGCGAATGCGGCCGTGCCGACAAACCTGGTGTAGGCGATGGTCCTTTCGATCACGGCGGACCCTAGCGGAACGTAGGCGAGGTAAGCTCCCATGCCGGAAAGCATCATCCACATCCCGCCTCCGATCATTCCATTCTGGAACAGCGCCGTCGAGATCCCCAGCATCGCCGAACCCACTGCCATCAGCGAATAGCCGGTGATCAGTGCCCTGCGATTGTCCCGCACCATGGAGAGAAACACCAACGACAAGGTGACCACGAGCGCCACCGGAGTTTCAGTCATCAACAACAACACCGGTTCGGTTTCCATCCCCATCTCGACGAACAGGTCCACCTGGAAATTGTCCCGGAAATCCCGGTAAGCCGTGAGCAGGAAAAACATCAGCGCGAGCAGCATCACCCCGGGAAAGAACTCACGGATGAAATCCTTCCGCCGGTGCCGGTCCATCGCAGGTCGCGCGGCCCGCTCCATTTCATCCTCGCGCCCGGGAGGTGGCAGTTGGTGGAGCACCCACGCGCCTGCCAGGAACCACGGCAGGAAACAAGTTGCCAGTGCCAATGGCATCCAGAACTCGTTGACCAGCCCCGTGTCCAGTATCCATCGGCCCGCCGCCCTCAGCCATCCTCCCGCCAGCACATACGAGGCCGCCAATCCGGCGAACATGGCTTCCGACAGCCGCCTGCCCTCCAGCACCCGCACTAACAGACCCCAGACCATGCCGATTGGCAGCCCGTTGAAAAACAAGGCAAGAGCCTTCCAGCGCCCCGGCAGAAACCCGAAGAACACCAGCGCCAGCCACGCCGCGAGAATCAGGATCACCAATCGTGGAGCCACCTGGTGACGGTGGGTTTCAGAACAAAACTTGGCTCCGAGATACTTCGAGACCGCATATCCCAGAACCTGGCTCAGGATGAACGCGGATTTGAAGGTGATGCCTTCTCCATGGAATTGCAGGAACTCGCTCGCCTCTCCGCCATAAGTGCCCGCCACAAAGGGACGGCGGAACGCATACATGCTGAAATAAGTTACGAACGCCGCCAAGAACGCCACAGTCCCCAGCCAGAGCGGATCTGAGTTCAAAAAATCCCGGACTTTGGAACTTTCGCGCAAGCGGGGCACATGCCGAGCATGTTCTCTGAATCGCTTCCCATGCAAGCGCGCAAGGCGAAGAGAACCACAAGGTTCGAACCTCAATCCACCACTTCACAATCGGAAGTTTGGTGGAGCGTAGCGGATTCGAACCGCTGACCCCTTGCATGCCATGCAAGTGCTCTACCAACTGAGCTAACGCCCCGTAACCGGGATGCCCTTTCGGGCGGGCCGGAGGTGTATCGGCGTGTCCGCGGGTGGGCAAGTCGTTTTTTCGGGAAAATTCAAGCACTGCGAAATTTCCGCCGAGTCGTCGGATTTCAACGGCGGCGGCGCAGGAGAAGCAGGGCTCCGATGCCACCGAGCAGGGCGGCGGAGGGCTCGGGAACCATCAGTGTGTCACCCAAGGGACCCACCGGATTGGTGGTGAAACGTCCAAGCAGCGTCCCGCGGCCTTGCATGCCTTCGAAGACGCGGAATTGGTCCTCGGTGGACAGCGTGCCGTCGATCGTGTCTTGGTCCACGCTGAAGGAGAGTTCCATGTAGTAGCGGTTTCCGTTGGCATCGAAGAAGTCCAGCGAGGAAACACGGTTGCCGAGCGAAACGATATCCGCGCTGGAGACCTGATTGCTGGAGTTGGGGGTGTTGATGAGGCCCAAGCCAAAGGTCACATTGATCGGATCGATTCCGGATGGCTGGCTGAAGGCGAGATTCATCGCGAGGTTTACCGCCGAGGCTCCGGTGTTGGTGACGATCGTTCCATTTCGATAGTGAAGGTAGGCGATCTCAAATGACTGCTCCGGCACAAGGCTGCCAAGAGTGAGCGGTTGAAACCACAGCGCGCTGGCGTGCGGGTAGGCCGAATTGGAGGAGGGCGTGCCCCACTGGAAGGCGGCGGCACCGGACGGGCCGGAGGTGGTGAGGCCGGCGGGAGCATCGGTGAGGTCAAATCCAGAGCGGTAGCCGTTTGTCAGGTCGTTGTCGGTGAGCAGTACGCTGTTGGAGCTTTCCACCGTGCCGTTGGCGAAACTGCCATCGACGACGAATTGGAGCGAACCGGGCATCGTTTGGGCCTCGGCAAGCGGGGTGGCCGCGATCAGGCCAAGCAAGGTCATCAGGGTGAAACCGGGGGAGAGTTTCATAGGGGGAGTGGGGGATAGGTTTTGGGGGATCGTCAGCCAGGTGGGGGAGCTTTGGTCGACGGCCACAGAATGTCACAAAATCGGCCACTTGAAATCACGCGATGACGTAAGCTCAGGGTTTCCTAACAATTTGGGCTTGCTGGAAGTCGGACTTTCGTATCGGCGGCAAATCGCGGGGAGGATGTGCTTGGCGGCGTGGTCGGGGCCACTATGCTCCGCCGCATGTCGAAATACGCAGGCGAGCAGGTCTTGGTGGTGAAGCGGTTTCTGTTGGAGGAAATCGGGATTTTCGAAGGCATCCGGACCGAGGGGCTGGAGGATTCGGTGGCCCGTCTGCTCGACGCGGAAAGCCACTTTTTCATCGACCGGGCGGCGGCCGAGGAGGATCCGAGCCACAAGCAGATCATCCCATATTGCATCTTCCGCTGCGGAGACCGGATTCTGCACTACACCCGCGGCAAAGCCGGCGGGGAAAGCCGCTTGCACGCCAAGATCTCGGTCGGCGTGGGCGGCCATGTGAACCCGATCGACATGGACGGCGGGAAAACCGGCGCAGCCACCTACCACGCGGCCGTAACCCGGGAAATCGAGGAGGAACTGGATCTGCCCCATGAGCACGAGCACCGCATCATCGCGCTGTTGAACGATGACTCGAACCCGGTCGGCCAAGTACATCTGGGAATCGTCCATCTGATCGACCTGAAATCCGACGCGGTGTCCTCGCGCGAGGATGCTCTAACGGACCTTGGTTTCTCTCCGCTCGCCGAACTGAACGGCCCGATGTTCGAGCGTTTGGAAACGTGGTCACAGTTCTGCATCCGGCATTTGGCGGAAACGGCGGTCTGACCGCCCGCCACTTCCACTTTCTGGATTCGTGCCATGGCTGGCGATGGATGGTGCGATTCCGGTCGTCCTGAGATGATTCAGGCGCTTGGGAAATGCAGCGCGAGCCAGACCGCATCATCTGACACCTGTTCCACCCGATGTTTGCTGCCGGCGGGAATCAACAAGGCATCGCCGCT
>DAISZP010000310.1:0-3512 GCA_036824745.1 Luteolibacter sp.
CGCAGCAATTGTTAGAATCCGGAGAACTCCGCGCCGAACTCGCAGGCAACGCCCGTAAATATGCCGATGACACCTTTCCCATCGAGAAGACCGCCGCGTTGTTCGATCAAATCCTCGCCAGTTGACCGCCGTGATTCATTTCCTGGCAGATCCTCCCGATCCCGTCGGAGTTCCGCGATCCCGGGACGCCGGATGGATTGAGAGATGGCTCTGGGTTTTCATCTTCTCCTTCGCACTGGATTACCGGAGTTCCTCATCCGAAGGAGGTGGTCTCGACCAATTGTTCTTTCTCGCGCTCTGTTTTGCATCGTTCCTAGCGATTGCCTGGATCGGCCGACGTTTCCTGCTCGCCGGACCGGGCGCATGGCTGATCGCCTTCTGGTCGCTGTTTCTCGGCTACATGCTGGCGAATTCCTTCCTGCAAGGCGTCATGCCAGGGAGATCGCTGCGGGTGATCCTGCCCTTGGTGTTCTGCCTTTTCGGAATGGTCGCCTCACACATCGCGGGTTGCGCTGGCATCCGGCCCGCGGCGATTGTCAGGCCCTTGCTGATCGCCGCGTGCGTGAACATCCTCTGGCGGATCATCAACGGCTTCCTGTTTCAATCCGCCACGATCGAAACCGTGCGCTTCGAGGTGCAGAGTCCGGCTAACAGTTGGCTCGCCGCATGGATCGGCTGCTCCATCCTTCTGCGCTCGCGCTTTCATTGGGGCAGCATCGTGGCTTGCGGCGTGCTGTTCATCGGGATCTTCATCACCGTCACCCGATCCTTGTTTTTCCCGGTCATTACCTCCGCGCTCGTCACCGCCTTGTGTTTCATGCTCGCCGTGGGCTGGAAACAATACGTATGGACCGTGGCGGGCAGGCGTCTTCTGCCGGTCGGCGTCATCGTCGGGTTCGTGCTCATGGCGCTCGGCATCGCCGCGATGGTGGAACCGCTGATGATCGAGCGTTGGAACGAGCGGCTGTTTCACAACGCTTCCGCGCAGAATCTCTCCGCGGACATTTCCTATCTGACCCGCCGCGCGGAGGCGGATGCGATCGTTGAAATCCTGGACAAGAATCCGATCCGCTACGTCAACGGAATGGGTGTGGGCTGCTCCTACTACTGGCATCCGAAATACCTGACGGAAATCTGGATGGTCCTGCCGAAGAAGGATACTGAAGTAAACGACATCTGGTTCGCCGGACATTCCGTGTGGACCTATGGCCTCTTGTCCGGCGGAGTGATCGCGCTGTTTGCCTACGTCGTCCTCTTCGCCTGGACGGTGGCGCTTGGATTCATTTCGGCGCGTGCGAATGCAAGCGACCCCGGCCCGGATCAATGGCTCGCATTCCTGCCGATCGTAGCCACCTTCTGCCTGCTCAGCGAAACGTTCACCGCCAATCCGTTCCAGGAGCGACTAGCAGGAATTCTGTTTGGCATCATGGCGGGACTTCCCCAGGCCTTCATGGTCCGCGCCTCCTGGATCCACACCCGTTCGCCCAACCCCGCCTTCACGCATTGATGCCCGCTCCACACCCACGAACCGTGGCGCTGATCGATCCGCTCTGGATCGGGCATCATCCGATGTATTTCACGCAGTTCACCGAATCATTCCTGCGCTGCGGCGCTCGCGTGATCGGGCTGTGCCCCGAGCCGGAAGCGGCTCTAACCAATCTGAAACCTACATTCGCCGACAGCGGAAACGTCACGTTCGCAAAGCTTCCCACCGGCAAGCGAAGTTTCTTCAATGGGAAGTTCGAAGGCGATCCCGCCCGCACTTACGCACGCTGGCGGCGTGCCGCGGAAACCTTGGCGGACACCGAGGCGGCGACGGGTTTCAAGGCCGATCTCGTGTTTTTCCCATATCTGGACAGCTACCTCAGGTTCCTTCCGTTTCCGCAGATCCCGGACATCGTTCTCCACCGGCCCTGGAGCGGACTCTATCTGAGAAACCATCACCATGGGGAGCCGGATTCGTTCACAAAGTTCCTGCGGATGTTCGCCAAGGGCGACGCCCTTCTGAAAAGCCGCTTTTGCAAGGGCGTGGGCGTGCTCGACGAGCGCTTCATTCCCGCGATGGAGCGGCTGACCGGCCAGCAGATCACGGCCTATCCGGACGTCACGCAGGACGGGCTTCCAGAATCCCCCTTCGAACTGAGTGAAACCATCAAACGAATCGCCAGCGGCAGAACCATCGTCGGCATGATCGGGTTGGAACGCCGCAAGGGTTTCCTCACGATGGTCCGGGCGGCCGGGATCGCGCGCAGGGAAAAAGCTCCGCTGTTCTTCGTCTGCGCGGGTGTCTATCACCGCGGGGAATATTCAAGCGACGAACTTCACGAACTCGACACGCTGGCGAAGGACATTCGGGAAGGACGCGTCGATAACATCCATTGGGATCCGGCCGCCGGACGCATCCGCAGCGAGGAGGATTTCAACAGCCTCTTTTCCACCTTCGACATCGCTTGGGCCGCTTACGAGAATTTCCAGGGCAGCAGCGGCACCTTGAGCAAGGCGGCCCTGTTTGAGAAACCCAGCATCGCCACCCAGGGTGAATGCATCGGCCTGCGTGTGGAGCGTTATGGCATGGGTGCCACCATACGCGAGGCTTCCGCGGAAGAAGCCTTCGCCGCGATTCTAAGGATGGCGGAAACAAGCCCTCGGCAACCGCGCTACGACGAATACCGCCGGGATCACTCGCTGGAGCGGCTGGACGGCATCCTCGCCGACCTGCTGGAGCACTCTTGCTAGAGCCAGCCCCTCAAAACACGAATTCCGTCAGGCCGCGCGGGCCTGACGGAATCCGGATATCGGTTTAAGGAAAGACGGCGTCTATCAGACGGCCATGTCCTTGAGCTTCTTCAGCGGACGCACCTTGACGACGGTGGTCGCGGGCTTGGCCTTGAACATCACTTCCTCCTTGGTGAAGGGATTGATGCCCTTGCGAGCCTTCACGGCCGGCTTGCGCACGGTGCTGATCTTGAGGAGGCCCGGGAGAATGAACTCACCCACGGCATTCTTCATGATGTGGGATTCGATTACTTCCGAGAGCTTCTCGATGACGCCGGACACTTGCTTGCGGTTGAGTCCGGTTGCTTCAGCGATCTGGTCCACGATTTGGGTCTTGGACTGTTTTTCCTTAACGGGTTTGAGCTTCGTTGCCATGCGTCGAGTTCACGGAAACAGCGCCCGATGTCAAGAACGCGCGAGCAATCCGTCCATGAAATCGCGAAAAGACTGCAAAAGCAGGGTTTTTTTGAAAATTTGACCGTCGTTTCCGGAATTTTGATACACCCGGACGAAGCTTTCCTCAGTCTGTTAGATCGAATCAATCCCCGAAGGAAGTGCCGACGCGGCGGCCGGTGGCGATCATCGGATGATCCAAAGGCACGTGCCGCATTTTGCCCGCGAGATCCTTGAGCGGGACCAGTTTCAGATCGGTGCCTTGAAGTCCGAGCATGACGCCGTATTTCCGGTGATTGAGGACATCGGCGCAGGAGGTTCCCAGCCACGTGGCGAACACGCGG
>DAISZP010000310.1:3522-6936 GCA_036824745.1 Luteolibacter sp.
GGTCCGCCGCGGACGGGGTGCCGCCCCGCTGGAGGTGACCGAGGATGGTGAGCCGCGATTCCTGGCCGGTGAGTTTCTCCAGATTTTTTGTTAGACGGATGGTGTGACCCACGTGCTCGTCGTGGAACTTGCGCAGGCGCTCCTTGGTTTCAAACCGATCCCTCTTCGATTCCGCGGCATCCCTGTCCTTCACCAGTTCCCCGACATGTTTCGCATCTTCCTTCGACATCGCGCCTTCGGCGACGACCACGATGCTGAAACGCTTGCCGCCAAGCGTGCGGCGGCGCACGGCTTCGGCGATCTTTTCCACGTCGTATGGAATTTCCGGAATCAACACGACATCCGCACCGCCTGCGATGCCCGCTTCCAGAGCGAGCCAACCGGCGCGGTGGCCCATCACCTCCAAAACGATCACGCGCTCGTGACTCGTCGCGGTGGAATGCAGCCGGTCGATCGCTTCGGTGGCGATTTGCAGCGCGGTATCGAATCCGAAGGTCCGGTCGGTCATTGAAATGTCGTTGTCGATCGGCTTCGGAAGCGTGACGATATTGAGCCCAGCTTCATGGAGGCGCAGCGCGTTTTTCTGCGTGCCGCCGCCGCCGATGCAGACGAGCGCGTCGAGGTGGTGCTTGTGGTAATTGGCGATGATGGCGTCCGTCATGTCCATCTCCTTGCCGCCGATGCCCATGCGGTGCGGCTTGTCCCGGCTGGTGCCGAGGATGGTGCCGCCGTCGGTGAGGATGCCGGAGAGCATCGCGCCGTCGAGCTCCACGGTGTGACCCAGCGCGATGCCACGGAACCCGTTGAGGAATCCCGTCACGCGCATGCCGTAGGTGTCGCGCGCCGCTTTTCCCAGTCCCCGGATCGCCGCGTTGAGTCCCGGACAATCCCCTCCACTTGTTAGAACGCCGATGTGCTGTGCCATGGTGGTTTCTCTTTCCAAGGAAACACTACCTGACAAAAACCCTGAACGACAAGCCGCTTTCGGAAATGGATCAGGTGAACAGCTAGAGTTTCAGGAAATTCTCCAACAGTTTTTTTCCGTCCTGTGTGAGAATGGATTCCGGATGAAACTGCACGCCGTGCACGGGAAACTCCTTGTGCGCGAGCCCCATGATCTCGCCTTCCTCGGTCCACGCGGTGATCTCCAGGCAATCCGGAAGCGTGTCGCGTTTCACGATCAGCGAGTGGTAGCGGGTGGCCTCGAACGGGTCCGGCATGCCGTCGAACACGCTTTTACCAGCGTGATGGATCGGCGAGGTCTTGCCGTGCATGAGGCGGTCCGCGCGCACGACATCGCCGCCGTAAACCTGGCCGATGGATTGATGGCCGAGGCACACCCCGAGGATCGGCGTGGTGGCTCCCATTTCGCGGATCAGTTCCAGCGAGATGCCGGCTTCGTTGGGCGTGCACGGTCCCGGGGAGATGCAGATGCGCTCGGGATTGAGCGCCTTCACTTCGTCCACGGTGATCACGTCGTTGCGGAAGATCTTCATCTCCGCGCCAAGCTCGCCGAAGTACTGGACGAGGTTGTAGGTGAAGGAATCGTAGTTATCGAGGATGAGGAGCATGGAAGTTGCGGTGTTCGGTTTTCAGTCTTCCAAAGTCTTCGCCAGAGCAATGGCGCGGAGCATGCCTTTCGCCTTGTTGACGGTCTCGATGTATTCGTAGGTGGGATCGGAATCCGCGACCACTCCGGCACCGGCCTGGACGTAGGCTTTTCCGTCCTTGAGCAGGCAGGTGCGCAGGGTGATGCAGGAATCGTGGGAACCATCGAATCCGAAGTATCCCACCGCACCGGCGTAGGCGCAGCGTTTGTTCTTCTCCAGCGAGTTGATGATCTGCATCGCGCGGATTTTCGGCGCGCCGCTCACGGTGCCCGCGGGAAAGGTCGCCCGCAGCACGTCGTAGGCGCTGTGCGTCGGATCCAGCTCGCCGCTCACATTGGAAACGATGTGCATCACGTGGCTGTAGCGCTCCACGATCATGAAATCATCCACCTTCACCGCGCCGTGTTTGGCGATGCGGCCCACGTCGTTGCGGGCGAGGTCCACCAGCATGAGATGCTCTGCGCGCTCCTTGGGATCGGCTAACAGATCCGCCGCCAGCGCCTCGTCCTCTTCCGGGGTTTTCCCCCTCCAGCGCGTGCCGGCAATCGGGCGGATGTCGATGCGGCCTTGGATCGAACGCACGTGAACCTCCGGCGAACTCCCGACCAGCGCGAAGTCGCCGAGTTCCAGGATGAACATGTACGGCGATGGGTTCACGAAACGCAGCGCCCGGTAGAGATCCACCGGCGGCAGGTTGAAATCCGTTTCAAAGCGCTGGCTCGGCACGAACTGGAAGATGTCCCCGGCCTTGATGAACTCTTTTCCCGCTCGGACGATTTCCTCGAACTCTTCCTGCGAGGTGTTGCTGCGCGCGTTGTCGTCCGCCTCCACCTTCACCAGACCGTTGAGGGCCGGGACATGCAGCGGGCGGTTGAGAATTTCCACGATCGCCGCGATTTTCCCGATGGCCTCGGCATAGGCGGCCTCGACGGACGGATACGAATCGATCAGCGCGTTGGCGATGACCAGTACCCGGCGAAGGCGGTGGTCGAAGACGAGCAGCGTGTCGGCTAACAGAAACATCGCATCCGGAATGCCCAGCGCGTCCGGCGGAGGAGTGCCCAAGGTCGGCTCGAACTGGCGGACGGCGTCATACGAGAGGTAACCGACCATACCTCCGGAAAACTGCGGCAGCGCTCCGTGGGTCACCGGTTTGTAGGCGGCCATTTCGCATTCCAGAGCGGCGAGCACGTCGTCCGGCGTCACGTAGCTGCGGACCTGGCTGCCCTCGCGGATGGTGATTTCCTTGTCGCGCGCTTCGAAGGTCAGCCTCGGGTTGCTGCCGATGATCGACCATCGGCCGGCCTTTTCGGTGCTTTCCGCGCTTTCGAGCAGAAACGAATGGCGGCTGTCCCGCAGCTTCAGATACGCTGAAAGCGGGGTCTCGAAGTCCGCGGCGAGCTGGGTGTAAACGGGCACGACATTGCCCCGTTTCGCCAGCTCGGCGAAGGCTTCCAACGATGGTTCTACCGGGAGGTTGCTCACGACGCCGCGTAGCATGCCCGGGAAACGCCCGAGGGCAAGTCCGGACGTCGTCGCAAGAATGCTGGTGAAAGCATCGATTCCGCGCGCAAAAATCCTCTTCAGAAAACAAGGTGCCTGCGAGCGAAGTTGAGGATCATTCCCATGGTGTGAGGAAACCGCAGAAGGCGTGGAAACGGAACCATCCCTCGAAGCGGACCTCAATGGCCGCCGACAATCCGTCCTGACATAAACGGCGAAGGCCCCGAAAATCGGGGCCTTCATTGGTTGGTTGCGGGAGTAGGATTTGAACCTACGACCTTCAGGTTATGAGCCTGACGAG
>DAISZP010000311.1:0-6904 GCA_036824745.1 Luteolibacter sp.
GGAAAACGCCGAATCCATCGCGCTGGCCCACCGGGAAGGGCGTTTCAAGGTCCGTTTGCACAAGCGGCTGGACGCGCTGACCTCCAACTTCCGCCGGCTGATCCGCGTGAACCGCAACCTCGGCTTCTTCACCAACGGCTACAACTATTTCATCCAGATCATCCCCGCGCTGATCGTAGCTCCGAGGTTCATCTTCGGCGAGGTGGAGTTCGGTGTGATCACGCAGGCCACGATGGCCTTCGCTACTCTGTTAGGAGCCTTCTCGCTCATCGTGACGCAGTTCCAATCGATCTCCGCCTTCACCGCGGTGACCGCGCGGCTCCACCTGCTGAGCGAGGGGATTTCCAAGGCGCACCAGACGACTCCGTGTTCCATCGAGATGGGGGACGCGCCGGATTCGGTGGTTTACGAAAACGTGACCCTGAAGTCCTTGGATGACGATCATGTCCTGGTCGAGGATCTGAGCATCGTGGTGAGCAAGGGGAGCCGCTGGCTCTTCACGAGCGCCGATGACGCGCCGAAGGTCGCCTTGTTCCGCTCCACCGCGGGTATTTGGGATTGCGGCGCGGGCCGCATCAAGAGGCCGGGCCTGGATGAGATCCTGTTCTTGCCGGAGCGTCCCTACCTGCCGCCGGGCGCACTACGCGAGGTGTTGCTGCGGACGGGGATGGAGCATGTCGTCCGGGATTCGGACATCGATCTCGTCCTGCACAAACTCGGCCTCAAAGCGACCGTCGAGCGCGTCGGCGGGCTCAACACCTCCCGCGATTGGGATGACTCGCTTTCCATCGGCGAGCAACACATGCTCTCGGTGGCCCGCATTTTCCTCGCCCGCCCGGCGATCGTTTATCTGGACCGGCCGGGCAGCGCGCTGCCGAAGTCCCAGATCGCGATGATCCTCGACATGCTCACCGAGCAGGGGATCGGCGTGGTGGTGCTTTCCAAGAATGGGGAAGCACGGCTGCGCTATGATGCTTGCCTTGAGATCAAGGCGGACGGGAAATGGGAAGTCCGCCGTGACGTGGGGCTGGAACCGCATGAAGAGCATTCGGATCTGCGGGACTTGAGTTGCTAAACCGGGGGCTGTCTGCGCAAGCTCGCGCATGGATCGGCAAAACCCTTCAGGCGTCGTGTTTCCCTTCCGCGCGTCCGCGGATTCCGGCATCAGTTTCGAACTCAACTCGAACGGCTCCATCCGCCGCATGGACCACGGGGACATCATGTTGAACCTGTTTCCCGGAAACGAGGTGGAGGGCGGTCCTGCGAACATCCATCTGCGGCTGCGTGGTGATGAAAACTCGGCGCATCCGTTGTTAGGTCCGGGTTCCGGTTCATCGATCGAGGCGCTTGGCGACGGGTTGAGGGTCAGAGGCGAATGGAAGGGGCTCGTCTATCAGGTTTGGCTGAGATTGGCGAAGTCGCTCCCGGCGTGGTTCTGGCACGTGGAGATCGTGAACACCACGGATCGCGAAATCACGGTGGATCTGATCCACACGCAGGACATCGGGCTCGCCCACTACGGAGCCATCCGGCTGAACGAATTCTATGTGAGCCAGTATGTGGACCACACGCCGCTGGAACATCCGCGCGCCGGATGGATGGTGGCATCGCGGCAGAATCAATCAATGGGCGGCAGGTTTCCGTGGTCGGCTATTGGATCGCTTGGCAAAGCGGTCTCCTACTCCACGGACGCGTTGCAATTTCACGGACTTTCCAATCGTGCGGGAAACGGGGCGGAGGCGCTTCTCACCGGGCTTCCCGGCAAACGGCTTCAGCACGAACATTCGCTGGTGGGCATCCAGGACGAACCCATGACCTTGGCCCCCGGCGCGGGGAAGACTTGCGGGTTTTTCGGTGGCTTCAATCCCGATCATCCGGCAGCCACGGAGGCATCCGACGCCGGATGGATCGACGATCTGTTAGCTCTTCCCGAGGCGGCGCCTCCCAATTGGAATGCTCCTTCATCCGGTCATCCCGCGGCGGAGACATTGTTCAGCGACGCAAACCAATTGGATTCGCTGGAACTCACCGATGACGAGATCCGCGGTTTCTTCGGTGAGGAAACCCGCCACATGGAACACGGGGATGGCGGCGTCTGGTCGTTTTTCACCGGAGAGAACCAGCACGTGGTGTTCAAGGCGAAGGAAAACTCGGTGCTCAGGCCGCATGGAATGATCCTCCGTTCGGGTGGCGTGCTGACCGCGGACGAATCGCTGCTGACCTCCACTTGCTGGATGAACGGCGTGTTTCATTCGATGGTCACCCAGGGCCATGTCAGCATCAACCGATTCCTGTCCACATGTCACAGTTATCTCGGATTGTTCCGCAGCCACGGCCAGCGGGTGTTCGTGAAACTTGACGGCGCGTGGTGTCTGTTAGGCCTTCCTTCCGCGTTCGGGATGGCTCCGGACCGCTGCCGCTGGATTTACAAACATGCGGGAGGAATCATTGAGGTGATCTCCGAAGCTCCAGCCACGCGCAACGAATTGTCGCTGGAGATCCGCCATCTAACGGGTGATCCGCTGCCGGTCCTCATCTCCCATCATGTCGCGATGAACGGCGATGACGGAAACACGCCGCATCCCGTCGTGCGCGAGGATCGTGAGGGAGGAATCTTCGTGCGGGCGGTTCCGGACAGCGATGTGGGCCGCCGTTTCCCGGATGGCGGTTTCCTCATCCGCCCGGCCGACGGCACGGTGTTCGAAAGGGCGGGTGGCGACGAACTGCTTTTCCGGGACGGCGTTTCCCGCGGCCAGCCGTTCCTGAGTGTTCTAACAAAACAAGCTCCGCGCGTGGGTCTCACCATCGTGGGCCGGCTGGTGGAAGATCAGGACCGGCACGACGCGGAGTTCTGGAAAAACATTCCCGCGGGGCTGCGGATCGAGGGGCCGGAGAATTCCCCGGCGTCCGCCGCCGCGGGAAGAATCGCGGATCTTTTCCCATGGTTGATCCAAAACGCCCTGATCCATTACCTGTCACCGCGGGGTCTGGAACAATACTCCGGCGGCGGTTGGGGAACGCGCGATGTCTGCCAGGGTCCGGTGGAACTGCTGCTCGCGCTCGGCAAGGGAGAGGCCATCCGCGATTTGCTGCTCCGGGTGTTCAAACAACAGAACCCGGACGGCGACTGGCCGCAGTGGTTCATGTTCTTCGACCGCGAGCGGAACATCCGGCCGGGGGATTCCCACGGGGACATCGTTTACTGGCCGCTCGTCGCACTCGCCGAATATCTAACAGCGACCGGCGACTTCACGATCCTTGAGGAGCGGGTTCCGTTCTTCACGGCGGATGGTGGAGATGCGTCCGGCGGGGAAGCAATCCTCCACCATGTGGACCGCGCGTTGGAGCTGATCCTCGGCCGCGTGATCGCGGGCACGAATCTCGCCGCATACGGTCACGGGGATTGGAACGATTCGCTGCAACCCGCGAAGCCGGACATGCGCGAGAGGCTGTGCAGTTCGTGGACGGTGACGCTGAACTATCAGACCTTCCTTGTGCTGGCATCCGCCTTCCGCGGGATGGGCGATTCCGGGAGGGCTTCGCAGTTTGAAACGATGGCGGCCAATATTCTGGAGGAGTTCCAAAGTCTGCTGGTGGTGGACGATGTGGTCACCGGCCTGGCCTATTTCCATGAAGACGGGAAAACCGACCTGCTGCTCCACCCGCGCGACAAGGTGACCGGTTTGTCCTACAGCCTGCTGCCGATGATCCATGCGGTCATCAACGACATGTTCACCCCGCGGCAGGCGGAGGTTCATCTCGGGTTGATCCGCGAGCATCTATCAGGTCCGGACGGCGCCCGTTTGTTCGACCGGCCGATGGCGTATCACGGCGGCATCCAGACGAATTTCCAGCGGGCGGAATCCGCGAGTTATTTCGGACGAGAGATCGGGATCATGTACATGCACGCGCATCTGCGCTACTGCGAGGCGCTGGCCCGGTTCGGGGATGCGGAGGGATTCTTCGACGGGCTTTGCCGTTTCAATCCGATTCATCTTCGTGAAACGGCTCCGTCATCGCTGCCACGGCAGGCGAATTGTTATTACTCCAGCTCGGACGCCGTGTTCGCGGACCGGTATGAGGCTTTCGAGCGCTACGAAGGCGTGAAATCCGGCGACGTGCCGCTCGAAGGCGGATGGCGCGTGTATTCCAGTGGCGCGGGTATCGGGGTGCGGATGATCCTTCAGTGTTTCGTGGGCGTCCGGCAGGAGGCGGAGGCTATCGTGCTGGATCCGGTGGTGCCGAAGTCGCTGGATGGAATGAGAACGCGGCTCGTGATCGGGGATCGGAACGTGGAGATCGTCTATCAGATCGAGCGCAGGGGCAGCGGCCCGGTTTCGGTGAATCTCAACGGTGAGGATCTGGATTTCATCCGTGAATCCAATCCGTACCGGACTGGTGGTGCCAGGATTTCCAAGGAGCGTTTTCTCAACGGTCTCACCGAGGAGTTGAACCAACTCACCATCTGGCTGGAATGACGCGTGAAAAAGCCGCGCCGGAGAGGATCCGGTGCGGCTTGGGAAACTGGAATCGATCCGGAATCAGGCGAGGGCCATGAGTTTGGCCTTGAGCTGGTCCTTGGTGACGCCGGCTCCGACCACTTGGTCTTTCACCTCGCCGTTCTTGAAGAACAGCAGCAGGGGAATGGAGCGGACGTTAAACTTGACGGCGAGTTCGCGGGCTTCGTCCACATTGACCTTGCCGATCTTGGCCTGGCCTTCGAGTTCGCCGGAGAGTTGGTCGAGCACGGGTCCGATCATTTTGCAGGGTCCGCACCACTCGGCCCAGAAATCCACAAGGACGGGCACGCTGGAATCGATGACTTCGGATTGGAAATTGGCTTCGGTAAGTTTCAAAGACATGCGCTGACGATGGAGCGTGATGCCCGGAACGTCAAGAGCCGCACTGCGGTGAGGCAAGTGCGGCTCTTGGAGAGGTTTTGCTGCCTATGGGAAATCAACCCAGAGGAAGCGCGCCGGATGCGAAGGCGACGTAGAGAACGACGAGTCCGAGGACGATGTTGACGATGGGCCAGGCCATGGTTTCAGGGATCCGGGTTTGAGTTATTGAATGAGCTGTGACCAGTCACCAGCGCTTTGATTGTCTTCGGCGCTGATCCAGATCTTCGCGGTGAGGAGTTGGAAGGTCAGCACGGCGAGAGCGGCGGCGAATCCGACACCGGCGAGGATTTTCACCACGCCGTCGTTTTCGGATTCTTCCTCATCGTCATCCATGCGGAGAGTGGCGGCTTGGGAAGCGCTCGGGAACGAGGTGCCGAGCGGTTGGGTCGGCGCTTGAAGCTGGACGGTGGCCTTCGGAAGAGCGGGGGAACCGCCGGGAAGGCTGGGGGCAGCGCCGGGCTTGGTCGGTGCGCCCGCACCCGCGAGGCGGATGGTCGGAGCCGGACCGGCCGTCGGAGCACCTGCGGTGCGAAGCGGGATGGTGGGAGCCGGAGCAGTCGGACGCGGAGCCGCGCTGGGCGGAGCGGTCGGAGTCGGTGGACCTCCGGGAACCGGCGGGCGCACGGGAGGCGCGACGGGCACGGTGGCGGATGGAACGGAAGGGGGCGCGTCTGCCGCTTTCAAGGTGACACGAACGGTTTCCTTCTTGAGGGGCACGCTCGAGGTCTGCTTGGACGGTGTCGGTGGTTGATTTTCGTTTTCGCTCATGCGCGGGGTTTTGATTCCTAACGAGGAAAGTAAGGCGACTCGTCCGGGGTCTGTCAAACATCCAGCGTGTGATTTCTGCGAAATTGTTCCACGTCAGAGTTCGACGGCGGGTTCCAGCCTGCGCGAGCCGTGATCCAGAGGAAGAGCTAGCTCAAACAGGTAGGGAAGCAGGAGCGCGGCGATCAGGCCGTAAAGGAGCGATTTGCCGAAAAGGTAGCCGAGTTCCTTGCCGATATCCGGGCTGGAAGCGTGATCGCCGATGACGGGGGCGGTGGCGACATCGAGGCGCGGAAGCGAGCCGAGGGTCGACAGTTTTTCATTCGCCATGAGGTTCTTGAGCCGTTCGACTTCCGAGTCGGCGAGGATGGAAGCTCGTTTCGCACGGTCCACGATCAGACGGACGGATTCATCGGTGCTGCCATCGTGGATCTTCTGAAGTTTCGCCAGATCCGCGGCTTTTTGGTGGGCCTCGTCCGAGGCTTCCTGGACCAGATTGGCGAGTTTTCCTTTCCTCGCTGCGAGGTCTTTTTCCAGACCATCGGTGAGGTGCCGGAGCACGCTCTTCGGGATTTCATCGGCGATGTCCCGGGCGGTTTCCTTATTGCTGAACTCGCTCGTCAGTTCGATCCGCTGGGTGCCGGGGATCACCTTCACTTCGAGTTTTTTAGTAACGGCTCCGAGGGCGGTTTCCTTGTCGCAATCGATGGTTTTCTGGATTCCGAGCCGGTCCACCACGCTTCCGATAACGGCCCGGGAACTGGCAAGAGTGACGATTTCCTCAGGCTGAGGCCCGTGAGGAATGCTGAAGACGCAGGTGCTCTGGTATTTTTTGGGCGTCAGATAGAGCTCGATCAAACCGAAGATCAAGGTCGCGACAGGCACGGTCATGAGGCCGAAGCGCACCGTCCAGCGCCATCTTGAATACGTTCTCGACGGGAGGAAGCGGCCTTGATTTTCCAGCTCATTCATGGTGACAGATTGTCGGTTTCTTTTGGATCTCCCAAGCTGAATCTGCGGTGTGGAGAGATTTTTAATGCTCTTTGCGCCCCGCCGTGATTCGTTCTCGCGCAGCAAATCATGTCCTCCGAAAAGACCGCCATCACCCCGACCCGTGCGCAGGATTTCCCCGAGTGGTATCAGCAAGTCATCAAGGCCGCCGACTTGGCGGAAAACTCGGAAACCCGCGGCTGCATGGTCATCAAGCCATGGGGATACGGCATTTGGGAGCTGATCCA
>DAISZP010000312.1:0-6895 GCA_036824745.1 Luteolibacter sp.
TAACGACCACCCAGGCGACACCGAGGCCGATGAACAAGGCCACCAGCATCGCGCAACCGGCGTAGAGCAGGCTGTTCTGGATGGACGGCACCACCAGGCCATTGCCGAGCGCCTCGATGTAGTGGCGCATGGTGAGCTGGTCCGGCAGCACCGTGCCATACCAGCGTTCGGACAGGGAAACGAGGATGACGCCGAGGTGCGGAATGGTGGCCGCGCCAAACACCGCTAGAAACAAGGCGGCGCAGGCGGCGGACTTGATGCCGCGGAGTTTGAGCGCGTTGCTGCGGCCCTTGGGTCTTGGTGCGGTGCCGAGAGGCGAGCGGCCGATGACGAACTTGGAAAGCGAGAACACCGCGGCGGCCACTACTAACAGAACAGCGGTGAGCGCGTAGGGGATCGGGTTTTTATCGAGTCCCTTGATGCCATCGAAGATTTGAACCGACGCGGTGCGGCCGAAGTCGAAGACCAGCGGCACGCCCAGTTCGGTGAAGGCCCAGATGAACACGATGGAAGCGCCGGCGAAGACCCCCGGCATGGCGAGGGGGAGGGTGATGCGGAAGAAACGTTTCCACGGCGGGCAGCCGAGGTTTTCCGCGGCCTGCTCCATCGCCGGGTCCAGATTGGACAAGGCGGCGGCGATGTTCATGTAGAGGATCGGATAGAGATTGAGCGCGATCATCAGGATGATGCCCGCCATGCGGCCTTCCGCCAGCCAGTCGAAGGGCGCCTCCGCGCTCATCCAGCCGAGTTTGATCAAGGCGGCGTTGAACGCGCCGTTCACGCCGAGCATCTGCTTCACACCCACCGCGCCGACGAAGGGCGGCAGGATCATCGGCGCGAGCACGAGCACGCCTAGCGCGGGCTTGCCGATGAAGTCATAGCGATGCCCCACCAGCGCGAGCGGGAAGGCGATGCACACGGCGACGAGCGTGGATGCCGCGCCGAGCGCGAAGGAGTTCCACAAGCCTTCCCGATAGATCGGGTTCCTGAACACGGCGATGATGAAATCAAAGGTGAAGCCCTTGGGTCCCTCGAAGGCCTGCTTCACCACCATGCCCGCCGGATAGATGAAGAACACCGCGAACAAGGCGAGGACGACAAACGTGATCAGGATGGCGGGTCCGCGTTTCATAATAACTTGTAGCGGCGGTCTATGACCGTCGCTGGTGGTTCGGAAGTGAATGGATTGCTGGTCATGCAGGAATCAGCGACGGTCACAGGCCGCCGCTACAGTTTGGCCTTCTTCGCCATCGCCTCGGCCTTGCGGTAGTTCGCGCGGAACCACTCACCGATGAGCGCGGCGTTTTCCGCGTTTTTCAAAGCATCCGATCCATCGAAGCGCGGGTCGCCCTTGCCGGACTTCGCGTAGGGCACGATGGATACGTCGTTGAAGACCGCCACGGCATCGGCCGGCATGCCGGCGTCCTTGATGGCTTCCCACGAGGATTTCATTTCCTCGTGCGAGTCGATGCACATCACCTTTACAAGCTGGCGCAGTGTATTGAAGGCGGCTCCGGTGAGTTCCTTCTGATAGGTGAAATTACCGGGGTCCTCGTAGGGATGGACGTCCGGCATGGTCGAGTTCGCGAGGTTTTCCGGCGTGTAGGCGTCCTTGCGGATCGGCGTGCGGTGCAGCGCGCGTTCCTTGGGGCCTTGGAGCGTGCCGGGTTTGGAAAACCACAGCGCCTGGGCTTCCGGACTGAGGCAGAACTCGGCGAAACTCTGCGCCACTTCCTCGTTCGGCGCGCCTTTCAAGACCGCGATCGGATCCGCGCTCAAGGTGGTGCCGCCCACCGGCGCGATCCATACCACGCGCGGCCTGCCATCCGCGCTGGTGAGTTCCTCGGCGAAGGAGCGTCCGTAGAAATCAATGCACATGCCCGCTGCGGCATTGCCCTGTCCCACGTCTAACGGAATCTTCGACGCGCTGTCCGTGAAGTAACGGGCGTTCGCGGACATGCGCTGGATCAACTGCAGGCCCGCGGTCCAGCCCTTGGCGACGGCCGCCTCCCGGTCATCCGGGTGGTCCTTGATCTCGCGCAGGATCTCTCCCTGCACTAACAGCTCGAAAGCCCGCGCCACGGAGCCGCTCTTGGTGGGATCCGCGAGGGCCAGCGTGCCGCAGTATCCGGCGTTTCCCAGATCCCGCCAGGAAGCGGGCGAGGGGAGCCCCAGGCGCTTGAGGAAGTCCGGGTTGTAACAAATCCCGAACTGCGACATGCAGGTGCCCACCCACACGTGGTCCGCCGGATAGAATTTCTCACCGGTGAAGGTTTCCGGAATCGGGCCGTCTTTGGCAAACCACTCGGGATGGCTTTGGAAAACCCGCAGCGGAAGGAAACGGTTCTTCTTCGCCTGGCCGCTGAAGTCCGGTTCGCCGCCGCCGAAAAACAGATCCACGCCGATGCCATCGCGTCCGGTTTCCTCCGCCGCCTTGAACCCGGCGTCCAGCACCATGCGGATCTCGGAAGTGCCGCCCGGCGTGCGCCAATCGACGTGGATGCCGCGGCCGCGCGTTTGTTTCCAATACCTCGCGAAGGCCTCGCCGAACTCCTGGCGGATCGACTCGTTGTGGGGTGTTAGAATCACCAGATGGTCGTCCGCCTTGCGGTTGCTGGTGGTGGCCGTTTCACGACGCAGCACCATCGGCAGCGCCACGATGAAGGCGAGCAGTCCGAAGATGATCCAAACCCGGGCTTTCATGATTGAGGATCAGGGTTTCAGGACGATCACATCGTCATGGCGGGCGTGCAGCGTGATCGCCTCCTCGCCGGGCTCGTGGATGATGTGCGGGTTCATCTCCACCACCTGCTGGCGACCGGCCGGAGTCTCGATCCAATATTGGATGCGCTGGCCGAGGTAGGACCGTTCTGCGATGTTTCCGGTCACCGGATTGTCGCCGGTGTCCTTGTGCAGCCGCCAGGCCTCCGGGCGGATCGAAAGCCGGACCTGTTCGCCGGGCGCGGGTGTCCAATCGGGATCGGTGATTCTTCCCGCGATCGGACCGGCGGGGGTTTTCACCAGCGAGAAGCCGTCCTTGGTTTCCAGAACCTCGCCGTGCACGATGTTGGTTTCTCCGATGAAATTCGCCACATAAGCGCTGCGCGGGTGGCGGTAAATCTCCTCCGGCGTGCCGATCTGGCCGATCTTGCCGCGGGTGAGCACGGCCATGCGATCCGCCATCGCCAGCGCCTCCTCCTGATCGTGGGTGACGTAGATCCCGGTCAGCCCATTTTCCTTCACGATGCGGCGGATCTCGCGGCGCATCTCCACGCGGAGTTGGGCGTCGAGGTTGGAGAGCGGTTCGTCTAACAAAAGGCACTTCGGCTTCACCACCAGCGCGCGTGCGAGGGACACCCGCTGCTGCTGGCCGCCGGACATCTGGTCGATAGAGCGGTCGCCGAACCCGGGGAGCTGGACCATTTCCAAAGCCTCCTCCACACGGCGCTTGATCTCCGGCCTGGGCACCTTGCGCTCCTCCAGTCCGAAGGCGATGTTCTGGCCCACCGTCAGGTGCGGCCACAGCGCGTAGCTTTGGAAAACCATGGCCGCCTCGCGTTTGTGGGGCGGCATTTTCGTCACGTCGCGAGTGCCAAAGTGGATCGAGCCGGAGGTGGGCGTTTCCAGCCCCGCGATGCAGCGTAGCAGGGTGGTTTTTCCGCAACCGGACGCTCCGAGCAGGAAAAACAACTCGCCCGGCTCGATGAGTAGCGTGATCCCGTCCAAGGCGCGGACATTTCCGAAGTTTTTAACGACCGACTCAGCGCGTATGGATTCCATGATGACGAGGCTGCTCCATGCTTCCCGCTGCCGAGCAGTAAGCAAGCCAGAAGCGGAGGTTCCCGGAGGCGAAAATTTTTTCAAGATTCGCTTGCGTAGTCCGGACGCGGAACGTAACAAAGCCGCCCACCCAACCGGAAGCTCGGATGGCGGAATTGGTAGACGCGCTAGACTAAGGATCTAGTGGGGTAACCCGTGGAGGTTCGAGTCCTCTTTCGAGCACTTCTCTTTGGTTTTCAAGGAGTCCCGAAGCTGAAAGGCCTCGGGATTTTTTGTTGGGGTTTTCGGGGTGTGCCCGTATTGTGCCCGATCCCGCCAATCTGATAGAGATTCGGTGGCCTGCCTGCCGGTGGTTTCGGTGAAAATGTCGGTGACTGGTGGGGCTGCATTTGAGATCCTTTTCCCATGCCATTGAACGAGGAATCCAGGAGGCTTCAGACTGCGGAAGAGATCGCGGAATTCCTTCAGGTGACACCCAGGGCCGTTTACCTGTGGGCGGAGCAGGGGAGGATTCCAACCGCCTACCGAAACGGCAGGACAGTCAGGTTTCGCCTTGAGGACGTGCAGCAGTGCTTGAATCCCTCGACCTCGGAGGGCGAAGGCCGCTACGTGGAGTTGGTTGTGATGGCGCTCAGCTTGGTCTGTGGACCATCGTTTCCCCGGATTCCCAAGATCGACCTCGGCAGCATCACCATGGATGAGGTGAACCAGCTCAAAACCCTGTGTGCCGCCTACGCTGCCGATCTGGAGGATTTCCCGACACCGCAGGAGCAGATCGCGTATTGCGAGGGCGTCCTCCAAGCTGCCCGGTTGGTGAGGAACGAGGGGTAGGAAGATTATTCCCCTCGTGGGGAAAACGGCGATTGGGTCCGGGCAGTATCAGGTTGTCCCGTTCGCAGTTGTCCACAGGTTGTTCACACCACCTACCGTTGAGTGGGCGGGGTCTTGGCTGCTTGGCAAAATGCAGAGGTGGGTCGTCAGAGGGTTGGAGAGACTCACTTTGGTTTCTTCCGCCGCGCCCGTCCTGGTACCGCTCCCTTGGCGACCAACGCCCGTTTCACAACCGCACCCTGTTGAGGAGGGGGCGTTGCTGATGACGGTTTCATTCGACAGTAATCAGTAGCTCTGACGAAAAACGAAAATTTCTTCGTCAGCATAGGCCATTATGCGGAACATGAGTTGGATGAAGTCGCGACTCGAATCAAAGGAGGAAGATCCGCGGGATGACTCCGCGTTCGCCGCGGAGATCACCGGGTTGCGGCTGGCGCTGCGTGGATACGTGCTTTCGATCCTGCCCCATCATGCAGCGTGCGATGACGTGGTGCAGGAGACCTGCATATTCCTGTGGGAGCGGCGTTACGAGCGCGAGGATTCGACCAATCTCAAGGCCTGGGCGTTCAGGGTGGCGTGGTTCAAGGCAATGGCGTGGCGGCGGGACCGGCAGCGGGAGAAGACGGTAAGCTTTTCCGAGGACAGGTTGCACGAGATTGCCTCAGCGGCGGAAGGCTTGGCAGACGATGCGGGCGAGCGCCTGCTGGCGTTGCGCGCTTGCCTGTCCCGGTTGGCCCCGGCGGATGTCCGGCTATTGCAGTTTCGCTACGTAGAAGGTGGGTCATTGACCGGCCAGGCGCTTGAGCAACAAATGAAACCATCCCGCATCCAGAAGACGATCTCCCGTTTGCGGCTGGCGTTGCGTCACTGCATCGAAACGAAACTCTCCCGCTTATGACCCCGAAACCCGAACTGCGAAAACTCATTGACCGGCTGTTGGCGGACGGCGGACTGGGTAAGGTCGATACCAGTCGGCTGGAGGAACTGCTGAAGGATCGCGACGCGCTGCGCTATTACACCGAGATCATGGCGCAAGAGTCCATGATGGCCGAAGCGCTGGAGGGAATCGAAGGGACGCGGAAAACTGTCCGTTTTCCGGTGAAGTCTTTGGCGTTGGCCGCGGCGGCGTGCGTGGTTTTCGGGCTCGGATTCTTCAGCGGACGCGAAAAAGCAGGTACTCCCCGAGTGGTGGACAGGAATGGTCGGCACGTGCAGGTGACCGGCTTGATGGGTGTCGAGTGGGGAGTCGGTGGTGCACCCGAGTTTGTGGCCGGTTCAGTGACTGCGGAACGGGTGGTGTTCCGCTCGGGCTTGGTTGAACTCACCTATGCGAGCGGCGTGCGGGTGACCTTGGAGGGGCCGGCGGACTTCTCGGTGACGAATCCGACCTCGGGCAACTTGGCGGACGGCAAGCTGGTCGCCTATGTCCCGCCTGGCGCGGAAGGTTTCACGGTGGACTATGCTAAGGGGAAAGTCGTGGATCTAGGGACGGAGTTCGCGATGGACGTGAATGGCGCGAAGGCGGAAGTGGGGGTTTTTGATGGCGAGATCGAGCTGCATCTGCCGGGCGACAAGCCGCGAGCCTTGTTCAAGGATCAGGCCGTCATTCATAACGGGGGGATCGAGAAGCGCCTGCGGGCGGTGCCGCTGGACCGGGAGAAATTCGTCCGTCGGATGCCGGCCCGGGATTTCCGCTGGGAGATGACGTCGCCCGAATCGCGCGAAGTGGAATTCGACGTGACGCACTTGATTTGGAAGCCGTCGAACTACCGCGGCATTTTCAAGTGGATGGAAGGTCACGACGCGATCGTGATTCGCAAGGTGGAATTGCGCCGGGATGGCAAGCCGGTCGCCGGTGATTTCCATGAAGGCGTCACCGGAAACCTTTTGTTAGTGAGAGACAATGTCTTCAATCTGGATGTGAAGCCCGAGGACTTCGCTCGTGGTCGATGGACGCTGCATGTGACGATGGAGGCCTATCCACGCACGGAGGACATGGTGGAAGATAACTTGCCGGTGGCAAGCCTCGGTCTGCTGCAATTCGAGGAAGGCTTGGTTTCCACTGCGACGGCAGCGGATTTTGTCGGACGTTGGGGATACTACCACTTGGGCAGCTACTATGTGCGGGAGTTTCATTCCGATGGCAGGCTGGACCTCTTCGTGAATGGGGAAGCCCGGCCGCAGGCATTCGAAGGTCTGCGCTGGGAAGTCGTCGATGGCGTGCTGAAGATCGGCGTGCCGACCGAGAAGAATGTCTACGAGCGGCATGCGCTGCGCGACCGGA
>DAISZP010000313.1:0-6867 GCA_036824745.1 Luteolibacter sp.
CGGTTTACATGAGCCCGGAGCAGGTGGACGGGAACGGCATGGATGTGGATACCCGCAGCGACATCTACAGCCTGGGCGCGCTGCTCTACGAGCTCCTGACAGGCGTGCCGCCGCATGATCCGGAAGCGTTCCGCACCGCGAACTCCGAGGAGATCCGCAGGCTGCTGAAGGGGCATCCTGTTAGAAAACCGTCCGTACGGTTCGAGAAAGAGCCGCCGGAAAAACGCGCGGCGCACTCCGCGGCCAGGCGCTCGGATACGGACCGGATCATCCGCACGCTCCGTGGGGATCTGGATGCGATCATCATGAAAGCGATGGCCGTGGACCGTCAGCAGCGCTACGGCACCGCCAGCGAACTGGCGGCCGATGTTTCCCGCTATCTGACCTCCGAGCCGGTGGCCGCCCGCCGTTCCGCGGGAGGCGGTTATCGTTTCCGGAAACTGGTGCGCCGCAACAAGATCACCTTCATCGCCGGATCGATCGCGGTGCTCGGACTCACGCTTGGCTTCGGCACTTCGACATGGCTGCTCATCCGCGAGGCCCGCGCGCGCCAGGAGCAGGAACGGCTGCGTGGCGAGGCGGAGATGGCCCGGACCAACGAGTCCACCCTGCGCCGCAAGGCCCAATCCGGCGAAAAAGTGGCGCATGCGGCGGTGCTCATCAACCAAGGGAAGGTCAAGGAGGCGGACGAAATGCTTGATCAAATCCTGATGGAGGACGTGCCCTCCTCGCTGGAGGCCGCCAGCGCTTTCCGCGTGGCGGGCGAGTGGTTGTTAGGCGAAGGCCGCTGGCAGGATGCGTCCCGGCGTTTCTCCGCCGTCGCCCAGGCGATCTCGCGGGTGGACAAGTCCAACACCGAAGCCATCACCATCCACTTCGTGGCCGCCGCCGCCGCGGTGATGGATGCCGGGGACTTCGAACACTACGAGGAACTCCGCCACATGGCGGCCGAACGGTTTGCCACCGCCACCCATCCGATCGTATCCGACGAGGTGGTGAAAACCTGCCTGATCCGGCCTCCCACGCCGGAGTTGCTCGCCCGCATCGATCCCTTGGTGAAATCCATGGAAGCCAACCTGCCGTGGGAACGGGAGGACAAGCCGGAAGAGCTGATGGAGGCATGGCAGATCTTCAGCCTGACGCTCGCGTCTTACCGCAAGGGGGATTTTTCCAACACCGAATCGTGGGCGCGGCGCTGCCTGCGCCATCCCAACGTGGTGGAGTCCCGGAACTCGGCCGTCCGCGCCGTGCTGGCCATGGCCCTGCACCGCGCCGGGCATCCCGAGGACGCGCGCAACGAGCTGGAAACCGCCCGCCTGCAGGTCGAGGCGAATTTCGACAGCCCGTTCCAACTCTGGACCGCCAACGGACATTGGTTCGACTGGATGATCGCGCGGGTTCTTGTTCGGGAGGCGGATCAGGTTTTGAAGGATTGAGTCATCGCGTGACCCTGAAAAGAGAATTGAACCGCGGATTGACGCTGATTTCAAGAAGCTCAGACCGGTTGCCAAAAGAGATTTCCGAGATTTTGTGGAACGTTTCGAAATCCCGGACTCCAAGACGAGGAGTTCAAGCTTCAGCTTGCCTTCTAACAGACAAGCTGAAGCTTGAACTCCAGCGAACGGTGACCCCTTCCGGAAAAGACATTCGGCAAACGATCCATGCAGGGTTTGAGGACAACTCGAAATCCGAACCCGCTCTTTTAATATTCGTGTGCCCGTTCATCCATGGCTCCATTCTTCCGATTTGAGACAACCGGGAAGCCAGCCGACCTAACAAAAACACCGGAGGCTCCGTGGGGAACCTCCGGTGCGTGATGGGAATCCGCGGGATCAGTTGTGGACGACGAGGCGGACGAAGCTCTTGCCACCCGCGGGCATGTCGTAAACGACCGAGGTTCCGGGAGTGACCGTCACGGTGTTGTCGCCGGTGCCGACGGAAACCTGGGTCCAGGTTTGCAGGTCGGTGGAGCTTTGCACTTCGTAGTCGGTGCCATAGGCGCCGGTGTAGCCCGCGCCCATCGGCCAGGTGACCGTGCCGCTGTTAGGAGCGGGATTCGCGGTCAAACCTGTGGTGTTTCCGTTAGGACCGCCGATGAAGTACTCGATGCCGTTGGGCATGCCGTCGTTGTCGTGATCCTGATCCATCGTCTGGCTGCCGGCTCCGTTGAGCGTCGCCCACGAGGAATAGCCAGCTCCGACGCTGACGACTCCGGTTCCGCTGAAGTGGACATCGTCGATATTAGCCGCACCGGATCCGGTCGCGCCGTAGGTGCCGTTGGCCACCGGGCCGCTGCCGAAGTCGAGAGCGCCGACCACTTCGGTGCCGGTGACGTTGACCACCGCACCGGTGTTGATGGTGAGCGTGGCGCTGTCTGACAAGGAGGTGCCGTTCACTGCCAGCGTGCCGGCGTTGACGGTGGTGGATCCGGCATAGGTGCTCGCTCCACCCATGGTGAGGGTGCCGTTACCTGTTTTTGTCAGGTTTCCGGTGCCGGTGAATCCCTTGTTGCTGGCGATGGTGAATCCGTTGGTGTCGATGGTGGCTCCACCGCCTCCGATGACGACTCCGGCTGCGTTGTTCCAGAAGTTGAAGAACGTGGCGTTGTCCCCGGTCGCGCGGATCGTGCCGTTGTCGATGTTGACGACCCCGCCGGTGCTGCCAGTGCCGGACGCCAACCATGCGGTCTGAAGCACGGCACCGCTCTTGACGTTGAGCCAGCCTTCCCAGGCGTCCACACCGCCGAGAGCCTGGATCGAGCCGTTGCTCTCGAGGTTGACCGTGCCGGTTCCCAGATCGATGCGGCCCCAGTTGGTGATCTGGCCGCTGTTCTTGACGTTGAGCGTGCCGTTGCCGAGCCACATGTAGTAGTCCGTGCCGGTGAACGATCCGGCGATGGTGCCTCCGTCCACGTTGATGGTTTTGGCACCGGAACTGTTGCGGGCACGGATATTGGTCCCGGCGTTCAGGTTCAGCGTGCCGCCGCCGGTCACGTTGAGTTCCGATTCCACGGCGTCCCAGTTGCCCAGAATCACCCATCGCAGGCTGCTGGAGGCGACATTCATAGTGCCTCCTGATAGATTGACGGTTCCCTTAGAGCCAGCGGCGCCGGCGAAACCAATGATGAGATCATTCTCGTTGTTCCAAGTGCCGCCGGTCATGTTCAAGGTGCCGGTTTGCGTGGTAGTATTGTTTCCGCCATCGCCGACCTTGGTCACGCCGCTGACGTTCACCGTGCCACTGGAGAAGGCGACGGTTCCGGTGGTGGAACCGGAGGCGATGTTGAGCCAGGAAGCCGTCAGACTGCCGGAGGGATTCAGGATGCCGCCATTGACCTGCAGTCCGGGGACATAACAGGTGCCCGCCAAGTTGAGTGTGCCGGCTCCGGTTTTGACAATGTCCGCACTGGCGGTCACGGAAGCACCCAGTGTGAGGTCCGCGGTCGTGGTCGCGATGGTCTGGCCGCTCGAAAGATACAGGGGAGCGCTGATGCTCTGGGCGTTCGCCGAGTTGTTGGTGATGCCGGAAACGACCGTGAGTTCCTCCGTGCCCGCCGGTGTGATCGTCACGCTGCCCGCCGACTCATCGAAGGTGAGGCTCTTGATGGTGAAGTAATCATCCAGGATGGTGGATTCGTTGGCTGCTCCGGTGGTGGAAAACACCACGTCGCTTGGAACGCCGGGTTTTGTCACCGTGCTTGAGGCTCCAGTGTCATCCTGCGCCCAGTTGAAACTGCCGCCGCTGTCCGGCGTGCTCCAGGAACCACTGACTCCGCCTTTCCAGTAGGCGATGGCGGGCGAAACGGAGGTGACGTTCAGTTCCAGGTCATTGCCGGTGACCTGCAGGGCGAAATCATAGCCCAGCGGTGAGGATGTCACGAGGTTGAAGTCCGCCGCATTGATCCCGGGAGCGCCGGTGATCAGTTTGTGGACGCCCAATCCCAAAGCACCCACCACCTGCACGTCCACATCGGCGGGCGAGGTGGGAGCCGTGTAGGTGCCGCCCGTGATGGCGACCTGATCGGAGGTGCCGCCGCCCACTTCGAAGGTCAGCAGGTTTCTGTCTGATAGAGCAAGGCCGTTCTGAAGCGTGAGCGTGCCGGTTGATGATCCGTTCACGAAGTTCAATCCCGCGCCGCTTTGGATCGCGACCGGGCCGGCGATGAATCCGGTGCCGCCGAGCGAACCCTGGGTGATTGTAGTCGTGCCGGTGTAGGTGTTCACGCCGTTGAGCCTCAGCGTGCCGGTGCCGCTCTTTGTGAGCCCGCCACCGCCGCCACCGTCTAGCAAGGATTGGGAGATCACGGCGCTGGAGGCGAAGTTGGTGTCGATCACCGCGCCGCCGCTCTGCACGGTGGCGGTGGTGAGGCCTGCCATGAGGGGATTGGAGCCCGTGTGGTTGCTGCCCACCTTGAGCGTGCCGCCGTTGAAGTTGAAGGTGCCGGTGCCGGCGCCTTTGGCGATGTAGGCGACTTCCAAGGTGCCGCCGTACAGATTGACCGTGCCGTTGGATCCGGTGTTCACGCCGAGGCGGAAACCGTCGCCCGTCACGTTGTTGTTCACCAACACATGGCCGGTGCCTGATAGATTGAGGGTGCCGGTGCCGGTTTCACCGATGAACATCTTGCGGTCGCCGCCGGTCTGGAACAATCCGCCGTTCACGTTCAAGGTTCCCTGCGAACCCGAGAAGGAACCGACGACGGCGAAGGAACCGACCGTGGTGGTCGCGGCATTCACCGTGCCGCCGCTCATGGTGAAGGTGCCGTTGGAGCCGTTGTTGCGGCCCACCACGAACCAGGAGCCGCTGTTGATCGTGCCGCCGGTCATGGTCGTGGTTCCCTGGCCGGAGCCGCCCGACCAGAATTCGCTGCCGGCGTTGATGGTGCCGCCGCTCATGTTGAGGAACGCTGGCGATGCGGTGTTGGCACCCCAGAAATCCGAGCCCACCTGGAACTCGTAGGCCGAGTTCACCGTCCCGTTGTCGAGATTGAATGTCCCCGAACCCGCCTGGCCGTTCGGTGAGAGGCGCACAACGGACACGTCCAGCGAACCGCTGGTGTTCATGTTCACCACGCCGGTCGATTGATAGAGACCGACCATGAAGTTGGCGTTGCCGTTGTTGTCCGCATCGTAGCTCGCGCTGCCCATGCCGTAGCCCGTGTAGGTGCCGCCGGTGGTGGAGGTGTCCGCGATGTTGAGGATGCCGCTGCCGTTCCAATCGCCGACAAAGGTCCAGTAGTTGATGGAGAAGGTTCCGGAACGGATGTCCACGCGGCCCGAAGCCCCGGTGGCGGCCGCGACTTTCAGGTCATTGGGCACCAGCGTGTTGTTGCCGGTGATGATGGGGGTATTGGTCAGGTTGTTGACCTCGCCGTTTCCTCCGGTGGGATTCGAGTCCCAATTCGAGAGGTTGTCCCAGTTGTTGTCCGCGGCCGCGCCGGTCCAAAGGGATGCGAAGGATGCGCCGATCATGGCGAAGGAAATCACGACGACGCTGGAAAGGGCGGAACCGGTCGCGTGCTGGAAGGGTCTGATTCTGGGCTTCATGGGATTTATGGATTTCTAATGGTTAGGGAGTTGCGGGGAAACGCCGCCGCCGCTGCGAACCGCGGCGGGATTCCCCCTCGGAAGGCACAAGCGGATTTTCCGGAGGAATCTCGCCACGCCATCGCGGATTTTTTCACGGCACGCCCCAACGGCTGATCGACCGGGAGGAATCCGGTCCGTTAGACGGGATGGCCACGGCGGGGAGACAAACCCAAAGTCCCTCCCGCCGCGGCCGGTCGATTTTCAAATGATCTCCCGCTCAGCTCAGCAAGCCCGCCGGCGGCGGAGCAGTGCCAACACGCCGACTCCTCCGAGCAGGGCCGCGCCGGGCTCGGGGATCACCACCGCCTGCAGGCTTCCGGACTGGAAGAAGGCATAGCGGCCGCCACCGAGGTTCAGCGCGTTGGCGAGGCCGAAGTTTTCGACGTTGGTGAAATCAAAGTTTGATCCGCTGATGAAGGTGTAGGTGCCGTCCGCCGCGGTGAAGACGTCGAATCCGACGAGATCATCGAATCCGAAACCATCGAAGCTGACCGGACCGGCGACAGTTAGGGTGCCGCCAGTCACGTCGAGTTTGGAACCCGCGTCGAAATTCAGTGATCCGGCGAGCGTTCCCGCACCGGCGATGGTGGCGCCGCTTTCCACGGTGACGGCGGTGTTTCCAAGAGCGCCGGTCACTAACAGGGTGCCTGCGGAAACGATGGTCGCTCCGGTAAAGGTGCTGGTGCCGGAGAGGGTGAGGGTGCCTGCGCCGTCCTTGGTCAGGCCGCCCGAACCTCCGAGGCCGGAGACGACCGTGGGGTTATAGCCGTTCGTATCGATGGTCCCGCCGCCTGCCAGAAGGTTGGTCGTGCCGCCGCCGCTGATGTTGATGAGGTTCGCGTCACTGGAGGTCGCCTTGAGCGTGCCGCCATCGAAGTTCAGGGTGGAGACTCCGCCACCGACGATGGCGTCCACGGCGATCGTGCCGCCATTCTTGATGGTGATGCTGCTGGTGCCGGCGGTGGTGCCCCGTTGCATGTCGATGTAGCTGCCGCCACCCGCGGTGCCGTTGATCGCGCCGCCATCCACGGTGAGCGCGCGGGTGCCGCTGTTGCCGGACGTTCCAAACATGATGTCGGTGCCGGCGTTGAGGTTCAGGGAGCCGCCGTTGCTGACTTCCATGGTCGATGAGGTCGGATCCCACTGACCGAGGATCACCCAGCGGGCGGTGGTGGTGGCGACGTTGACCGCTCCGCCGTTGATGATCATCGAGGCGGTGGTTCCGCTGTTGCCTGCGAAGGCGAGCCTCAAGTCATTTTGCACATTCAAAGTGCCCCCG
>DAISZP010000314.1:0-6845 GCA_036824745.1 Luteolibacter sp.
CCTGATTCCGAACTTTGAATGTGATCAACATGCCATACCCGAAGAGCATTCTTGTCTTTCTCGCGATTTGTTTCAGCTCTCATGCCGCTTCGGCCGGTGAATCGCCGCGGTTCTCCACCGCGGGCTTCTATCAGGTTGACGGCAGCCCAAGGTCGGTCGCGAATTTCAATCCAGGTTGGCGTTTCCACAAGGGTGACGTCAGTGGCGCTGGCGGGAAGGATTTCGACGACTCGCAGTGGGAGTCCGCCAATCTTCCTCACGGATTGGAGATTCTCGGCGAGAATGCCAGCGGCTGCCGGAACTATCAGGGACCCGCCTGGTATCGGAAACGCTTCGACGCGAAAAACGATGGCGGCCACGTGACGCTCTATTTCGAGGCTGTCATGGGCAGGTGCGAAGTGTGGGTGAACGGAACGAAGCTCGCGGAGCATGCCGGCGGCTATCTTCCCTTCGCGGTGGATGTGACTCAGTCACTCACATCGGATGGAAAGAGGAATGTGGTGGCGGTGCTCGCGGACAATTCCGACGATCCCACCTACCCTCCGGGAAAGCCGCAGAACAATCTGGACTTCACATACCTCGGAGGAATCTATCGGGACGTCCATCTGATCCGCACCTCGGACACATACGTTACTTTTCCCGAAATCAGCGACACGAAAGCTGGCGGCGGCGTGTTTGTGGGTGTGAAGAGCGTTAGCGGGAGCGACGCCGAACTTGAGGTCCGGACCGAGGCGATCCATTCGGGTGGTGCGGAGAGGAACCTCACCGTGCGGAACGTGTTGATGACGGCCGATGGCCGGGAGGTGCTTGAGGTGAACTCACCTCTCAAACTCGCTTCGGGTGCGACTGGCACGGTGGTTCAATCCCTCTCACCGAAGAACATCCGTCTCTGGCATCCCGATGATCCCTATCTTCATTTCATGCGGACCGATCTGATCGAGAACGGGAAGGTGTTGGACTCCCTGAAAACCCGTTTTGGCATTCGTCTTTTCGAGATGCGCGGCCCGGATGGTTTCTTTGTGAACGGGAAGTTCATCGGCAGGAAGCTCAGCGGAGTGAACCGGCATCAGGACTATCAGTTTGTGGGCAACGCGCTCCCCAATTCCGGACAGTGGCGCGATGTCAGGCTCCTGCGAGAGGGCGGTTGCAATTTCATCCGAGCCGCGCACTACCCGATGGATCCGGCCTTTTATGATGCCTGCGATGAGTTCGGCATGTTGACGACTACGGCGAATCCAGGTTGGCAGTTCTTCAATGACAAGGACCCAGTGTTAGAGAAACGCCTTTATGCGGACACGAGCGCGCTCGTCAGACGGGATCGGAACCATCCCTCGATGCTCTTGTGGGAAACCGCGCTCAACGAGACTCCGGAACAGCCTGAACGCGTGTTGAAGGGCATGAACCATGCAGCCAACGAGGAGTATCCGTTCCCGGGCTTCTTCACCGTGGCGGATATTGATGAGGCCCGGAAGGGTGGATTCAACTTCTACTATCATGGCGGTGATCCGAAGATCAACTCCCTCACCCGTGAATATGGCGATGGCGGCGAGGTGGACGGGTTTTTCAGTCAGAACGCCAGCACCCGTGTGAAACGTGAGTGGGGTGAGGCGGCGTTGTTGAAGCATGCGGTCCTGCGCGCGGAGAATCTGGATGGCATCCACGGCACTCCTCCGATCCGTATCGGAGCTTCCCTCTGGTGCGGTATCGACCACCAACGCGGCTATCATCCGGATCCATTCTGGGGCGGTCTGTTGGATGGAGCGCGGGTTTCCCGCTACAGTTATGACCTCTTCAAGAGCCAGTATGATCCGGACTTCACGCTTTCCGGGATACGATCTGGTCCGATGGTCAGGATCGCGCATGAGCTCACCCAGGTATCCGGATCGAACGTGATGGTTTTCAGCAACTGTGAGGAAGTCCGCCTGACATGGCTTGGCAAGGTGATGGGAAAACGCAAGCCGGATGCCTCCTACAAGAATCTTCCCCACCCACCCTTCACGTTCGAGAACGTTTTTGATTTCTCGTCGATCAAGGGCGAGTGGCGTTCGCGGATCGATGAAGTGGAAATGATCGCCGAGGGATTCATCGGGGGTGAGGTGGTGGCCCGCGAGGTGAAACGCTATGCGCAGCGCACATCAGGAGTGACGGTGATGGTGGATGACCTCGGATTTGGTCTCACAGCGGATGGATCCGACTTCGTTCCGGTCCGGGCGACCATTGTGGACAACCATGGAGTTCCAAAGGTCCTGGCCTCTGAAATCGTGCGCTTTGAGGTGGAAGGACCCGGAGAGCTTGTCGGCGGATTCACGGCTGCGGGTGGATTGGCGAAATCCGAGTGCGGCACCGCGACGATCCTGTTGCGGGCGGGTCAAACGCCGGGACGGATCAAGGTCCGGGCCGTGGTGGATGGCCTCAAGTCGGGGGAGATTTCCGTGACGTCGAAGGCTCCGGATCATGCGTTGTCTTTTGATCGTGATTACGCCGCAGGCGGAATCAGAACCACTGGCGACGGTGCCAGGGTGCGGAGCATCGAACGGAATTCTGATGATGGGGAGACCGCCAAGCTCAAGGAGGAGTTGCATCGATTGCAGCTCCGGTTGACGAGCAAGGAACAGGATCTGATGGAACTTCGGAGCAAGATTACCAAATGAGAGTGTTTTGGAAATTCCTGCGGTGCCACGCCCTGGCGGCCGTCAGCCTGACTACGGGTATCGAAGCCGCCGGACCGGCGGATCGATTTGCTGGTCCTGATCTTGGCGTCGTGGGCAAACCCTATCGGCTGAGTCTTCCTCCCGGCTCCAACAAGGTGAAGTGGGGAGATGGACAAGTGGAGGATCATGACGGCCCCGTCGCGGAACATGTCTATCAGAAACCGGGAGTGGTGGAAATCAGGGTGAGTCGAGATGGAAGGCCGGTTCCGCGCGATGTGTGGAATGTTCCGGAGCGGAAACAACCGATCTTCATGCTCGACACGGCCGGGAAGACAACTGTTCCGGGACCCGTCGAACACCTTCCTCCGGCGATAGCTATGGACATGGGTGGGATTGTCGAATTGGGAGACTCGGGTGTTGATTCGTGCGATTCATTCGGATTGGAAGCATGGGTGAAGTGGGATTCCGCTTCGGATCATGGTTGGTTCTTCTCATCGAAATCGGGCAGCGAACGCCGCTTCCGGCTGGGATGGAAGAGTGGAAAGCTGGTGTTTGAACTGTCAGGCAGTCCTCAGTTTGAGAGCGCGACAGGGAAGTCGTTGGCCGATGGTCGTTGGCACCATATTGCGGTGAATTTCGATCGCGCGCCGTTGTTTCCACGCAGCAACAGGGTTTGGTTCTACCTTGACGGGATGCCTGCGGGAGAGGGGCGGATTGATGCCGCCGATCCGGGGGCCGTCCCATGCGCCTCCATGAGACTCGGAGGAGATGGGTTCAAGGGCGCAATCGGGGCTTTGAGGATCCATGACGACCTCTTGTTTCCCGCGGCGATCAGGAATCGTGCGGATGCCGTGGGTTCCGGTGAATTTCTGTTAGCCACCATTGCGGACGGGGGCGGCGAACCAGTGGTGGTGAGAGAGTCCTCCATCGTGAGAACGGTGGAGGTGCCTCTTGATTCCTCGCCATCCGCGGACAACGGACCCGTCCTCAGGGAGGCCATCAGCAAAGCGGAGAACGGCACCCGACTGCGAATCGTCAACAGGACCCGGGGTACGGGCCCTTCCGTGTATCCGATCCGCTCCATGATCGAGGCTCCGAAGTGGGCCTCGCTCCTGATTGAGGCGAAGAAGGACTTCGAACTTGATGGAAACGGGGCCGTTTTCATGATGTCGGACAAGTTCGCGCGTTACCTTTGGGTGAAGGGATGCGAGCGGGTCTCCATCCGAAACCTCGGTTTCGATATCGACCCGGAGTATGCCAGGGTTGGAATGTATGCGAAGATCCTCGGCACGGAACCCGCGACGGGAACTGTGAAGGCGGTGATCGTGGACGGGCGGACTGGAAAGCCTGTCAAAAGCCTTCCCAGGCGGGCGAGTTACTGGAGGTGGCGGCCGCATGATGCGGGATCCTTGCGGATTGTCGAAACCGGGCCCAAGTTTGATGCGGGTAGCTACGTCAGCAAGCCGCAGGCCGATCCCTCTTCCGGACCTGGAGTGATCCGGTTCAAGTTGAAGCAGCGGCCGGACGACGGATTCTGGGAAAAACTGGATGCCTACAAGGCGGCTGGTGGTTTCTATCTGATCAACAACGCGGATTTCTCAAGCAATGGTGTCAGCTTGGATGAATGCAGCCATGTCACTTTCGAGCGCGTGAACTATCACGCGGTTCTGGGAATGGTTTTCTTGTCGGCGGACTTCGATCACCTGCGAATCGCAGGATGCAGGATTGGCCCGCCTGCGGGATTGACCGCAGCGGACAGTCCTCTGGTCGCGGGTTCCGATGGTTACCATTTCCACCAGACCCGCGGTGGCATTGTATTCGAGAACAACGAGATCGCGCTGACTGACGATGATCCGGTGAGTTTCAAGGATAGCATGTGGTCGGATATCAAGCGGATTGCTCCGCGCCGGCTCAGAACCGGGAAGGGCATCAAGGTCGGTCACCCTGTTGAGCTCTTAAGCCCGGACTTCCTGAGTAGCGGATTCAAGGCCACGGTAACGCATGTGGATGGCGAGGAGATCACGCTGGACAGGGACCTCCCTGAATCCATCGCGCCGGGTTCCGTATTGATGGATCGGAGCCATCACACCAGGGATTGGATCATCCGTAATAATCACTTCCATGATTATTACGGGCGGGTGATGTTGTACACCGACTTCGGAACCTTCATCGGCAACCGGGTCCACAATAGCTACTATCATCTCGGCATCAGTGACGCCTATTTCGAGCGCGCTGGTGTGAGCGGCAGGGTGATCACTCATGGAAACCTGTTCGAAGCCACGGTCGCGGATGCGACATTCTGGGGAAAGAACCCTCCGCATCCCTGTTTTCATGGAATCACCTATTCTGCGAACAGTTTCCTTGGTGAAGGAATCAAGCTGTTTCACACCCAGTCCGCCTTGGTCGCGCGGAACTGGCTGCAACCCGGTATGAACGGAACTCCACCATGGATTTCCATCGCGAAGAGCCGCGGGGCCGTGGTCTCCCATAATCTGGCGGTCATTCCTGGTAAAGAGGCGTTCCCCGTGAAAGTAAGTGAATGCGATTCGTTGCGTGATGAAAGCAACCTCGTCCTCGAATCGTTGGAGAAAGGTCACGACAATTGACATCGAAAGTCCAATGCTCCCCAACCTGATGATTTCCTGGATTCCATAATATGAGTGCCCTCCTGCAAAGCTCCCGCAGACAGTTCATCGGCCGCGCTGGATGCGCGACACTTGCCTTGCTCACCGGAGCAAGGGCCAAGCAACCTGCAGGCGGTGAATTTCTCTTTCTGGAGGCCGAGGGCTTCGACGATCACGGTGGATGGGATCTCGACCAGCAGTCCATGGACCGGATGGGTTCGTCGTATTTGCTCGCGCACGGATTGGGCGTTCCGGTGGCGGATGCGGTGACGAGGGTGGAGTTTCCTTCTGCGGGGAGCTATCGGGTCTGGGTGCGAACCCGCGATTGGGTGGCTCCGTGGAATGCTCCTGGCGCGCCGGGGAAATTCCAGATCCTCATCAACGGAACGCCGGTGAAGGAAACCTTCGGCACCAAGGGCGAGGACTGGCACTGGCATGATGGCGGCCTCGTCACAGTGCCGAAAAACGCGACCGTCGCGCTGCATGATCTAACGGGTTTTGAAGGGCGTTGCGAGGCGGTGCTGTTCTGCAAGGACACGGATTTCGTGCCGGTGAACGAGGTGGCTGCTCTCACGAGTTTCCGCCGGAAACTTCTCAATCTTCCGGAGCAGCCGGAGGACGGCGGCACCTATGACCTCGTGGTGGTGGGTGCCGGTCTGGCCGGAATCTGCGCGGCGGTTTCAGCTGCTAGAAACGGACTCAAGGTGGCCTTGGTCCAGGACCGCCCCGTGCTGGGTGGCAATGCGAGTTCCGAAGTCCGCGTCTGGCCGGAAGGTCACACCAACCAGCAGCCGTTTCCCCACATCGGCGATATTGTGAATGAGATTCTGGTTCCTCGTCCGAAATCCACTGGATCGCTGAATGGCACCGGTGCCGGAAATTTCGACGATGCGCTGAAACTCCGGGTCGTTGAGCGGGAATCCAACATCACATTGCTGGCGAATCACCGTGCGATCGCCACGGAGAAGAGCGGCGATGCGATCAAGTCCGTAGTGGTTCAATGCACGCGGACCTCCCGCCGGAGGAGACTGCGTGGAACGCTCTTCGCCGACTGCACGGGTGATGCCGTCATTGGTCATCAGGCCGGTGCGGATTACGAGTTCTCGGTGGGCAATAACATGGGCTCCTCCAACTTGTGGCGTCCGCTCGATGCCACGAAGGAGGAAGAGGTCCTCAAGTGTGAATGCAAGGACAAGGACGCGCTCGCCGCGGCATTCAAGGAGGGAAAGACCGAGCAGCAGTTTCCGCGATGTCCATGGGCCATCGATCTAACTGACAAGCCGTTTCCCGGCAGGAAATCCTCCAAAGGCCAGTGGGGAAGCGCCGACCCGCTCGCCAATCTTGGCGGATGGTTCTGGGAAAGCGGCTTCGACAAGAATCCCATCGAGGACATTGAACGCATCCGCGATCTCAACCTCCGGGCGATGTATGGCGCGTGGGATGCCCTCAAGAACGTGGACAAGCTCTATCCGAACCACCGGCTCGGCTGGGCGGCTTTTATTGCGGGAAAACGCGAGTCCCGGCGTTTGTTAGGCGATGTGATCCTGACGGCCGACGATTTCCGCAAGGG
>DAISZP010000315.1:0-6832 GCA_036824745.1 Luteolibacter sp.
CCCGTTGTTTTCTCCGAGTTTCCGTGCGGACGAAATTCGCCGCCTGCCGACATGCCTGCCGGTAGAGCCAGCCGGCCAGCACCACGCCGGTGAGGCCGGATGCTCTCCGCGCGAGCAGGCAGAACACCTCCTGGGTCACATCCTCCGCCGCCGCCCGGTCACCGGACAAACGCCGCAGCGCCGTGCTGAAAACCATCGGCGCGTGTTCCCGGACCAGGAGCCGGAACGCCTCGTCGGAGCGCGTTTCCACAAACCGCCGCAGGAGCTGCCTTGAACCGTCATCCATCATCGCGATTAAGACACCGCAGACGACCGGAACCGGACAAAAAATTTCCGCGAAAACCGTCCGATCCCGGATTCCCGGGAAATCCCTCCTCGCCACCCCACCCTGTTTACCAGAGAACATTGGCGCTCAGCTTGTTTCCGGGGCGTTTCCGGCCCTCCATATCGGTGCCTCCCCGCTCTCATTCCGGCCTCTCCAAAAATCCATGTCCACCGACGTCCTCGCCCGCCAACCGGCATCCATTCACTTACTCGGACGCGCCCTAGACGTCGCCGTCGCCAAGACCCGTGCGAACCTTCCGGACATGCAGCGCCAGCCGTCCACATGGTCCGTCGCGACCGACGGCGATTACACCAAGTGGGACGAGGATTTTTTCGCCATCGGCAACTGGACCAACGGGTTCTTCGCCGGCATGGGCGTGCTGGCTTGGCAACGCAGCGGAGATGATTTTTTCCTGAAACAACTCAAAGCGCTGGAGCCTCTGTTCCAAGCGAAACTCGAAGGCGAGAACGCGAAGAACACGATGCACGACCTCGGGTTCCTCTACTCGCCCTATGCCGTCGCCTTGTTCAAGAAAACCGGCGACACCCGCTGGCGCGATCTCGCGCTCAAGGCGGCGGACACCCTTGCCGGGCGCTTCATCGAAAACGGCGGCTACTTCCGCGCCTGGGGCCGCATGGACGAGACCGGCACCGACTACGACGGTCTCGCCATCATCGACTGCCTGATGAACATGCCGCTGCTGCACTGGGCCAGCGAGGAAACCGGAGATCCGAAGTATCACGAACTGGCCGTGCGCCACACGGACACCACCTTGGAGAATTTTGTTAGAAACGACTGGTCGGTTTACCACTCGTTCCGTTTCGATCTGGAAACCGGAAAACCCGCGCGGCCGGACAACTACTGCGGCTACCATCCCGAGTCCCACTGGGCGCGCGGCACCACCTGGGCGATGTATGGATTCGCCCTCGCCTATCGCCACACCGGAGACCTGCAATACCTGCACGCGTCCCAGAACATCACCCGCAAGTTCATTTCGTGCCTTGATGAGGAGATCGTTCCCGTGTGGGACTTCCGCCTTTCTCCGGAGTCCGATCTCCTGCGGGATTCCTCCGCGGCCGCCGTCGCCGTCTGCGCCATCCAGGAACTCGAGGATCTGGAAGCCGCGGACGCGGAAATGATCGGCGTGAAACACCAACTCATCGACCGCATGCTTTCCCCGGACTACTTCAACGCCGACCCCGCCATCCGTGGGTTCCTGAAGGACGGCGAGATCGGCGATGGTGCCGATGATGCGCGCCATTTCTACCGGGCCAGGAACGCTTACACCAGTTGGGGCGACTATTACCTGATGGAGGCGCTCGGCCGCGAACTCGGCCTCACGGTGAACTGGTGGTGAACGGATCATGCGTGAAATCCTAACAACCCATCGGCTCGGGGACATCGTCGCCCGCTACATCATCGATTCCGTCACCCGCGTCGTCGGTCTGGAACTGCTCCCGGTTTCCAAACAGGACGATCTAACAACACCTCGAACCAGCCTGCGTGGCGAGGATTTCATCGACGTCCTGCCCGGCGACGACCCATGGCCCGCGCGCCCGGTCGAGTCGCTCATCCAATTCAAACTCGTCGGCGATCCCTATCCCGGAGCCTTCGCCCAAGGCCACACGCTCCGCAATTCGGAGACCCACCGCCGATTCGGATATTCCAAACAGGAAGTCCTCGAAGACGACGGATCGAAAACCATCATCACCACCCTCGCCGCCGCTGATGGTTGCGAGGCCAGCCACCATCTCGTTTGGAAAAAGACGGATGCGGCGCTCACTTGCCACAGCACCTTCACCAACGGATCGGCGGCGGATGTGAAGCTGGAACTCCTCTCCAGCTTCTCGCTTTGCGGCCTCTCGCCCTTCGATTCCGGAGACTCCGCCGGGCGATTGTTCGTCCACCGCTTCCGCTCCGGTTGGAGCGCCGAGGGACGGCATGAATGCCGGTCCATCGAGGAACTCCACCTCGAACGTTCGTGGAGCGGCGCGAGCGCCTTCAGCGAACGCTTCGGCCAGCTCGGCACCATGCCTGTTAGAAGGTGGTTCCCCTTCTGCGCCATCGAGGACCGGGAGGCGGGAGTCTTCTGGGGCGCCCAGCTCGCCTGGGCCGGCTCATGGCAGATGGAGGTCTTCCGCCAGCACGACGACCTCGCCCTCTCGGGCGGCCTCGCCGACCGCGAATTCGGCCACTGGATGAAAACCATCGCCCCGGGAGAAACGTTCACCTCACCCTATGCCACCATCTCATGCGTCGCGGGCAGCCTCGATGATCTCTGCGACCGGCTCACCGCCACGCAGGACACCGCGGTGAACGCACAACCGGAGGTCGAACAGGATCTCCCCGTGGTCTTCAACGAATGGTGCACCACCTGGGGCGATCCCTCGCACGAGAATCTGTTAGCCATCGCGGACCGCTTGAATGGCTCCGGCGTCCGCTACCTCGTCATCGATGCGGGCTGGTACAAACAGGACGGCACCGATTGGAGCAGCGGCCACGGCGATTGGAATCCGGGTGCCACACTCTTTCCAAACGGCCTCAAGGCCACCGCCGACGCCATCCGCGAGCGCGGGCTCATTCCCGGGCTGTGGTTCGAGATGGAAACCGTCGGCTCGCAGAGCGCGTCATTCAAACTCGGCAGGCACTTCATCACCCGCGACGGCATTCCCATCACCGTGCGCGAACGCCGCTTCTGGGACCTCAACGACCCGGACGCCATCAAGTTTCTAACATCCAAGGTGATCGACCTGCTTGAAAGCTGCGGCTTCGGCTACCTCAAGGTCGATTACAACGAAACCGCCGGACTCGGCTGTGATCATCCGGATTCCCAGGGCGAAGGACTCCGCCAGCAAATCGAAGGCACCTATCGCTTCTTCGAACGCATCCGCGAACGCCTGCCGGATCTCGTCATCGAGAACTGCTCGTCCGGCGGCCACCGACTCGAACCCTCGATGCTCGCGCTCACCGCGATGTCGTCGTTTTCCGACGCTCACGAACTGGTCGAGATCCCGATCATCGCCGCGAACCTCCACCCACTCATCCTGCCGCGCCAGAACCAGATCTGGGCGGTGCTGCATCCCACGGACAGCCCGCAACGCATCCGCTACAGCCTCGCCGCCACCTTCCTCGGCCGCATGTGCCTTTCCGGCGGAATCGAGAAACTCAGCGCCGCCTCGTGGGAACTCACCAAAGAGGCCATCGCGCTCTATCAGAAAGCCGCGCCGGTCATCAAATACGGCGTTTCCCGTAGATTCGGCGATGTCGGAGCAAGCTGGCGTCACCCGCAAGGCTGGCAGGCGGTGGTGAGAACGTCGGACAAGCACGCGCTGGTGGTGGTCCATTCGTTCGCCGGATCGCCTTCCGAAGTGGAAGTGCCCTTGAAGGGAAATTGGAAACTCCAGGAAACCTTCAGCGATGGAAGCGCGGAGATTGCGGGAGCTGTGTTGAAACTCACGCGGGACGCGGATTTCAGCGGATCGGTGTTTCTGTTGGAGCGGGCATAGTTCCGGATCACTTCCCACCTTCAGGCATCTCCGGATCCGCGGGTTTCACTTCCGGAGTGGCAAGCTTGACTCGTTCTTCCTCCAGAACCTTCGCCGCGAACATCTCTCCATCCCGGATGCCCGCCAGCCATCCTTTGCGACGGGTTTCGCCGAGTTCCGAAGTATCATCGCGCTCCCGATCCGGATCGTCGCCGGCCGCCGAGTCCTGATAGACGCGATACCCGGCAAGCGCGTCACGATATCCGGCAAGCCAGTATCCACGCACCAATGGCAATCCGGCACCGGGCATCTCAAGATGATCCTCTTTCGGCTCGAACTCACCGGCATTCCATTTCTCATCAAAGCGGCGTGCGTATGCATCCTGAAGTTCCCGCTCCTCCCGCGTCGGAGGCGGCACCTGGATGTAGAGCTTCCCATCCGGCATGCGCTCGATGCTGGCCGAGGGCACCACACCGCGTTTGAGCGCCGCGGTTCCGGGGTCCATCACAAACACGCAAGTCAGGACGTTGCGGTCTGATAGATTTTTGGCCTCCCATCCCGGACAACTTTGGAAGGAATTCAACCATGAATCGAAATTCGACAACGACGTTTCCAAGCGCACCGTGAGCGGATGTTGCTCGGTGGGCTGCACGGAAGCGACCAAGGCAAGCACCGTCGCGGATAGGTTCAGCGTGTTCGTTTGTGGATGGCGGAAACTCGCGAGCGTTCCGGTTTCCTCTTCCGTGACATCAAACCCGTCAATCGATCCGGCGGGTTTCCCGGCAAAGATCGCGTTGGTTTCCGGACCCATGCCCCTTCCGGGTTTGAAACAATCGTAGAACAAGGGATAGGGCCGCCCGAGCAACTCCGGTCCGCTCACTCCGCCGAAACTCCAGACCGGCAGCAGCTCCCACGTCGGGGAGTCCGGCCCCGATTCACCACCAAGGCGGAATGGAATCAACACTGGTGGCGGCACGTCCTTTTTGCTTTCACCAAACACCACCCAGGTGATGCCCCGGGAGTCGGTCTCCAGTTTCGTGCCTGGAACCGGAGTCGGATCGACCGGTGGATCGTTCGGCTGATTTGACGCGTTGATGTACTCTCCGGCGAACTTTTCAGCGAGCGCCTTTTCCTCCGGAGCCTCGGCGGTGATCTCAAGCTGGATCGGCCGCTCCGGCGTGCCGCGGTTCGAGCGCAGGATGCAATGAATCGTCGCCGCGAGCACCTGCTCCTTCGTGTAAGGCGAATAAGCGGGTTTCGCAAAACTCCGCATCCGGATCACGGCGGGAGACTCCGGCAGATCATGATCGTTCAACTCGATCCCGAAAACGCTCGCCAGATTCTGGTTCAACTCGACGCCGGATTTCCATGCCATCCCGCCGTACAAACACGGCCGCGGCGCGGTGATCACCGGCCCGCGTCCATAATGATAATTCGACTCCGTCGCCACCGCCCCGAGCGGAATGCGCGACGGATCGGACTGTTCGCCGAGATTGACCGGCTGTTCGATCGTTGAAAGCCCGACCGTGGTGGCGTTGAGGTGGGCCGCCAACACGACGGCCACAGAAGGCGCGAGAAATTTCGCATGCATGATTGTAGCGGCAGAACGCAGGGATTTCTCCGGTTCTTGCAAATCACATGCACAGGTTTTTGCTCGAGGTGAAATCTTTCCGTCCATGGACGGCTATCGAATTGCCAGTACTTACCGATCAGGCTAGTTGAATTCAGGCAACTCCCACACAAGGGCCAAAAAAGTATGACTGCCATCATTCACAAGCCGCGCCGGATCTCATCGGTATTTGTCCCCGGAAGCTGGATCGCCCTTGCCCTCGGAATCCTGATCGCTTGTGCCGTCCGCGGAATGGCAGCGGAAACGGATCGTGGCGGCACCGGACTCCCGGAGCCCGAGGAACTTGCCAAGTGGGTGGAGCACCGGGAGAAAATTTTCGATGAAGTTCTGGAACTTCAATCGTTCGCCAATCCGCCTGCCGAAATCCCGGGTGCAGATACCAAACGGATTCTGGAGCTTTGGAATGCCATCGCGGCCGAGCTTCCTGAAAACGATCTGCTGCGGCAGAGATTGAGTTACATCGCGGCGAAGTCCTTTGAAAAAACAGATCCGGAACGAGCCGCGAAAATCGCCGAAGGCAGCACTCATCCCGCGTGGTCAGCGCGCCTCTACCGCAAGGCGGGTAAACGTGCCGATGCGGAACGGATGGATGGTCTTGCCAAGGTTCGCAAACAGGAAGAAGAGACGTTTTATGAGCAAATCCGTCGTTTGAACGGAAGTTGGGAAAGCAAATCCGAATGGTTGCTCGGCCAACCGGTGATGGACCGCATCAGGTTCCTCACATCAGGCGTGAGCGATCCCTGGATCTACAAAACCAAAAAGGGATTCTCAGGTTTCATGGCTCCACTACCCGAAAACGTCCGATTAAGGCGTGTGATGACGCAATACTACCAGCCTTGTGTTGAAGACAACTTCAACTCAATCGACGGCGAGTTGAATCTCGCGGAACCGATACTCAGGACCACAGCGAAGGCATTCCCCGAAAAGTTGGGGAGAACTTACAGGTTGCTGGTAGAAGCAGGTATTGGTGTTGATCACTGGTTCCATGGGCCGCTCAGAATTCCCGGCGATTGGGGACCTACCGGCAATGCTCTCAAGGTTACGGCGGATTTGCTGCAGGACGCGGGTTCCGCAAGCGGCGATATTCTCGACGTCGCAAGGACAGCAGCCGCCAAATCGGAGACGCCGGGCATGGGATGCCGCTGGATGGCATTGGCCGCGTATCTGGAAGACGGTCACCCCGACATGAAAACTGATCCTGATGCCGTTTTGGTTTCAAAGTTGAATGGATCGGAAAACCAGCGGCGATGGGCGCTGGCATGGTTGCCCAATTTGTTAGCGGAAGCGGCCCCGAGATCCCCTCAGGAATACAAAACCATGGATGTCCCGAATGCCGTGGTCGCCAACGCTGGAAAATGCGTGACCGCCGAGGATCAAATTTTGCTCTGCAAT
>DAISZP010000316.1:0-1285 GCA_036824745.1 Luteolibacter sp.
CCCTTCTTCTTCTGGGCGATAATGGCGGGCACACCGACACCGGCGAGGGTGACGATGATGGCGATCACGACGAGCAACTCCACCAGGGTGAAGCCACGACGCAGCATTCTTGGGTTCATTTTCATAGGTTTGTCTATGTATCGGTTTATGGATGGGGCAATCGCCCCGGTTTATATGAAGCGCCGCAAATTACGGCGATCCGAGGAAATTTAAGCGCTCCCACCGGGCCTGCAAGAAGGAACTTGGAAACTTGGAAAATCTTCCCCGGGCGCGGACTGCGGCGGAGGCGCTGAGGAGTCTTCAGTTTCCGAGCTGCTTGTCGCGGAGTTCCGTGAGGGTTTTGAACTCCTTGCGGGTGATGGGATATGGCCCGGCGAATTCAAGGGACTCTTTTTGGCCGACCTTGCTGCGGCAGACGAACGCGTGGCGTTGGTCGAGGTAGTAGAGGATATAGTAGTCCCTGCCATTGTTGGAGGTTTCCGCGAGGAAATCAGGATTGCCATGCTTACCGACGAACAGTGCGAGGTCCGGGTGGCTGCGCTCCAGCAGGGTCAGGCGGTAATGCCCGAAAGAAGATGGTGTTTCCCTCACCAGCATCATCTGATTGCGGGCCATGGATGCGGCGCTGCCCGGCAATCCGGACTCCTCGTAGGTGGAACATGCAGGAATGAAGACGCAAGCCAGCGCCATCCCCAATGCGGCTCCGCGCCACCCAGTTTCCTTCGTAAGTCCCGGCATTGTTTCAGTTTACGGCGCGATCCAAAACACTGTTTCGGTCACGGTCGATACGGATCTTCGTGTCGATCATCCGGGTGTTCGGTCTGCAACCTTCGGAATCCACGAAAAACGCGGTTTCCATCGGCACGAGGAACTCGACAGCAGAATTGATGCCGATCAGCCGCCCGTAGGCATCGACAATGGGGCCGCCGCTGTCGCCCGGCTGGAGCGGGATGTCGATCTTGAACTTGCGGCTGCCCGTGAGCGAGCCTTCGGGCGCGAGCGCACTGCCGAGACGCCCCCAGGCGGACTTGAATCCAGTGGCGATGCCGCCGTGGACGACCGGAGTGCCGACGGGCAGCCAGCGTTCCGGCGCGGTCCATTCGTAGAAGCGCGGGGTTTTCATCGGGACGTGCAGGAGAGCCACGTCCGCAGCCTCGGAGCGCCAGACGACGCGGGCTTTTTTCGGCACGAGCCGGCCGTTTTCTCCATGCAGCACGAAGACGTTTCTCCCGGCCAGGCGGGCCAGCACGTGATCGGCGGTGAGGAAATAACCGTCTGGGGAAAT
>DAISZP010000316.1:1295-6816 GCA_036824745.1 Luteolibacter sp.
GGGAGCCTGGGAGACGGAGAACCCGCGGTTCACCCAATTGGATAGATCGCGGCGATTGGTCACGACCACGGCGCTCACCCGCTGGGCGACGATGCGGCGGGTATCCCCATCCGGTTTTTTCGGATCCGGCGGAGGTGCGACCGAGCACGCAGGAAACAGGCACACCGCAACAAGCAAGCCGAACGAACGCGTGAGTCTTTCCATCCGGGCGAGACCAAAGCACAAGGAGTCCATTTCGTCACATGTTGAATTCAAAAATCCGCTAACAAACGCTCGACCACCTTGCGAAACGGAGCCGCCATCGCCAAAGCCGGGATTTCCTCGGCCGAAACCCAGGCATCTCCTTCCGCGGGCCGCATGGGAGGTTTCGCACGACTCCCATCGTGAACCTTGAGCGTAACCCGGTAGCGGGTGATCGAGTATCGATGCTCGGCAAGCACCGGCAGCAGGGAAACTTCCTCCGCCGCACGCACCGGCAGTTTCCACAAACCGGTCCGGCGCTTTCCCGCCTCATGATGGAGCAGCAGGTGGCCCTTGCGGTCGCGCAACCACAGCGCGTGCTCGTCCACCGTCGTGGTGCTTGCCCTGCGAGCTTTCACCGGCAGCCCCGCGGGTTCGCGGGTCTTGCAATACTGTGAAACCGGACACGCCAGGCAATCCGGTGCGCCGGGGCGGCAGAGCGTTTGCCCGAGTTCCATTAGCGCGGCGTGGTGAACGGCCGGTTTCCTCGGATCCGCCAAAACCCCGGCCCAATCCCAAATAAGTTTCTGCCCGCGGGTTTCATCCACAGGTTCCGTGAAATCCATCAGCCGCGAGAGCACCCGCGCCACGTTCCCATCCACCAACACCGCCGCCTGATGAAATGCGAAAGCGCGCAAGGCCCCCGCCGTGTAACGCCCGATCCCCGGCAACTTCAAAAGTTCATCCACATCTTCAGGAAACCGGCCGTCATGCCGATCGATCACCGCCCGCGCCGTCTCCCGCAGCATGCGGGCCCGGCGATAATAACCCAGCCCCTCCCACGCCTTGAGCAGCGTGGCGTCATCCGCTTTTGCCAGAGCATGAACATCGGGAAATATCCGCAGGAATCCCGTGTAATACCCTTTCCCAAGCACCGTGGCGATCTGTGTTTGCTGGAGCATCACCTCCGAAACCAGCACCTCATACGGATCCCGCGTGCGCCGCCACGGGTAGTCCTTGCCGTGTTTTCCAAACCACCGGGCCAGCGCGGAGCGCACACCGCCGGGATCGTCCAAGGCACAAGTTTCAAATCGGGGCTTCAGCACGGCGGAAACCATCCGCCATCCCGCAAGCCCTCGCCAAGCCAATCCTGTCCGGCGATTCGCCAAGGCTTGCCACCCGTGCCACAATGCCCGGGTAACAGCCGCATGAAATTCCATCCCGAACTCCCCCCTCGCGAATGGGCAAGGCGTGTCAACCGCGCGTGGATCGTCCATGGCGGACTCGCCGATCATGCGGAGCAGTGGCTCAACCATCTGGCGGAACTCAACGACGGCCGTGAGGAATCCGTCTGCACGGCCGCCATGAAAATGTGCGACCGGCGCAATCCCATGGACGATCCGAAACCCTGGTTCTACGCCGGACTCTTCAGCCTAGCGACCCCGGACGAGGCGAAACAATACCTCTCCACCCACCGCATCACCAAAGCCACCGTGCCATCGATGATGGACGATGAAGAAGTCCGCCTGTGGGAAGACCGCGCCAACGAGGAAACCCACGAACTGCTCCGCCGCCTCCGCGAGGGCGTCCGGTCCATCGCTCTGGATCTAGCAAAATAGCCTGCGCTCCGACAACGATAGATCCATCCGGGAGAATCCGCGAATGGGTCCGCTTTCAGAGTCGCCTTGAGGGTAAACCATGGAGGTCATGACCTGGAGATTCGGAGGCGATTGTGCTGTAAGTCTGAATCGGAGACTTGCAACCGTGCTTTCCAGACGCCAGATTCCAAACATGTCCGAAGCTATCGAGAACATCATCAAAATCGCCACCGAGGAATTCAGAAAACTGTTTCCCGAAAGCAAGGCAACTGGTGTTGAAATCGAAGAAATCGAAAAAGATCCGAAATCCAGCCATTATGTCGTCACTCTCGGATATTGGACTCGGGACAACAAGCCAAGACCGGAGAACACCCCAATGGGAACCTTGGTGCAACTCAGCACAACAAGTTCAAGGGATCTCTTCAATCCATGGCGGCGGAAATACAAACGCGTTGAAGTGGATCCCTCCGCCGGAAAGGTGATCGCGATCCGCATGTATGAACCTCCCCTTGGAGTGTCATGAACTCCAATATCCCTGACCTGATCGCACAATACCGCGACAAGGGAATCCTGATCGACACCAACTTGCTTCTCGTGCTGGTGGTCGGAAACATTGATCGCCGCCTCGTGGGGCGAATGGGACGGACGGAGAAATACACCAGTGATGACTATGAGCGGATCTCGGAGCTTCTTTCCTGCTTCAACCGCTTGATCATCCTCCCGCAGGTTCTCACTGAGACCGGTAACATGCTCAAACGGAACTGCCCTTACCGAAACACCCTGCTCGATCTGGGCTTGGAGTTGAAGCGCTTCGTTCATGCCCGAGATACGCGTGAATCCCGTGCTTCGTCCAAACGCATTACGCTTCATCCGACATTCGAGGAACTCGGATACGCGGACGCCGCCATTCTCCATGCCGCCGCAGATCGGCACCTGGTCTTCACTGATGATGGCCCGCTCCAGGGCATGGCCTATCAGGTCGGCGTGGATGTCTTGCCTTTCTATTGGCTACGATCTTCCTGATCCCGTTCACCGGTTCTTGGTTTCAAGCTCCAGTTCGTGGCAGAGCACATCCATTTCGGTGGCAATCCGGCTGATTTGCTCCGGAGTGAGTTTCACTCCGAATCCCCGGACGTAAGCGGCGATGTTTCTGGTATCGCTGATCCTGATGTCGGCGTTCTTCAGGTAGCTCCCCCCCCAGCCTGGCAGGACCACCACAGGTTCCACATAGGTTACGCACGCACCCTTTCCGACCAAATAGTCCCGCAAGGACAACGCTTGGCCGCACTTGGTGGGGACTGGGAGGCGGTGCAACACCACCATTTGAGGGTTTTCCTAACCGAGAAACCCGAGCGGCGGCGTCCCGCTGCCTGGGGAGTAGAAGTTTCCGACGTTGGGGAGGACGAGGGAGAGGCTGGAGGGTGGGACGCCGAGCCAGAGGGCGAGTTCGGCGAAGTATTGATCGCAGCTCGTGGTGGGGATCATCCGGCCGCGGCCGGTGTCCAGCGGGTTGAGTTCGGCGCCGGATTCCGGGTTCACGGCGAGGCTGGGATACTGGCCGTAGATGTTTTTCCCGACGACGCTGCCGCCCATGACGAAGTGGTTTCCGCCCCAGGCGTGGTCGGAGCCGCGGTCGTTGCTTGTTAGAGTGCGGCCGAAGTCGGAGCCGGTGAAGAGCGTGACCTGGTTCTCGATGCCGAGCGCGACGAGCTGCGCCCAGAACGCGCCGATGGCATCGTCGACCTCGCCGAGCATGGCTTCCTGCAAGGCGAGCGTGTCGCTGTGATGATCCCAACCGCCGCGGTTCACGAAATAGGTCTGCCTAACCGCACCGAGGCCGTTGCGGCCCATGATGGCCTTGCACACCTGGCGGAGCTGGCGGCCGAGCGAGGTGTTAGGAAAGGTGATGTTGCCGGGCAGCGCGCCCGCGGTGGCGGCCGCGTATTGCTCGTAGGCGAGCATGGCGGTGCGGCGTTTCGTCTGCCATGTTTCCTGGAGCAGGTTGTTGTATTGCCGGGCTAACAGACCATCCACCGCGCTGCTGGCGGCGTTGGCGAAGTTGTCGTTGGCGTTGTAGAGCTTCGCGTAGCCGTCCAGGGGAGTGGCGCCGCCTTCGGGCTCCTGGCTGTTTCCGGGGTTCACGGCGTATTCCGCGCCGGTGACGCCGCTCTGGAACACGTTGCTGCCGTCCATGGAGATGTTCATGGAAACCGCTTGGCCGGGATTCACGCTTTTGATGAGATCCATCATGCGCCCGGCCCAGCCGATGCCGGTGCGGCTGTGCGGCACGCTGGTCTGCCATTGCTCGATCTGGTCGGAGTGGGAATACAAACCCAACGGAAGCAGCTTGCTGGCGGCGATGACCTGCGAGCGGTTCTGCACCGGCTCGATGAGCGTGCCGACATTCGCGACGAAGGCCGCGTCCCCCGCTTGGAAGCGGGCGGCCAGATTCGGCATCGAGGGATGCACGCCGAAGCTGCGTCCCGGCATGTTGTCCGGATGGATCTGATGAAAATCGATCTGATCGAGCGCGAGGTTTCCACGGCTGGCGGCATATTCGGCGTAGGAATCCGCGTGGGTGGAGGAAGGCCCGCTGTAGGGAGCCAGCATGTTGAAGCTGTCGTTTCCTCCACTGAGAAACAAACACACGATGGCGCGGTATTCGCCGCTGGCGGGAGGCGCGGCGTTCGCGATGGAACTGGCGAGCCGCAGGTTGAGCAAGGTGTTGAGCAGCGGGATGGAGCTGATCCCGGCGCAGCTTGCCTGTCCGATGAACTTGCGGCGTGAGGTGGGATTCATGGGTGATGGAAAAATGGAAGAAATGAAGATGAATGAACCGCAGATGAACGCAGATGGACGTGAAGAAGGAGATGGAGATCATGCATTCTGACGCACCCCGAAAAACAGGGTCTTCGAATTGCAGAGTGAAGTTTTCTCATTTTCCCATCTGTGTTCATCTGCGTCCATCTGCGGTTGAAATTCTCAGCGCTGCACGGCGAACTCCGGGGTGGAAACGATCAGATAGATGGCGAGCTTGAGGCGGTTCTTCGGCCATTCCCAGCCGCTGCCGGGGCCGATGCGGGCCATCGCCTCGCGGATGATGCGGAAACTTTCCGGCGAGAGCGTGCCGCCGGTTAGAACAAGGTCCAAGCGGCGTAGCAGCGGATCGGGATCGAGCGCGGCGACGTTGGGCGAGGGATCGTTCACGGCTACTGCGGGCACGTTGAGCAGCATTTCCTGGGTGAGGTTGAGCGTGACGTTCTTGTTTGCGGAAGCGCCCCAGCGGTGGAGTCCGCCGGTGATGTGTTCCCAGAAGTAATTCGGCGCGGTGGTGCCGGAGGTGGCGTTGACGATCTGGAACTCGGGAGCCACCAGCCCCGCGTCGGCCAGCGGGCCGGGCGGCGTGTGGGCGGGCAGATAGAAATTGAACACGCTCGGCGCCTTCATCGGCTCCTGGGCGTGATCGAGGATGAAGGCATCGAGGTAATACCAACCGTTCGGCGCGCTGGCGTTGAAGGCGCGGGCGACATTCACGGACTTGAGAAAGGGCTCGCGCAGTTGGCCGAAGGTGGGATCGTTCAGTTTCGCCGGATCGCGCGCCTCCGGATTCAGGAGGATGGCCTTCACCGTGCGGCCAAGATCACCGCGCGGCGCTGCATTGAAAGCGGCGGCCACGCGGCCGACATAGGCGGCGGACGGATTCGAGGTGACCAAGCGCTGGATCAGTTGCTTCCCTATGACGG
>DAISZP010000317.1:0-6758 GCA_036824745.1 Luteolibacter sp.
GGGGAATCCCTTTGTGATCCAGATTCCGCCGGCGGGAGCGTTCGCCGGTTCATCGGGCGACGGGAAACGCTTCCGCTACGCCCGGGTGGTGTCCGCCGGTCCCGACGGCATCCTCGACACTCCGGCTAACAGATTGGCCGGAATGCTTGCTGATGGGACCACCGCGGCACGTGGAGACGATCTCGTGCTTTTTCTGAACCGCTGCGATGTGCATGAGGATGAGGAACTCTAACAAAGGCGGTTTCACGCTCCTCGAACTGGTGGTCGTTCTCGCCATCCTCGCCGTGGTGACCACGCTTGCCATGCGCTCTCTGGATCATGTGCTCGACGGAAAGCGCGAGGAAACAAACCGCCTGGCCATCGAGGAACTGCGCGATGCGGTGCTCGGTTCTCCGGATGACCACGCCGCCGACGGCACTCGAACGATTTCCGGATTCGTGGCGGACATGGGACGGCTGCCTCTGGCAGTGGAAATCAACGGCGACCTCACGCTCGCGGAACTTTGGATGGATCCCGGCGTCCGTTTCGACATCCGCCCGGCGATTCCCGATCATGGCGTGCCCGCCGGTTTCGCGGATCCACAGGTGTTGGTGGCCGGTGGATGGCGCGGCCCATACCTGCATCTGCCCATGGGCTCGTCGCAATGGATGGACGGCTGGGGAAACCCGATGATCACGCGCTTGAATAACGGCGGTTTGAATCCTGTCGGGGAAGGCTACGCGAGGTTGCGGAACATCGCGGACGAACCGCTCAACTCCGCGGGGCAGGAGATCCGCCTCGTCCGCCACCTCGGGGCCGACGGCATCCTTGATGGGACTGAAACGGGATACAATCAGGATGGTTTTGTGATGTTCGGTGACTCGTCCGTGTTGTCGTCCGTGACCGCACAGGTGGAGGTCATGGATGAAACGGATGAGGACCAGCCGGAAGACATCGATCCGGGCTATCTCGTCACGCTCTGCGTTTTTCATCCGGATCCCGCGGATGCGTCGAAGATCAAGGTGAGGACGGAGACCGTTCCGTTTTCCTCGAATCCCGTGGTGCTGCCCGTGATCGGAGATGTGCCGCAGGGCCCGCGGGCTGTTAGAGGATACCTCCACCCTGTCGCGGACGCTGCTAACAGTTTCCGCCGGAGCGCCGTGAGAAACCTCGTCCTCCGTCCCGGCCCGAACTTTGTGGAACTCAGGATCGACCGATGAAAACCAAATCCCACACCGTGCTTGGCGTCTTCGCCCGCTCGCTCCTGCGGGCGGATCTGGTGGATGGCGATTGGACGATCCGCACCGCGCCGCGGGCGACAGGCAGTTCGGTGGTCGAAGCCTTCGGGATGGCAATCTCCCTCGAAGGCGGCATGGGGTCGAGAGTCTGGCTGCTTTCAGACGAATGGTTTTCCCAAACGCTCACACTCAACCCCGCGCAGGTATCGGGATTGAGCGAGGAGCAACTCGGCCGGGCGCTCGCGTTCGAAGCCGAGCCGTTCTCCGGTATTCCCATCAGTTCCGCCGCGGTCGGATTCCTCAAGACCGGTCCCGGTTCGTTCGATGTGATCGCCACCCATGCTGAGACCCGCAGCCGCCTGTTGGCGCTGGCGGGGAATGGCTTCGCCGGCATCGCCTCGTGCCAGACGCCTCCCGATGACGAGGCAAGCCGTCTCGAATGGCTGCGAGGCACCGTCGGCGCTCTCGAAGAAGGCGAAGTGGCCGTGCTCGGCGCTCCCAAGGCGGCTCCCTCACCCGAGCGTTTCCGCAAGGCGGCCGTCTGGATGGCGATCGCCGCATTGTTCGCGCTCGGCTTCGCGTGGTGGATGATCCGCTCGGAAACCCGGAGCTTGCGGAAAACCCACGGTGAACTCGCCGAATTGTCCCGGCAGGTCACTTCCACACGGCAGCGGATCCAAGCGGAAAGCTCGCAGGTGGAGCGCCTTCGCAAGGACTTGGAATGCGCCACCGGGACCAACGCCCGGCGACTCGCCCTGCCCGCCATGCTTCAGGGACTGGCCACGCTGAAGGTGGACGAAGTGGTGGTTCGCACAATCAAGGACAACGGCCCGTCCTCCGCGGAAATCTCCGGAGTTTCCCTGACATCCGATGCGGTGGACGAACTCGGCATCGCCATGAAGGAATCGCTGGCCTCCTCGGGCTGGATGGTGTTTCCGGGACCCCGAAAGGCGCTGCGCCGTCTCCCGAACGGCGGTCCTTGGGAGTTCACGCTTTCAGTGGTGCACAAGGAGACCCAGGCCGAAGGGGTCAGATTCGAGGACGAGGAGGAGATGAGATGACACCGCGCTCCGACAACGAACGATGGCTGATTGCGACCTGGCCCGCGATTCTCATATTTCTGCTAGGCTGGTTTGTCTTCATCGCTCCCTCCGCCAGGGAACGCGCCGATCTATCAAAACGCATCCGCAACCAAGGCACGATCGGGCAACAGCGCGAGCAGCTCGCCGCGGCCGAAACGGAACTGGACGCGGTGAAACACGAACAGGAAAACCTCCGCAGCGAGATTGACGAACTCCGTGTGGAATTCGACCGCGGTCTGGCCATGCGGAGGATCTCCGCGCTTTGTGGCGAGCTCGACCTGCAGATTACCAAAAGCTCCGAAGACAAATCCGCCGTCCGCCTGCCCGTCGCGCTCAAGAAATCGATCACCGGCGCACAGTCGTCGATGAAAACCGCCCCGCAGGTCTGGTGCGTCGAGCTTTCGGGAAGCTATTCCTCGGTGCTCGGGCTCTTGCAGGGACTCGCCTCCTCAGCGCCACTGGTGGTTCCCTTGAACCTCGCCATGGAAACCGATCCGAAGGAACGCCTCGCTCCCACCTGGAAACTCTACATCTGGCTATGAAACCACCTGCCGACGGCATCGAGAGCTATCTAACCGCCTGCGTGGGGCGGGACGGGTCGGATGTGCATTTGTCGCCCGGCCTGCCGCCCCACATCCGCATCCATGGCGATCTCACGCCGTTGGATGGCTCGGCGGTCCTCGACGCGGCTTCCGTCACCAGACTTTGCTCGGAGTTGTTAGGCGCGCCTTTGGGAGACATGCCGAAGGGATCGCTTGACGGCGCGGTTTCCTCCCGGGACGGCGTTCGTTTCCGTTTCAACATCTTCCTCAGGCAGGGAGAACCGGCCATCGCCCTGCGGCGGCTTGAGGATCGTTTCCGCCCTCTATCGGAACTCGGCCTCCCGGAATCCCTTCTGAACCTGGCGGACGCGCGGGACGGATTGGTCGTGATCTCCGGTCCCACCGGGGCCGGGAAAAGCACCACGCTCGCCACCTTGATTGATCATGTGAACCGCACCCGCTCCGGACACATCATCACGATCGAGGATCCCATCGAGTATCTCCACAAACCCTCGCGCTGCGTGGTGAACCAACGGCAGGTGGGCTCGGATGCTCCGAATTTCAACGACGCGCTCGTGGCTTCACTGCGCCAGGATCCCGATGTGGTCCTGGTGGGCGAGATCCGCGACCTCGACACCATCCGAACGGCCATCACCGCGGCGGAAACCGGGCATCTGGTGTTTACCACGCTCCACGCGGGTGACTGCGTGGGCTCGATCGAACGGCTCGTATCCGTGTTTCCTTCGGAAGAGCAGGATGGCATCCGGCGGCAGTTGTCGCTCGTGCTCCGCGGCATCGTCGCACAGCGGCTTCTCCCGGCTCTATCAGTCGATGGCCCCGCCAGGCGGGTGGCTTGCAGTGAGATACTTATCAACAACCCGGCCGTCGCCAACCTCATCGCCACCGGCAAGAGCGCGCAGATCTACTCGGCTATGGAAACTGGATCCGCGGCAGGCATGCAGACGATGGAACAGGACCTCGCCCGCCTGTGGGTCGCCGGGCGCATCGGCGAGCAAACCGCCGCCGCGATGGCCCGCAATCCCTCCGTCATGCGCGAGCGGGCCGCGAACCTGCGCAATCCATGGATCGGAGGTGGAAAATGACGATGGAAACCAGCGTCGATCTCGACCGCGCGCGCATCGATCCCGGGTGGGCGTTGCGGATTCCTGTGAGTCTCGCATTGCGGAAACGCGTGCTGCCCTTCGCCGCCATCGGCGGTGAGGTCTGCGTGGCCTGCGTCGATCCGGCGGATACCGTATCCATCGCGGCGGTCGAACGTTTCACCGGCTTGCCCGCCCGGACCGTGGTGGTGGATGCAGAGATGTTAGGCCGCGCGTTGTCGCGCGTTTACGGCGACGGCCGCAGCGCGAGCGCGTCATCCGACTCCGCGGACGCGGATGACGCAACTCGTCTGGCCGACGAACTGATGCGCTCCGCCATCATGAGACGGGCCTCGGACCTCCATCTCGATCCGGGCCGCGATGATATCCGTGTGCGGCTCCGCGTGGATGGTGTGTTGGAGGAGCTGAGGAGGATTCCGATCTCCGCCCACGCCGCTCTGACCAGCCGGATCAAGGTGCTTGCAGGCATGGACATCGCGGAACGCCGCGCGCCCCAGGATGGCGCGTTCATCCACTCCTGGCAAATGGGAGAGAAGACCCACACCGTGGACGTGCGTGTGGCATCGCTCCCCACCAAACACGGCGAGCGGATGACCTTGCGGCTCCTCGCCTCGAAGGACGATTGGTTGTCTCTCGAACAACTCGGCATGTGCGCCGCGGATCTCCATGCCTTCGAATCCGCCCTGGCAAGGCCGCACGGACTGGTTCTTCTAACAGGACCGACGGGGGGAGGCAAAACCACCACCTTGTACGCGGCGGTCAGGAAACTGCTCGCCTCACGCCCGCTCAATGTCATCTCCGTGGAGGACCCGATCGAGTGCGAGATCCCCGGCATGGCCCAGGTGGAGGTGGACTCCGCGGACAAGGTGTCCTTCGGAAAGGCCCTCCGCTCGCTCCTCCGCCACGATCCGGATGTGCTCGTCATCGGCGAGATCCGCGATCTCGAATCGCTCGATGTCGCGGTGAAGGCCTCGCTCACCGGGCACCTCGTGTTTTCCACGCTGCACACGAACCACGCGGTCAGCGCCATCACCCGTCTTACGGACATGGGCATGCCCGCCCACCTCGTCGCGGCCACTCTCAGGCTCTGCATCGGGCAACGTCTTGTTAGGAAACTCTGCCCGTCCTGCCGCAGGCCCGCCGAAGCGCCGCGGGACCTTGTTGCATCGATGGGCGTTGATTTCGATCCGCGATCCACGGTCTATGAACCCGGCGAATGTTTCCATTGCGCGGGGCGCGGCTACGAAGGGCGGATGGGCCTCTTCGAGTGCGCGTCCATCGATGAGGAAACGGCGGATCTCATTTCAAGATCCGCTCCGGAAGCCGTCATCGCACGATCCCTCGCGGACAAGGGTTTCCGCACGCTCCAACAGGATGGAATCACCAAGGTGCTCGAAGGCGGCACCACCCTGCGCGAGGTGTTCGCGGCCACCACCGGATTCTAGCAGATGCCGTCCTATCGATACGTCAGCAGGGATGGAGCGGGCGCCGTGGCCTCCGGAACGATCGTCGCCGCCGGAGTGGATTCACTCGCCGCCGAACTCCGCGCGCGCGGGTTGCTTCTCGTCGAGATGGAGGAACTGGGTTCTGCTTCGAGCGGCGATCTTGGATGGCATCCACGGACCTGGCTGAAACCCGGGCCGCTCGAGGTGAGCATGGGCTGCCTGCAACTATCCACGATGCTCCGCAGCGGATTGAGCCTGCTCTCTTCGCTGCGGACCGTCGCCGAGCAGTCGTCGAATCCACGCATGCGCTCGGTGTGGAGTCGTGTCGCGGGAAACATCGAGCGCGGATCGTCGTTCGCGGAAGCTCTGACGGCTGAATCCATGGTGTTTCCCGAACAAATGATCCAACTTGCGAAAGTGGGGGAGACCACCGGAAATCTGGACGCCGCGCTCACGCGCGCCTCGGAACACATGGAACGCCGCAGGCAACTCAAGCTGACGGTTTTCAACGCCCTTGCCTACCCGGCCATCGTCACTTTCCTCGCCGTGGGTGTGGCCGCGTTCCTCGTGATATTCGTGATTCCCAAGATCAGCCGCTATCTGTCCGGAGCCGGGCGGAACCTGCCGGAAATCACCCGCAACCTGATGGACCTATCGGTTTTCCTGCAAACCTGGACGCCGCAGATCGCCGTTCTCACCATCGCGGGACTCGTCGGCATCCTGATGATCCGCCGCTGGCCGCCCGGCCACCTCTGGATGGACCGCGTGCTGCTCCGCATTCCGGTGATCGGCGGTGTGCTCCGTCTCTCGGGCACGGCGATGTTCGCCAGGGGGCTGTCTGTTTTGTTAGAAAGCGGGGTGACCCTGTTGGAAAGCCTGGGCACCATCGAGAGCCTTCTGGACAACCGCGCGCTGCGCGAACGCGTCACCCGCGCCCGTGAAGCCGTCCTCCGCGGCGGCAGACTCTCGGAACCGCTTGAGGAGGCCGGCTATTTCATGCCGATGCTTCCCCGCATGGTCGCCGTGGGTGAGAACGCCGGCACATTGTCACAGACTCTCGATGAGGTCGCGGGTTTCCACGAGAACCAACTGCTGATCGTGATCCGCCGCATGAGCGTGATGATCGAGCCCGTGGTGATCCTCGTCGTCGGCGGCATCGTCGGATTCGTTTACATCGCCTTCTTCGCCGCCCTGTTCTCCATCGCCGGAGGTGTCCGTTAGATTCCTATCCGTTCCCAAACTCATGAAACCCCACGCACTCCTGATGATCGCCTGCGCCGCAATCTGCCGCGCGCAGGAAACCGCGGACCCACTGCCGGATCCCACACGCTCCAGCGCCGCGCTCAAGGCC
>DAISZP010000318.1:0-6646 GCA_036824745.1 Luteolibacter sp.
GAAACAAACACCCCGGGAAGCGGGACAGGACACTTGCGGAGCGGGACAGCGTGCTTGCCGGGCGGGACGGATTCTTCCGTGAACCTGAACAACCCGCCCCGGAAGCTGTTCCCTCCGCCCGGGAACCGGGACAGCACGGCCGCGGTGAGGTCCAGGCCGTGTCAGAAGCAGGGCGGGGCTTTCAGGAAAACGTCCACCCCGGGTCGGAACCGGGACAGCGCGCTTGGGAAGCCGGACAGATTGCCCGGGAAGCCGTTCAGATCCCACCCGGAGCCGTCCAGAATCCACCCGGACATGTCCAAACCACCGGGAAGTAAGACAATACCCGCCGGAAGGCGTTCATTTCTCACGGGAAACCCGTCCAACCGTGGCTGGGACGATCCGTCCCAGCCCGTCGCCGGGACAACCTGTCCCGGCCCTCACCGCACGCTCCAGCCCATCGCCTTCGCCGTCGTGTGCATCACCCGTGCCCGCCCTTGCTCGATCCATGCCTGTAGTAGGACTGCTGGGTCCAGATCCGTCCCAGGCGCCAGCCATTCCCGCCGGAACGCCTTGGAAAACGCCGTCCTCCACAAAGTCATTGGGCCTTCCAATTTAGGCACCTTCAGGATTCCGCCTTCCTCCCATTGCCACCCCTCCAGCCCGTTTTCCGCCGCCCACGCCGCCGTTTCCGCGGAAATCCGGATGAAGTGATGCCCGCAAGCCACCACATCCGCCTCCGCATAGCGCCGGTCCAGAAACAGCTCTCCGCCATGTTCTCCCAGCCGCAGCCGCGGATTCAGATCCACCCAGAACTCGGCGGAGACATGGCTTTCCACCCATTCCAGCAGGTCCGTCAGGCCGCCCTCGAAGTCGCCAGTCCCTTTCATCTGCGCTGCCGGTGCTTCCTCCAGTATCCGGTGCGCCGGGCCGATGCGTTTCCGCTCCCGGCGGAACACGGCGGTGTTCTCGCGGATAGTCAGTCCCGCCTTCATCTTAACTTTTTCCCACGGCATCAGGTCCTTGGAGATGGGTTCCGGACAACGGAACACCTCGCTCGCCGGATTCGCCCAGGTGGCATACTCCACATCCAGCGTGTGACAAAAGCTCAACTCCGGGAAACGCCAGTGGAAAAACGTCAACACGCCCTCAAAGGCCCAGCGAGGATACATCACCGCCAGCAGGAACCACTCGTCGAAGCCGTAACTCGGCCAGGTCGTCGTCGCCATCTCCCGCGGTTTCTCACCGTCACGGATTTCACCCAGTTCCCGCCAGGTCGTCCGCATCGTTCCGCGCCGCATGTGCCAGATGAAAGCCTTCATCAATTGCTCAATCGGCTGACCGCCCCGCGCGCCGAATTGACAGGCATTGATCGGCCGATAGTAGCCCGTGTGATGTCTGTGCCGGTCGCCATCGAAGAAATACGGAATCCGCCACATGCCCAGTCCCGCCGCCATCGTCTGCTCGCTCCGTTCCACATCCGAAACAATATCCGACCCCCGGTCCGCATCAATCACCGTCACCCACTCGTCCGCGGCCTCCAGCGCCAGAAACCGCCACAAAGCCCCGGGATTATGCCGAATCGAGGCGCTTTTCATGAGAAACACCTCGCAGCCAGCCGCCACCAAATCCTCAATCAGAAATTCCAGATCCGCTGCCAGATAGACCCGCAGCGCCACCTCCGGCCGCGCCTCCCGCAGCAGCGCCGCGCCTTTCAGCAGCGGCACCACATAGTGCTCCCACGGCGCATAACGTGAGATAAGCCCCAGCTTGTCCGCATCCATCATCTGCTCGCGGCTCACCACCGTTAGCTCACCTTCCTCCGCCCCTAGGTTCTTCCAGAACAAACTCACCGCCACCCGGTGCCGCGCCGGGCGCTCGTTGATCCGGCGCGCCACCTGCAGCCATTCCATCAGTTCCGCCTCTTCCTCCGGCGTCGCAACTTGTTGATATTCCATCACCTCTTCGTCGGCGAACACCGGAAAAACATCGGTCCAGCTCATGTGGTTTCGTAGGTTGGAGTCATGCCGGAGCAAAAAAAGATAAGCCTCCGCGGGAAATTTCTTGCCACCCCCGAAAAAAAAAAGCCAGTCTGACTTTACTGCTTGATCAGAAAACCAAAAATCACCATGAACCCCTCTGATAGTCCCGAACCCGCCATGCCCGCCGTGAATCCCATCACCCGCCGCAGCTTCATGAAGAAAACCGCGCTTTCTACAGGAGCCATCACGCTTCTTGGGCAAGGGATTGGATTCGCGAATCCACATTCCAGTTGTGAGCTCGATGGGACTTTCAATCACACCGGGACCGGATCAACTCCCGTTCTAGATTCCCAAGGTAATCTCGTAGATAATCTCAATACTTATATTGAATCTGATTTGTCCGGTCCAAACGGAGGCACCGGTCCTTGGGCGTCACCTAAATCTTTCAAACTTACCGCCAAAGCAACATTCAAGGGCAAGACCATTACAAGACAATTCATCTTCACGGGCAGCTGCGCCACTACGAAAGTGGCTGTGTCTCAGGGTAATTCTATCCCGGCGTCCCCCGCCAGTGGCAGCGATACAGTTCAAGTCGGAGGCGTTACATACACGATTACTTTAGTGGCCACTCCTGACTACGGCGACAATTTCGCGAAGCTCAAAGATGTGAAAGCAACGGTTTCCGCAGGCGGCGCAAGCACACCAAGCACTGTAGGAGTCGGAACCCAAAATTTAATTGTTCACAAGCACACACCTTGATGCTCTGGAGAGTAACACAATTGGTCGGTGTTTTTATTGGCTTGTTAATCATCGGATTGGCGTGCCTCAGAGAATCCGATCCTCATTCTAATCTCTTTCGCCCCTCTCCGGAGCTCAAGCCACCTCCGGGGGGGGGCGCTAGTAATGCTGAAAATGAACGCCTGAATGATCAGCAATGCCTAGAGTATTGCAGAAAGCTACTAGGCAAAGAACATATTACGGGAACAGAAATCCGATTGCTCTATCGTCAGAAAAAGATTTCAAAGGATCAATTCGTCAGGAGTCTTATGCGACTCCTAATAGAGTCACCAGACATCGAATCCAGATGGGAGATTGTAGAATCCATTCCCGACAGTCCAGCATTCATTAAATGGTATGAATCGATGCTCAAATTGGCATTGGATGCGCCGTCTTCAACCGTGGAGCAAAAGATTCAACTCCTGGAACGAGTGCAACAACCAGTCGCCAGGCTGAAATATGTTGAAAAACTGACAGGAATTATATTAGCTAATAAATCCGCAAACGCAGCAATAGATTGGCTGACGAGTCTATCCGGGGACGAACGAACTGCCGCGTTTTCGCAGATCACTGGCACGATAGCCACTGATCAGGGATTGACGCTTCCCGAATCTATAGGATTCGATAAATTGACGGATTCAGAAGCTAGTGAACTGATGGAGTCGCTGGCCACTAAAGCGGGACAATCTGGAGTCCAAATTGCGACGGATTGGCTTATGAAAAACGGCGTTGTTGACGGACGATCTTGGAGTTTTGCGTTCGCATCAATGCCAAGTCCTTCTTTTGATGATGCTGACACAATGTTAGAAAACTTTTCTTCTGACACGAACAGGGAACGCCTGCTGGATGGGATTTCCCGAAAATTGGTCGAAACCCACGGCATTCAAGCTACAATCAGTTGGATTAATAAGTCCAATTTGGATCTTTCGTCAAAGAATCAAATTGTTCGGTCATCTGGACTTCAAGGTGGCGGCGCGCTCGATTTGGATGATGTAGTCAATTTGATCGACGGACTCAGCGATAAATCGTCCATTAATGTGCTTTTGGAAACAATAATTGAATCAAAATCATCAACGAATTCGACCAAAGATCTGGACATGGCGGCGAAGTTGAGAACCATGTTGTCCAAGTAACATTTCGAGATTTGTAATAATCCCGTGATTTCGGTGGTTGTGCTCGGTTACACAGTGCGCCCCTTAACCGCTCTGACAGTCACAGCAAATGATCCCGAAACGCATCCTCTGTACCCATGTCTCCGAACACACGTTGGAGCCGAAGCTAAGTTACTGCATCAACCTGATGCAGGAACTGCATCCTCATTGGGATTTCCAGTTTTTTTCGGACGGGGACGCCCGGGATTTCGTGAAACGGGAGTGCTTGGAATACCTCGAACTTTACGACTGGTATCCGCGCCCGGTGCTGAAGGCGGATCTGTTCCGACTACTGATGGTTTCCCGACTGGGCGGCTTCTATCTGGACACGGATTTCCTGCTGCACAAGAGACTCGATCCACTTTGCCGTGAAAAGGCGGTGTTCGCCTACGAGCATCAGATCAACGAAAAGAATTACCAAATGCGCTATCCCCCATGGTTGAGGGCGGGTGAAGAGCGGCTGACGCTTGCGAACTATGCCTTCGGCGCCGAGGCCGGGCATCCCTTTCTCGCGGCGATTCTCGATGAATTGGTGTACAGGACGCAGACCTTCGAGGCGGAGGACTGCAATGATCTCGACATCCTGCACGCCACTGGTCCCGACGCGGTGACCTCGGTGTATTACCGCCAGCGCGAAAAATGGCGGGATGTGAAAATGCTGCGGTCGGAGGTGATGGGTCTGGGAGACTATGGCGCGCACCTCGTCCACGGCGGCTGGCGGCAAGATGGATATCGGGACGGTTGATCTGGAAATCGGGGTGAGAAAAATCGCGGACATCCGCAACGAATGAGATGATGAACCACTCTTGGAAAATTTTTGTGATCTCGCTCCGGCGGGTTCGCGAACGCCGGCAACAGGTTCTCAGCCAACTGCTGCCGCTCGGATTACCATTTGAAATCGTGGATGCGGTTGACGCCCAACAGGTGAAACCCGAGTGCCTGCCGCGTGGCGAAAATCCTCCGAGAATGCCGGTCGGTGCGTTCGCCTGCTATCAATCCCACATTGGAGTCCTGGAGCGGATCGTAGATTACGGCCTCGATTACGGGCTGATTCTGGAGGACGATTTCGTGCTTGGAAAAGCGCCGACGCTGACACTTGGGAACATCTGGAACCACATCCCTCCCGGAGCGGACCACATCCAGTTGCACATGTTGAAGAATTTCATGTGCGCCGAGTATGCGATCGAGGAGGAGGGAGAATGGTTCAACAAGCTGGGCTGCACCAGCATCAGCACCATCGGCTACGTGGTGTCCCGGCGTTTGGCGTCTCATATACTGGAGAACCATCGCAGGCCTAGCATGCCGATTGATCTGCTTTTCATCAAAATCAGCAAATTGCGGATTTTCGATTTTTACGATGTCAGGGAAAAATTGATCGAACCGAACTGGAACATGCCTTCATGCATCAATCCCCCGAATGGGAAACACGCACCGCCTCTCCCTCAACCGAAAATCCTTTGCTACACCGTAGCACTGGATCTGAAAGAGGTGAAACTCTTCCGCCAGCAGGCCCGGATGCTGGTGGCAAGCCTCAAGCGCAGCGGCTTCACAGGGGACATCAAGATCATCCATAACGGGGATACCGAGATTTTTGACCATCCCCATCCGGGGGTGGAGGAAATCGGAATCGACGCGCCGGACACGACGCCACTTTGCCACCGGCTCAAGTTCAAGGCCAGGGACCTATTGTCGGTGGAAGGTTACGATTGGGTGCTGTTTCTCGATTCGGACATCATCATCTGCGCATGTCTGGATTCATGGTTCACCGGACCGGAAATCATCCGCTATACCACGGAGCCGGCATTTGGAATTCATTACCCCCAGTTCAACGCGTTCCTGACGGATGAGGAGATGGAGAATCTGAAGCGGGACGGGATCAACAGCGGCGTCTTTGTGGTCCGGGCGGATCATTATCACAAGGTGATGGCGCTTTGGGAGGAGATCGACTCGGGGGAATCAACCCGGTGCAAGAAGGGAGATCAACACGCGTGGAACCGGCTGCTGCTGGATACCGAACTGCCGATCAAGGTGCTGGAGAACCCGGATGTGAAATACTTTTATCGCAACGCCCACTTCATGGAGATGCTCAAGGCTCCGGTGCTCCACTATTGCGGTTGCAGCGATGATGAGCGAGTGCTCGCCATGCAGGCGAAGTTCATATCCCACTTCCACACGGACGGAGACGGAACCCTGATACGCCTGCTTGAGCGATGATTCATTGGGATTCTCCTTTCCGGAAAGATTCACGGATAATTTCAGCTGCGTGAAATTCTGGACTTTTTCCTTCACATCGAAGCATCTTTATGGAGTTTAGCTAACATGCCGGATGAAAATCGATGTTCCGGTCTGATTGGAACCATTGAACGAACACTGGAAGATGAATGCGAAACAGGTGAAAGAGGCGAAACGGGGCTTGGCCATGGTGACCTTCGCGGAAGCGCGGGCGGGGGATTTCACTCATCAACCGCCGAAACCGGTGGATCTGAAACACGCGACCACCATCACCAAGGCGGAAGAGGCCATCGCCGGGCTGGGAGGCAGGCAGGCGATCCAACAGGCGGGTGAATTCGGCCAGAAGACCGAGGAACTGCGCGGCGACCGTGGCGACGCGATCGCCATGCTGCGCCGGATCAACGGCACGGTGGCGTCCATCGCAGAGGAAACGAAAAATCCGGGCTTGATGGATCGATTCCGCATGCCGCACGGCAGTTCCGATAACGAACTGGCGGGCAAGCTGGACAGCTTTGCCGACGCAAT
>DAISZP010000319.1:0-6636 GCA_036824745.1 Luteolibacter sp.
AGTGATCGAAGGAGATGCTCCCGTCCAGCAGGCCCTGCAGCGCGGGGATCGCGAGGCTCACCGATCCGGGGCTGGCTGATAGAGCGGTGGCGGGCATCGCCCAGAATCGTGAGTTCGCATTCACACGATCCACGTGTTTTTCATCAATGATCACCTCGACCTCCGGGTTTCCATCCTTGTCGAAAGTCTTGTCTCGCACCCAGCCGACGCTGACGCCGCGGTGGAAAACCGGAGTGCCGCGTCCGAGGAAGGGAATCGATCCCGCGCGGAGCTTGATGGAGAGATCGGAGGCATCCAGCGGAGTGAGCGGTGCTTCTGATAGAGCGTCGAACGTGGTGGATGCCTGCCCGCCGGGGTGCGTGCGGGCTTGGATCGAATTGCCTTGGATGATGGATTCGAGACCGGCGATCTCGCGCAGTGAGATGACGGGCTCCTCGATCCAGAACTCGGTGCCTTGCCTCGCGAGGTGCGCGGCGAAGGACTTGAGTTGCACGGTGACGATCACCTTGCCGAGCTGCGGGTCCAGATTGACGTTGGTCACGGTGCCCGCTTTCACCCCGCGGTAGAGAAGCGCCGTCTTGCCGGGATCGATGCCCGGCGCGGTGGCGAAGGAAATCCGGATCTCGGGTCCCTTCGCTTTCCAGTTCGTCCAGAACAACCATGCGGTGGCTCCCAGCGCGAGCAACGGGAACAGCCACGCCCAGGAAATGCCGGAGCGGCGCGCGGCGATCACTTCGCCGTGCATTTCGTCATTCCGTGTGTTCGTTTCCAGTTTGCTCACGTCGGGGTTGCGGGTTTCCAGATCATGCGGGGCTGATAGAAATCGGCGGCGAAGAGTGTGCTGAGCAGCACCAACGCGAAGAAGACGACTCCCGGCTGGGGTTCCACGCTCGCCATGATGCCCAGTTGCCCGACCGCCGCCAGTACGGACAGCAGGAAAATATCAATCATCGACCAAGTGCCGACCTGATGGAGGATGTGGAACGCCTTGGAACGCTGTGCCCGGAGCCGGTCCGTGCCATGCAGCATCAGCAGCCAGCACATGCAGACGAGCTTGAGAAACGGAATCACGATGCTGGCGAAGAACACGAGCACGGCCACCGGCATGAGGCCGGAATCGGCGAGTTCCTGCACGCCGCCGAGAATGGTGAGGGATTCCATGTCACCGGTGATCGTGATGTTCATCACCGGCAGGAAATTCGCCGGAAAGTAAAACACGATGCCCGCGGCGACCAGCGCCTTGGTGAGATCAAGCCGGGTTTGATCGGTCATGGCCGGGCCTCCTTCCGATTGAGTGTCCGTTCCGCGGCATCCGGATCGAAGACCGATCCGAGCGCGAGCGCGCATCCGGCGAGCAGGGCGATCCAAGCGATGCCGGATTGCCAATAGACAACGCCTATCAGATTCAGTTTCACGGCGGAAACCACGCAGGCCGCGGCAAACACCGGCACAAGGCTCCACGGCTGGACCCGGCGCAGAACCTTCAGCATCGCGCGGGTGAGGGGTAGGCCGCGGCGGGACATGCAGGAAAAACTGACATAGGCCACGCTGCCGAAAAACAAAGCGGGAGCGAGCATCGCGCAGAAAAACACCAGCGCCGCGATGAACCAGTATCCTTGCGAAAGCAGCACCCGCACGCCGGTGACGATCTCGTTCGCCTGGGTGTTGCCCGCCACGCTGAAAAGCATGATCGGATAGACGTTCGCGAGGACGAGGAACAACAAGCCGGTCATCGAGAAGGCGCAAGCGGGCTGGAACGAGTCCGACCTTCCGCGGCGCATCAGTTGGTGTTTGCACAGGCCGCAATGCAGGGCCTCGCCGGGGCGCAGCTCGACCATCGGCGCCCGCGTGCCACATTGATGACAGTGAAGATGTTCCGCGGGTGTCATGGCAAACGTGGGCTGGCGTCCTCCGCCTTGGTGATTTCCACTCTCAAGGGTTCTCCGGTTTCGATCCGGTAGCCCTTGCTCATGCCGAGCAGGTGGATGCCGGCGTCCGTCAGGGATTTTTCGATTATGAAACGCAGGTCGCTTTTCAAACGCTCCGCGGGAGAGGCCTTCAGGTCGAACCAGTAGAGCAGCGAGAATTCGATGGACTGCTTGCCGAGATCGGTGAGGCGGACCTCCGGTGCCGGACACTTGAGGACCAGTCCGTGTTCATCGGCGGCGGCCAGCAGGAGTTTCGCGACGTCGCGCGTGGATGCCCCGTATTCGACATCGATCTGGATGGTCGATTGGATGTGGCTGTTGGACAAGGTCCAGTTGGTCACCTGGTTTTCGAGCAGCGTGCTGTTAGGAATGAGCGTCTCGATGCCGTCGCCATGCTGGATGAACGAGGAGCGGATGCCGATGCGGCGGATGGTTCCCTTCACGCCGCCCGCCTCGACCATGTCCCCGACCTTGAAGGGACGCTCGAACATCAGGATGATGCCACTGATGAAATTGTTGAGCAGCGTCTGGGTGCCGAATCCGAAACCGATCGCGAGCGCGCCGCCCAGGAAGGCCAGCGCGGTGAACGGGATGTGCACCGTGTTGAGCCCGTAGATCACCAGCAGGGTGAAACCGATGAAAAACACCGCGCGCGCCGCGAGGTCCACCACTCCGGGAGCGACGCCTTGTCTGCGTGTGAGAAGCTTGCGTGTGAGGTTCGACAGGAAACCTAACAAAAACCAGCCGGCGACGAGGATCGTCGCGAGCCAGACGATCTTGCCGACGGTCACGGCGCGGTAGGTGGTCAGCTTGCTGCCGCCGACGATCTCGGTTTCCTCCGCCAAATAGAGTTCCGCGTCCCAGATGCTGTGGAAGGCGCTTCCCAGTTGATCCATCACCGGAGTGCCATGATGGCCGGTCTGCAAGTCCTCGGTGGCGAACCCGACCCGCCTGCCGAGGGCTGTCACACGCTGGAGCGCGGCGTGGAGTTTCTCCGGATCGATTGAAACGGCGGCCGTGGTGGTCGTGCCGGTTTCCAGACGAAGCCTGGCGGTCTCGGTCCAGTCCTTGATGCGGGACGCGTATTGTTCGAAATCGGCGAGTGATTCCTTGCGGATTGTTTCGTCCCTCGTCCGGAAGGATTTGAAACGGCTTTCCCAGAACCGGAGTTCGAGGTCCAGAAACTCGACCTTCCACGCAAGCATCGGATCGGGAGTGGATTTTCCGCCGCTCGCCGTGACTAACAGACTGACGAGATCCTTGCGCTCGGCGGCGATACGCGAGCGGATGCCGTCCATGTCGGGCTTGGTGAACACCTCGTGGGCTTTGGCGAGTTCCACCTGCTTGCGGACCAATCCGAGTTTCGCGGTGGAGATGGCGGTTTCCATCTCCTGCTCGGTGAGGCGCAGGGTCAGTCGTGAGATGTCCTCCGCCGCGATACGCGAGGAGACGCGTGCGACTGCGAGCGGGCTGCTGATCGAGGGGGAATCGGCGGATGTGGCCGCGTCGGCGAGGCGGCGTTCCTGCTGCTGGCTGGCGTCGAGACGGTCCCTTGCGGATTCGATCTCGCTTTTGATGATGCGGTGCTGGGTGATGCCCGCTTGTTCGGAGGCTTGCAAGAGCGCCGCGGTTTCCCGCAGTTCATCGACGAACAACACCGTGTAGGGCGGCGGATTCGGAAAACCCGTCCACGAGGACGCTTCTTTTTCCGCGGTGATCCTGCCAGCGCGTGTTTTTTCCAACACGTCCAGGCCGGCCAGGTGATACTGGCAGAGCGCCTCCAGTTGCATCAGGGACTCCCGCATTTCCCCGGTGACCTCCGCGGGCAGGGCTTGGAGTTCGGCCCGCACATCGGCGAGCCGCTTTTCGATGTTGGAGCGGTCGGAAATGTTGTCGGACAAGTCGTCCGCGCCGTGAACGCGGGATGCTGCTAACAGAACACACGCGGAACCGGCGGCGATGATCCGGCACAGGATTCGGATGTGTCCTCGTGTGGTCATGGTTTGTTTTTCAAGTGGAGCAGCAGAATCCGGTGTGCTTCGGCGATGCCTTCCGGATGAACGTGGGAACCGTGGCCGGAAGGAACGATCTTTTCGGAAACGGCTCCTTCGAGATGGGAGCTCCAGTATGGCACCACGCCATCGCTGGAGTCCGGCGTGTCGCCCTTGCCGCGATCCCCGACCACCGAGTGATAGGGCACTCCCTTGGCGATGGGGATTTCATTCACCGCGAGCACGTAGGGATTGCGCGGAGAAAGCGTGCCGATGCTGTTAGGCGCGCTTTCGATCATCAGGCCCGCGGCGTCCGCGGTTGCCAGCGAGAGCGCCGCGTTCCTCACATCCGCCAGCAGGCCGGGCATCTTGACCAACCGCGCGAAGAGCCGGCCGATGGGATTGACGGCGAGGTCCGATCCGCGGTGTGGCGCGGAGAAAAACATGGCGCGGTTGATCTCCTTCCGATTGTCGAAAATGAGAACTTCTTCCAGCAATTTCCGGCTGTTGCCCACGATCGGTGTGCTGGCAGGTGGTTTTCCAAATCCTTTCATCCACAGCCGGTCTCCCGCGTCGGTGAGCATCAGGCGGGTGATGAGTCCGCCCATGCTGTGGCCCATGATGACGATGGGCTTGTGGCCGGGATACTCCCGCTTCACTTCATCGAGCTCCCGTCTCAACAAGGCGGCGGAGTAAGGATACGGATAGCCGCTCGGGTAGCTGAACACCCAGAACTGATAGTTCCGCCGGATCACCGGGTCCTTCATCAGTTGGAAATACATCGGAGCCCAGGTGGCGGGTGTGCTGTCGAGGCCGTGCACCATCAGCACCGGGATGCGTTTCGGATCATAGGCCTGGGTGAAGTTCAGGTTCGCCGTATTGTCATAGCGCGAGGGATGCAGCAGGCGGACGATGCCGAGTTTTTCGATGCGCACCTTGCTCAATACAAGTTGCATCGCCGAGCCGTAGTCCGCGGACAGCACGCGGCTCCTTCCCGCGAAGTCCGTGGTTTCAGTTTGGAAGGGATCGAGCAATTCCAGCTCGGCCCGGTTTCCGGAGAATCTAACGATTGCCGTGAAATCCCTCACAGGAAGGTTGGCGCGGATCTCCATGTGGCCGATCCCGGTAAACGATTTGACGTAAACCAGAGGCGCTCCGATGCCGGAAAACGCCGCGCGGGTGTCGCCGTATTTTCCGGAGAACCGGAGGGTGTCCGTTGGGTAGAGCTTCCCGGTGCCGGGACGGATGCCGGCGGGAGCCTTGCCTGTTAGGACGAACGTCCCGGATGAATCGCTGAATTTCACCGGCCCGTCCCACACTTTGGCTCCAGACGCTTCGAGCGATTCCAAGAGTCTCGCCACCGAATGATTGTAGGCGGCCACCGCGGATGCATCACCACGGGCGATCCTGCCGGAATTCTCCCGAATGTTTTCCAGCAGGCATGCCGGAGAGCCCGACGCGACCGCGTTGGGCGGAGGACCGGGTTTCACCACGGAGACCGAGATGGGCGCGCTGCAATGACAGAGAAACAAGGACCCGAGCAGCAGGGCGAGAGCCCGCGCCCGATTGGATGCGGCGGTGGGGAACGGCCGATTCAGGGCATGCGTCATAGGTCCATGAGTTGGTCGCGGATGAGCTGATAGGAACCCGGATCGATCGCGAGGTCACCGAGGAATGGCCGGTCGAACGCGAGGATCAGCGACACCACGAGGCCGATGAAAATCGAGAGCAGGGTGAGTTGGATGCCGTGAACCCGCGCATCGCGAACCTTGAAGAAAAACGCGGATGCCAAGCTTACAATCGCTCCGAAGTGAATGATGAACCAAAGGATCGGAGGCAGACGCACCAGCATGGAATCGAGTCGGAGCCTGCGTGCGTCGATCAAGCGGTTGAACGCCGCCAGACTCTCCGCATACAGGGCATTTTCACGCTCGTTGGAGGGTTCGAACGAAGTGAGGGATGCCTGAAAACGATTGAGCCACTCCACACCGCGGGTCGGATAGACTCCCTTTTGCTGCAAGGGCCAGGCTTCCTCAATCAGATAGTCCGTGTATCCCTTCAGCTCGTTTTGAAGTTCGGTGCGCTTGGGTTCGGGAAAACTGCTGACATCCCGATAGATGCCGGCGATGCGTGACGCTTCGTGTGACACCGTGCCGGAAACTTCGGCATGGGTTTCCCAAACGCTCACCGCGATGAGCGCCACCGCCAGCCCGTAGAAAACCATCACGGCCTGGAGCATCGCCCCGTGGAAATCCGACTCGCCCTCATCCGTCGCCAAGTGGGGAAGGATCCAGCGCCGGGTCGCCAACATGCCGAGAATCGAGTAGAGGCAGAGGCAAACAATGACGATGGATGCGGAAATCGTGAGCGGCAGGCGGTAGAGGAAGTCCGGCATGGTGATTCAAGGGAGTTTTCAGCGAAATCTCGGCGAACTTCAAGCGTCAGGGTGAATCACCAAGATCGAGTTCAAGAATCCTGCGGACTTCATCAATGGTATCCGGATGACGCTGCGCTCCGTGGTTCGACGGTACGATTTTCTCCGACACCACATCCGTCCGGTGAGAACTCCAGTAGGGAACGACGCCGTCGCTGGAATTCGGGCTGTCACCGCGGCCGCGGTCGCCGATGATGGAGTGGCAGGGCACGCCCTTGCGGATGGGCAGAGGCTTGAGTGCGAGCACGAAATCGTTGTTCGGCGCGAGCGTGTCCACGCTGTC
>DAISZP010000320.1:0-6615 GCA_036824745.1 Luteolibacter sp.
GACATGTCGAGCGTGGTGGCGACCGTCAGGCTCTTGGGATCGTCCCGCAAACGCCGCCGCGCCATGTGCGGTGCCTCGCGCGGGACGGGCGTGGGTGTTAGATCGAACTCGCCGTCCAGCTCGTTGGGTGGCTCGCCGTGGTTGGCGCGCAAGCGGGTCATGAGCCGGGCTTGGGCTGCGGCGAGCGAGGGATTGCCAGTGGCTCTCGGACGCCGGGTGGTGGGGCTCTGTGGGATGGCGCTGAGGCTGGCGGCCTCGCGCAGCGTGAGTTCGGACGCCGGTTTTCCACACCAGCGGAAACTTGCGGCACGCACGCCTTCCACGTTTCCGCCGTACGGCGCGATGGTGAAATACGCGGCGGCGATTTCCTGCTTGGAATAGTGGCGCTCCAACTGGATGGCGCGGAACATCTGAGAGGTCTTGCCCCATAGCGAGCGCGTTTGAAGGCCCCAGCGCAGACGGCTCAACTGCATGGTGAGGGTGGAACCGCCACCGAGTTTTTGCCCGGAAATCAAACCCCACGCGGCGCGCAGCAGCGAACGTCCGTCCACGCCCGGGTGGCTGAAGAAACGGCGGTCTTCCATTTCCAGAGTCGCCTCCAGCATTTCCGGCGCGAGTTGGTCCAGCGTGACGGGAAGCCGGAGCATGCCGTCGCGGGTGGTGGTCAGGAAAATCACCGCGCCATCGCGGTCGGTCACCGTGCGAGAGTATTCCAGATCCGGCGGCAGCAGGTCCGGTTTCGGCAGAAAGACATAAACGAGCGCGAGCACGGCTAACAGAAATCCGGCCCGCTTCAGCCAGCGGAGGAAAACGATCCGGGGTCTGTTTCTATCAGCCGCCATGGTTTCCGGCTTCTGTCAGTTCCGCGGCAGGACGATGAATTGTCCCGCATCGCCATTCGCGCGGACCTTGGCCTCATACATGTCTTCGGCGTAGGGAGGCGGGACCACGAAGGTGCCGGCGCAGGTCGGGCGCAGGGCGTATTGGAGGGTGAGCGATCCTTCGGAGCGCAGGCCGAGATAGATCAAGGCCCGGTCCTCCCGGACGTCGATGTAGTCGGTGCCCTGACGGGTGGCGAGGCCGGGGCGCAGCGAGTCAGGTTCACCCGGCGGCGCGAACTCGAAACCACCGGGCAGCATTTCGGTGATCGCGAGATTCGGCAAGTCGGTCTTGGTGAGGTTGCGGATGGTGAGTTTCGCGAAGAACGTATCGCCGGGCTTGCCTTGAGTGACAGGCATGCCTCCAGCATCTAACAAATCTCGCCGGATTTCGATGTGCATCGAGCTGGCCGTTTGAGGCAGATCTTTCGCAAAGCCCTTCTCGATCATCTGATACCATGCGCCCAGTCCTTCGGGGGAATCCGTGGCAAAGAAGAAGCGGGTCATGCCTTCCGGAACGGTGATCTGCAACTGGCCCGTGGCGGGCTCTGCGAGCACCTTGACGTCCTGACCTTGCACGGAGGCGATGCCTGCTTTCACGCCGTTGCTTGCGGCGAGATCCGAGTAGGCTTTGAGCGCCTGCACGCTCCACGCCGCGGAGAGCGTGTGGAAGTCCGCCTGCTCGATCATTTCCGTGAGGGGTTTCATCTCCTCATAGGTAAGTTTTTTGGCGATCTCGGGGAAATGCCTGCAGAGGATCGTGAAGGCCGTGGCCTCGCGGGTGAGCCGGCTGTCATAATAGTAATATCCGCATTCCCATTCCATCGGCAGAGTGGCCTTGAGCGCCGCGCGGTGCGCCTGAATCAGGGGCAGGGCGGCGCTGTCTTTCTTGAGAAGACGCCAAGTGGCGGCCAGCCATGCGGCGGTGGAATCGCGGTGCCAGAGAGTTTTTGGAACCTTCGCCTCAAGGTAGTCCTGAAGCTTGATCGCATAGTTGGTGGTGACCTCCTCGTTTCTCGTCAGCAGATAGATCGCCGAGGCCCGCATTTCCGCCTCCCAGCGGGTCTGCCAGTAATAGGTCCGTCCGTTCGATGTGTATGGGTCGGACACTTTGGCGTCCGCCATGAATCGCAGGCGCCGCATTGTGGACTGGAAGAGCCTGGCGGGCACGGGCAGGCCGCTGGCTTTGCATTCCGTTAGGAAATGACCGACATACACGGTGAGGTAGTCGAAACCCTGCGGATCGTCGGACGACCAATAGCCGAAGCCTCCGTTGGCACCCTGACGCTTGGCGAGTTGGTTCATCGTGTCGGCGATGGCCGTGGCGGCCTCGGCTTTGTCGATGCCGAAATTGGCGTCGTCCTTGAGCACGAGCCATGGAAACGCGCGGCTGGTGATCTGTTCGGTGCAGCCATACGGATATTCCTTCAGAAACGCCGACAAGCCATGCGCCAGACCGAGCGGAGTGGTGGAGAGGATCGCCTTTCTCTCGGAGAACTCCTGATAGAGCGGATGGTTCACCGGCACATCATGCGAGCCATTGCGGAACCAGCCGCTCTGGACCTTCGCCGCCCGCGCCACGCCGGGACGCACGCTGAAGGTGCTGCTCGCGACCTGCCGGCTATTGCCGCTGGCGGCGGTGAATTTCAGTTCGGCATTTCCCAACCGCGCGGTGGCGCGGCAGCGGAAACCCACCGTGACCTCCTTGCCCGGCGGGATCGTCTGGACTTCCGGTGCGGCTCCGATGATTTCCACGCCGCCTTGGGGCTCGGCGCGGACGTTCACTTGGTCGCTGACCGCAGCTCCCTCCAATTGGTTGGCGACCGTGACGGAAGCCGTGAATTCATCGCCCGGAACGACGAACAGCGGCGTGGTGGCGGTGAGGACGAAGTCGCCCTTCACGATGCTCTGCGTTTCTCCGACGCCCACCGAATCCGCCGACACCGCGACGGCCATGATCTTGAGGCGGCCGGCGAAGTATTCGGGAACCTGATAGAAAACCTCTTGGCGTCCGGGGCCGCAGGGCACGAAGTCGCTCCAATAGATCACCGGCGCGTCGCGGCGGCGTTTGAAGGGATTGAGTCCCAACTCCAGGGAGGGAATCGACTCACCATCGCCGTCGCCATCTCCACCGATCGCCAGCGCCTTGCGCAGCAGTGAGAACTCGGGCATCAGGACGTCCATCAACTGATAGGTTTCCACCTCCAGCGCCGCGGCGGGCAGGAGGTCCTCCAACGGATCGGGCGCCTTGTATTTGCTGACGAGATGAATGCCCTCGTCCACCGCCCAGATGACCACGCGGCCTTCCTTGGGCGTGGTGTAGCCGATCGCCAGGCGCTCGCCGGGCCGCACGCGCTCCGGTGTGTCGAGAGTCACCTTCATTTCCCGCGAGCCTCGCGCGGCGGGTACGGGCATGACGCCGCTGGCGAGCGGATTGAGAAACACGTCGGGCGAATCCAGCGAGCGTGCCATCACAACGTGCAGATAGGCTCCGCCTTCGAGATGGTCCGGCAGGCGGATTTTCTGGACGGAGGACTTGGCATCGCACTTGAACCACATTTCGCGCAGCACGGTGTCCCGCTCGATCGTGATCAGGCCCGCGCCGGTGAAGGGTGTGGTGAGGGAAAACTCCAACTCCTCACCCGGCAGCCACTCCTTGTTAGGAAACTTGATCTCCAGCTCGCCGCTGCGTTCCAAGTCCTTGGCGACGTCCCCTTTTCCGGCGACGAAGAACGGGATCGAGCACAGTGTCTGCCCCGCGGCGTTGCGGAATTCGTAGCGGAAATCTCCGGGTTTGCCCAATGGCAGAGCCAATGGTTGCTCCGCCGCGGGGAGAGAAACGTTCACTGTTTCGATCGTCTCGTCACGTTGCTGCGAAACGTAGGCGAGGTTTCCGTTGCCCTGCCTTGCAAGAACCGAGGCGTGTTTGGTCTGGATCAACACGCGGGTCAGTTCCGCCACCGCAACCGGTTTGCTGTCGGGGCCGATGGCCACGATGCCGACCGACACGGGATCGCGCGCGTCGAGGTAATGCAGATCGCGATCGGCCTTGTGACCGATGAGATATGCTTGGCGGGAAACGAGCGTGCCCAACTCGGTGCGCACGCCGCGTCCGCCGTCCGCCTCGAAGCCTTCCAGCTCCACGCGCGCCCGCAGCATGGGCGCGGTGTGGGCCGCCAGGTCGAGCGGCAGGACCGCGTGGCCTTGCGCGTCGGTGGTGCTGTCGCTCAGGGGAATGTCCTGGGAGTCGAACTGGCCCACATCTGCTAGACCGAAGCTCCAGCCCGGCCATCGGGAGAAACTGGGTGTCGCCGGTGACAGATGAAGAGTGGCAGAGACGCGGCGTTCGGCGGCGGGAATGCCGAACAAGGTGTCGAGTTGCACGGCCACCGCCAGGTTGTCCGGCGAACGCCAACCGTCACCGGAACCGGGCTGGAACTCCGCCTTGATCTTCAGGCGATCAGGCTGGAATTCCTCCACCCGGACGATGGTTCCGCCAAGATAGACCGGTCCCCGATGAGTGTGGTCATCCGCAGGCGCTGGGCGTTCCAGTTGTACTCTCCACGGGCCTGTGGGTGACGTTTCCGCGGTCGGGATCGTTTGCGAAAACACTCCGCCGGCTTCCAGGTTCAGCGGGTAGCGCCCGGCGACTTCCTCCTTCGCATTGATCACCACCAACTCCAGCGGGAGTCCGGTCAGCTCGCCGGCCCAGTCGCGTTGGCGGACGATGCCGGCCACGTGGATCGGCTCGCCGGGTCGATAGATTCCACGCTCGGTGAAGAGCGAGGCTTCCAGCGCGTTTTTTTCGCTGTAGGAAACTCCGCCGACATCGAAACGCGAAGTGTCAAGACGCCGATCGCTCTTCGCCCATGGAATGAACGCGAGGTCATCTCCCTTCTTCGCGACGAGGGCCACCGGGGTGTTTTCCCGCTGCAATCCACGCAGCGAGGGCAGCTCGGCTTTTCCGATGCCGTTGGTGACGGCGTTTTTCAACACGGTGCCATTCGTGGAGAGCACCGAGATTTCCACTCCCTCAACCGGCCCGCGGTTGCTGAAGGATTGGACATAGATCATGCGGCTGCCGTCGGCGGCCTCCTTCATGATGAGGCCAAGGTCGGTGACCAGGATGAAGCGGCGGTCATTGGTGCGGTCTCCCAGCGGATACGTGCCGGAGGCTCCGCGGTAGCCATATTCATATTCGTCGTCATCGTTGTAGTTCCGGTAGCGACCGGTGAGTGGCATCCAGTCCCGGTCGGGCGATCCCTCAGCGGCCTGTCCATCTTCCGGCGTGCGCGGCCGGACGCCTTCGACCGTCAGATAAAACAGACCGTGCCCGGGAGTGGTTCCCGGTTGGGCGGCTTGAATCAACGGGCTGAAATCATAGGACGAATAGTTCACCGCGTAGTCGCCGCGTTTCACAATGGGCTGTACCGATTGCTGATAGTCCGAGATGTTTTCAAACCCGAACCCGCCGCTGAACCGGGGCGATTCGAAACTGCCCCGTGTCTGGCTGACCAAGTGGTTGATCTGGTTCGTCCGGACCCTTGCCACCGTGTAGCGGAGATGGTCGAGACCGCGCGACCGGACGCTGATCTGGCGTTCGCCGTTCAGGGCGAGGAGTCCGCCATTCCCCATCAGCGAGGCCTCATTCGGAATGTCCGGCAGCACCGTGACATCCTTGAAATCCTCCGCGGTGACAAATCCGCCGGGGCCGGCCGTTTCCTTGGGCACCTTGATCAGGACCTTGCAGCCGGGTTGTTGCGGCACCCGGAACGCCATGGCCAATTCCATGGGTGGCGCGTCCGGCATGGCGATGAGTTCCAAGGTCAACTTCTGCGATTTCGCCAACACCTCGTCGGTGACGTTTTCCTTCGTCCAACGGATCAGTCGCTTGTCTTTGTCCAGTGGCTCCGGCGGGAGTTTCCAAGCCTCCACGGATTTGGAAAGTGCGGCCGTGACGGCGGGGATGCTGAGCTCGACAAATAGCGCCTGCTCGGGTTCGCCTTCGGAAGTTTTCCGCAGCATGTTGCCCGCGGATTTGACGAAGAAATTCGAATCCCGGCTGTAGGCGGTGAGTTTGGTTTCCAGATTCTCCGCCGTGGGATCGCCACCGACCGTCGCCTTCAATCCGGCTTTGAAACTGAACAACACGAGGTCTTCCTTTTCCCCCGGCTTCATCAGGGGTGAGCGAAGATGGAACCGCGTCGGATTCTTCGGATCCGCCAGCACCTGGACTTGGCTGCCGGCACGGAAGATTTCGGTCCCGGTGACACTCGTGACGGAGAACTGCCGGCGCGCCTCCTCCAGCGACACCGGTTGGGAAAACACCACGGTCGTGACGAGTTGTTGCAGGTCGGGCGTGGCGGGATCGATGTAATAGTTGCGGTCATGGAATTGCGCCGTGAGTGGCAGCGACTTCACGTCACGATTGAAGTCGGAGTTGTTATCCAGTTGGCAGTCATCCGCCAAAAGCCCCGGTCCGGCCTCAAAGCGATATTTTCCCGGTGGCATCCATCCGGCCGTGGGGAAAAACGCGAGTTGGTTCGCCTCCTGCCATTTCCACTCCCCGGCCATGTCCGGTTTCATCTGGATCGAAGCGCCCGGAACCGCCTTGCCCACCTGATCGAGTGGCGCCGCCGGACCGTTGAAATGAATCCTCACGGCAGGCCCCTCCACGCGCTGCAGGTTTTCGTTCCAGTAAGGATGATACATGGAGACGGCTGCTCTTATCTTCCGC
>DAISZP010000321.1:0-6588 GCA_036824745.1 Luteolibacter sp.
CGTTCCAAGACCAGTTCGTGCCGTGATAGTCGGTGAACCCCTTGCACAAGGCGGCGAGGCGGTCCCGTTTGCTCTGGTTGGGCGCGCGGTCGTAGGAGTCCGCCACCATTTCCATCATGTTCGCCTGGCCCCAGAACCAGGCGCGGCCGCCATCGGTGTTCTCACTGTAGTAGGCGCGGCCGTTGGTCTGTGTTTTGTAAAACGCGGTGTTGTAGGCGTCGAAGATCCGGTCCGCGTCCGCATCGGTGAATCCCGCGCGCAGCGATGCGGCGAAAAGCAGCAGCAGCCATGCGGCCACGATGAGACGGTGGAGGGGAAACCAGGGCATTCGGTGGGTTTTTGGGCTTTGCGGCGACAGGTGTCGCACCCAGACCAACGGTTTTTCCGGAAACAAACCCACATTCGCCGGAAAAAAGCCCGGCCCCGGACACAGATGAGGGCGGAGACAGGCAACCCAATTGCCATCTCCGCCCCCGGAATGCCTCCCTCCCTATGGAGGCAAAATGTCTGCGGTTTACTTGGTGACCTTGAGTCTGCCGAAGAGCTTGCCACCCGGTGCGAGCGCCCGTGGGATCTGCACGGTGATGGTATCCGGCGCATCCGAGTTTTCGGAAACGGTGACGATCACTCCGTTTCCATCCGGTCCGGAGGAAACCGCGCCGATCGCCACTCCGGTCCATCCGGATAGGGTGGATCCGTATTGGACTTCCTGCGTCGCCACATCCGCCTCCGCATCATCGCGGCGGCTGAAGGTGAGGGTCAGGTAGGTGGCATCAAGCGCTTGCTCGGGCAGGCCGGAGGGATCGGAAACGAGCGGGTTGCCGTTCAGATAGAACTCCAGCAGGTTTTCGACGCCGTCGTTATCCGGATCATCGGTAAGGCCGTCGTTGACTCCGGCCGTGAGGCCCTTGTCACCGGCCCAGGTGTCGTATCCGGCGGCTTTCACCAACAGGATCTGCTTGTTCGCGGTGTCATACACGACGGAGGCTCCGGCGGGCAGGCCGGTGACGGTGGCAAAGGTTCCCGTTAGAGTCGTGGTGTAGGTGGCGATGACGTAGGACGGCTCAAGGATCGGCGAGAGCTCATTGATGGCGAGCGTTGATCCTGTTAAGTTCAGGGCTCCGTTCACATTGAGGCGGTCTCCGATGGAACCATCCACCTCGTAGGCATAGGTGCCCGCGAGGGTCGCGGTGCCGGTGGTCAAGGTGCCGATACTGGCTCCCGGGGCGACGATGCCTCCCGAAACCACAGAGAGCGTGCCGGAGGTGATGCCGTTGCCCTTCAAGGTGCCGCCGGAGTTCACGGTGACCGGAGAAACGGCGGTGACGGAATCCAATTGCAAGGCACCTCCGTTGATGGTGGTGGTGCCGGAGTAGCTGTGTCCACCGCTGAGGATCTGGGTGCCGGTGCCGGTGATGACGATGTTGATTTTTCCACCGCCGGTGCCGCCGTCCACGTCGCGGATGTCACCATTGTAGCTGGCGGTGCCGGAACCCGCGACGCCGATGATCAGGGTGCCGTCGCCGTATGCCGCGGTGTCGGTGTAGCCGCGGTTTTCAATGACGGCTCCACCAAGCGCGCCGGAGGAAACGAGTCCGCCGATGGTTTCGGTGCGGCCGTTCAGGCGCAGGAACGAGATCGCCTGTCCGCCGCCGCCGTAGGCAGTGGTGGTCCAGGTGATGATGGAGGAGTTCGCGATCTGTTCGTCTCCGCCGAGCACGATGCCGGCGTTGTTGCCGTTCCATGCGGTGGACGAGATGTTGATGTTTCCTGGAATGGCGGTGGCTCCTCCGGTCTTGGCGAGGATGAGCTTGCCGAATCCGCCGAGGGTGGTGGTGCCCGCGTAGGTGTTGCTGGAGCCGCCTGATAGAGTCACGGCGGTTCCGGCGAGTTTCACCAGTCCGCCGGGTCCGCCGATGGGGCCGCTGATGGTGAAGTTGTTCGATCCGCCGAGCGCGGCGTCTCCGGCGAGGGTCACGTTTCCGGAGAAGGTGACCGTGGTGCCGCCGTCGTTGGACTGGAGGGCTCCATTGCCGCCGCCATCACCTGTGAGGGTGAGGTTTTCGGCGATGGTTCCTGTCAGGCCGCCGCCCGCGCAGAGGCGTGCTCCGTTGGCAACGGTGGTGGATCCGGCGGTGCTGCCGAGCGCGTTGACATTGCGGATCTGGACTTCGGCCTCGTTGATGCTGAAGTTTCCATCAAACGTGTTGTTTCCGCTGATGATGAGCTGTCCGGTGGCGGTCTTGGTGAGCGGACCGGAACCCGAGATGACACCGGAGGAGAACCAGAATCCGGTCATGGCCGCATCGAGGGTGCCGCCGCCGGCGTTGAGCGTGATGTCGCGGTTGAAGTTCGCCGCGCCGACGCTGCCGCCGGTGTAGCGCAGGGTGCCGGAGTCGAAGCTCAGGGTGGAACCCTTGCCGATGCCGGAATTGTTTCCGTTGCCGGTGAGGCTGCCAATGCTGAGGACGCCGCCGTTGATGGCGGTGTTTCCGGAGTAGGTGTTGGCTGCTGTTAGAGAGAGCGTTCCGGGGCCGTTCTTGATGATGCCCTGGGTGCCTCCGATGACCGGCGTGATCGTGGTGGTCACATTCTGGGTGGTGACGGTGGGTGTGCCGGAGGTGGTGGCCAGGGTAAGCACGCTGCCGTTTCCGGTGCTCATGTACCAATCGTTTCCGCTGGTGTTTCCAAAGGTCAGATTGCCGACCGTGCGGTTGCCATCAAGTGCGATGTTCCGGAAGGCGCTTTGGGGAGTGGTGAATTCGACCGGCGCGCCGATCAGGTTCGGACTCACTTCGTTGAGCCAGTTGACCGCGTCCGACCAATTGCCATCGGCGTCCACGTTCCACTTCGCCGTGGTGACGGTGCGATAGATGGCGGTGGCTTCCGGGCTGTCCGTCTGGCCGGACTTGCTGGCGAAGGCGCGGAGCGTGACCACCGAGTCCGTGGGAATCGTGATGCCGGTGATGGGGCTGGGACCCGATGAAGACGAGGTCGTCGGCGCTGAACCGTCGGTGGTGTAGTAGATGGTGGATCCGGAATCCGACGAGATCGTGACGGACTGTCCGCCGACGTATCCACCGGCGGCGGGATCGAAACTCGGAGTGCTCACGTAGTTCACCACGTTGATGCGTCCGGTGGTGAGCAGGCTGGTGGTTTCCCACTGGAGTCCGCCGGGCAGCGCCGGAAGTCCGACGATGCTGGAGAACGAGCCGCTGAACGTGCCGCCCGCGCCGGGAACAAAAAGCTGATAGGAATCACCGAGCTCGGGAGCTTCGCCGGTGGCTTCGATGGTGAGCGTGCCGCCGTAGTTGATGTTGGAGAATCCTGTGACCGTATCGCATGCTAGAAACCCGGAGGTCTTGTCGATGGTGAACTTGGCGTTGCCGGCGAGGCTGGCGGTTCCGTTGACCGTCATGTTTCCGATGGCGGTGGACGCGGGGTCCAGAGTGCCGCCCGCCTGCACGTTGAGCGATCCGGCGAAGGTGCCGTTGCCATTGGCAAGGCCGCCCGAAGCGATGATGATGGTGCCGGCGATTGTATTGTTGCCGACCAGCGTGCCGCCGGATCCGATGGTGACGGTGCTGGTGGAGGTCATGGTGCCGCCGGGTCCCGGTGAAAGGATGCCGCCGGAATTCACCAGCATCGGGCTGCCGAAGGTGCCGGTGCCGGTGAGCGTTCCGGTGCCGGTGACGGTGACGCTGGAGTTCGCCACGTTGCCGTTGATGCGGAGTTCCCCGTCGTTGACGGTGGTGGCTCCGGAGTGGGACATGGTTCCCAACATCAACTGGGTTCCGGATCCGGTTTTGACCAGCGCGATGTTGCCGCCGCCCGTGCCGCCGTCCATGTCGCGGATGCTGCCGTTGTAGGAATACAGGTTCGCATCGGTGACGTTGAGGATGACGGTGCCGGTGCCGTATGCGTTAGAATCACCGGAGCCGCGGTTTTCGATCACGGCCTTGCCGCCGTTGCCTTGGGAAACGAGGCCGCCGATGGTTTCCGTGCGGCCGTTAGGGCGGAAGAACGAATCCTGCTGGCCGCCTCCGCCGAGTGCGAAGCCGGTCCACGTGAGGATGGCGGAGTCCGCGATCTGTTCATCGGCGGCGAGCACGATGCCGGAGTTCTGGCCGTTCCATGCGGTGGATGAGAGCTCGATGTTGCCGGGGATGGCGGTGGCGCCACCGGTTTTCGCGAGCACCAGCTTGCCGGTGCCGCCGAGGATGGTGGTGCCGGTGTAGGTGTTGCTGACGGAACCGCCGAGGACGATGGCGCCACCGTCGGTCTTGGCGAGCGAGCCTTCGCCGGTGATCTCGCCATTGACGCCGCAGGACTCTCCGTAGCCGACGCGGAGAACGCCTCCCATTCCTGTTAGAGTGATCGTGCGCGACGCGCCGAGAGTGAAGACCGCATGTCCCGGCCAGCCGCCCGCGGCGGAGGGATTGAACATGTTGCAGAGCACGCCGCCGTTGTTGAGGACGATGTCGTTTTCGGGATCGCCGAGCGCGCCGTCGGTGTTGATGCCGAGCACGCCGAAGGAGTCATTGCCGGTGAGTGATCCGGTGCCGTTCACCGTGATGCTGCCGCGGAAGGTGTTGGCGGAGTTGGCGAGTGCGGTGTTGGATGCGGCTCCACCCGAGGTGGGATTGATGACGATGTCGATGTTTCCCGTGGATGGTGTGGTGACCTGCGCGCCGAGATTGCCGCCGCTACCCGCCGGGATGTTGACGGTGAGCGTGGAGGTGGTGGACGAGGAATTCGTTAGAACACCTCCGGTGCCGCCGAAGTTGCTCACCGTCTGGCTGCGGCCGTTGAGATCAAGGGTGCCGCTGATGACGCTGAGCACGCCTGTGCCGAGATTTCCTCCAGTGCCGAGCTGGAGCGTGCCGCCGTTGACGGTGGTGCTGCCGAGGTAGGTGTTGATTCCGTTGAAGATCTGGGTGCCGGCACCGGTTTTCGCCACGCTGACGGCATTGGCGCTGCCGTTGTCGCTGATCACGCCGCTGAAGGTGGTGCTGCCGGAGGCGGGATTGATCGAAAGCGTCAGAGGCTTGGTGGTGGAACTGTTGATGACGGAACCTCCGCCGACACCGGAATCCGCGAGTGAGGCGATGACCTGGTTGCAGCCGTTCAGATCAAGCGTCGCGCCGCTGGCGACGCGGACATCCGAAGTGATCGGGATGTTTCCCGCGCCGGAAATCTGATAGGCGTTTGCCGCGCCGTCGTTGGCGGCGTTGGTGACGGTGGTGTAGGTGCCGGTGCCGCCGGACCAAGTGTAAGTGTTGGTGGGGCCGGCCTGGTCGGTGCCGGAGCGGTCGTCGAGGGGCACCCAGGTGCTGTTGTCATTGCTGCCGGCGACGATCCAGCGTCTGGGATTGCGAGCGGGCGTGCTGTCGTTGGCGGTGGACCAGTTGTAGGAGGTGAACACGCGCGGAGTGTTGAAATCATAGGTGAGGCTGTAAGGCACGGTATTGACGCCGAACTTGGTGAAACCGCCGACGTTGGCGCCCTTGTTGTCGTTCACGTTGCCCCAGAATTGTTCGGTGCCGCTGGCTCCGTTGGTGGGAGCGGCGCTGCCGGTGGTGGCGGCGGTCCAAACGCCCGCGTTGTAGTAGTGGAGCTCGCCGATCTGGTTGTAGCCCACGTTTCCGTTGTTCGCGGAAACGGTGAAGCGGTAGTAGCGATAAGGAGTGAAACCGGCGGGCGTGACCTTGAGCGTGCCGGAATTGACGACCGTGGCGCCGGTGTAGGTGTTGTTTCCTCCGAGCGTGAGGGTGGAGGAACCCACGCTTGTCAGACCGGTGGTTCCGGCGAGCACGGAATTGATGGTGGTGGGCGTGTTGCTGGTGATCGTGCTTCCACTCAGAGTGATCGTGTCGCCGGACACGGTGTATGCCGTGCCGCTGATGCCAAGGCCTTGCGCGCCTTCACCGAAGGTGAGGTTTCCCACGGTGATCGCACCTGCGGTGATCGTCTGGCTGGCGGCGCTGCCACCGAAGATGGCGGAGTCACCCGACGTCCATGAAGCGAGCGGTGCGGAAGTCGTGCCGTCGTCCCAGTTTCCACCGGAGAGCCAGTTCTGCGCGGTGGTGGTGGCGTTGTCACTGGCGCTGTTGGCGCTGCCCGCTGATCCATCCCACCACTTGGTGGCGGCGGAGGATGATTGGGTTCCGGCGGCCAGCACGAAGCTGGCGCTCAGGCACATGGAGAAGTTGGCGAAGGACGGAAACGAGGGGCACTTTCTTTTGTTTTTCATCGCATGATTAGGTTTGTCGGATTCGGCTGGGTCATCGTGGGAGGCCGCCGCGCGGGCACGAGACCACTATGGCTTCATCCGTTCATGCGCGTGCGGCGGAGAATTTCCGCCAAGGTTTTTCCGTAACGCCGGAAAGCGCCTAGATTTCGGGATTCATCGCCGCTTCCGTTTCGCGAAGCAGGATCTCCACAATCAGCCAATCCCACCACGTCCACGGGTATTCGCTGGAGTTCGGGGGCTCGGCGAGGATCGCACGCACTTCCGCGAGGGCGAGTTCCGCGCCCGAAACATCTCCGAGTTGAAACGATGCGTGCGCGCCGAGGCAGCGCATCGCG
>DAISZP010000322.1:0-6584 GCA_036824745.1 Luteolibacter sp.
CGAGAACGTAAGTTGGGCGCTGGTGACGCCGCTGGGATCCATTCCCGTGGCATACGCGATGGCCTTGATGGTTTGGGTCGAACTGACAGTGATAGGCCCGGTGTATGCGGTGGAGGAACTCGTCGGCGTGCTGCCGTTCAGTGTGTAGTAGATGGTGGAGGATGCCGTGGCGCAGGTGATGGAAACCGATTGGCTGGTTTCAAAATATCCGGCGGAAGGGGTGATCACCGGATTCGCGGCGGTGGCCGCGGGCGGCGTGACGGTGCTTCCACTGCCAATGTACGCGGTCCACATTTGTTGGTTGAACGCGACCTGGGTGCTGGTCACTCCGCCCGTGCCGCCGATGGTTTTGAACCTCTGCATGTAGCCGAATGCGGCGGGATGATTCCATACGGATTGCGCGCCCATCAAGTAAGCCGTCATCCACGCGCCCATGATTCCGGGACCCACGACGGATCGGTATCCGGTCGCCCAATTGCGATTGTCCTGAAACGGCTCCCATCGGTGCCGGATTCCCCACTCCGCCATTCCGACATCTTCCTGGCGATACGTCTCAGGCGTGGGATATCCCGGATAGCTGTTGTTCACCACGCGCCCGACGTCTCCTTGGTTGACAAACCACGTCGTGGTATCTTCCTGGAAAATGTCCGGATTTCCAGCCATGCCCTTGAGTTCGGAGTCGTTCAGCATCATGGCTGCAATTACGAGCGGCAGTTTCCGGCCCAGTTTGTGACCGCCGTCGTGATAATAGCCACCGCCGTTTTTCACATAGTTGTGAATATCAATTCCGTTTTGAATCAAGCGGATCGCGATGTCCTTCTTGTCATCCAACGGTTGGTTCGTGTTCAACCAAAGTCCGACCTCACCGAACTTCGCGGCCGTCTCACGACCATACTGTTTGTCGCCATCCGCGGTGTTGTCCGTTGGCTGCAGGCTGTTTCCGGACCAAACCGTCGCCCATTCAAACCATGGCAGCGGGGGAACTTTGGCGGCGATGGTGGCCTTCGTGGGAGTGGCTGCCACCGCAGCGTAGTTTTTGAGCACGTTCCAATTGATCTGGCTGATATTCCATTTCACCGTCCGATCCGAACCAAAAATCCCCGGGCGGAAGCTCCCGGATGCCGGCGGGGCGTTGAGAACGGTGAGCGCGCAAACGGTTTTTAACCAGGTGGGCCAGTTCCCCAGTTGGCTCTTCGCCGAAACGATCACATCTCCGCCTTTGAGCGTGAGAGGTAGCGCGAGCGCGGCGTTCTTCGCGCCTTCATAAATGATGCTTGAGGAAACCACGGGGTTGCTGTCGAAGCCGAAGTTCGTGTTCGGAACCGGGTTCACCATCGAGCCGTTCTGCACTCCCTGCACGCTTTGTGAGGGATTCGGACTGATCGCGGTGATCGTCACCGGCCCAACCACCCAAGGTTCGCCGTTGGCGAAGGTTCCAGTCGGACGGTCTGTGGAGAATGTCCAAGTGATCCCATAGTAGGTCACGGATGTGCTTGCGGAAGCCTTGCTTGAGAGTACCAAGGAAACCCCAAATGCCACCAATGCCCACAGGCAGGTTATGGTTCGAAATTGCTTTGGCATGGTGAAATTTTGATTAACCTTAAAAAGTAGTGGTCGCAGGGTCGAAGTCAAACTGGAATTTGAAAAATTAGATCCAAATTCGCTGCAAATCTTTAAAATTTAGCAGGTTCTTGGGATTCACAGGGATTTTGCACCCCTAAGCAAGAAATGACCTCGAATCGAAAGGAACGCAAGTGACAAGGCGATCATGGGGCCACTTGTTTCCTGAGGCGGGCGATTCTCAGAAGTGTGGAAGGTTTCAGCGGCCTTCGCGGTTTGGGAAGTTGGTTTTTCTTCGCCATCGCATCGCTAATTGCCCGGCAGAAGCCATTCAGATGGGAGTTTTTCACCGATTTGAGAAATTGGAAAACCAATCGAGGGGCCAAATAAGCGATCGAGTGGAGCGGAGGAAAACACGACATCGCCAGGAGAATCTGGTTCCTCGGTTTATAGAAAACCTGAATCTCGCTCCGCCGGGACACTTCATTCGCATGATGCACGGCAGTGAGTTCCGGACGATAAAGGATCGAGCCGCCGGCATCGAGGATCCGGTAAGCCAGTTCCACTTCCTCGTAATGCATGTAGAGGATCTCAGGAAACAATCCGGCGGTAATCATCTCGTTTCTACGAAAGGCATACGCGGTGCCGCTGAAGTAATCGCTTTCGAACACCCGTTTTCCTCCATTCGCCAACGACACGGGATGCCACCAGCGTGGCGCGTCATCCGTCACACCATCGGCCTTGAATATTCTGAACGCGAACCCGGTGGCTTTCGGATGCTCGATAACCGCATCCCGGACTTTTGCCAGCAGTTTCCGGTCTGGCAGCGTCACATCGCTGTCAAATCCGACAATCCAATCTCCAGCCGCCTCGCGGATCCCCCGGTTTCGAGTCACGCAAGGCCCGCCGTTCTTCTCGTTCACGAGCAGCTTGACCCCGGGAAACTCGCGCCGGATCGCTTCGACCGAATCATCGGGCGAACAATCGTCCACCACGATGACTTCGAATTCGACGTCTTCCTGGGCAAGGACATCCCGCAGGAGGTTGAGGACGCAATCCCTGCGGTTATAGGATGGAATGACAACGCTGATCATGTGACTTGAAATCGGGATGTCATCAGGCGGTTTGATCTTCCGCGGCTCCATAGCCACGGAGCCAATCCCCGCGCTCACGCCACAGGGTCTGCCATCGCCCTGCGGACTCGGGACGGCGCACGATCGACAAGAGTCCGCTTGCGAGGGCCCTCAGCCCGGTGCCGGCGGCTAACAGAAACAATCCGGCGGTCCGCCGCAACCCCTTCCAGTGCATTCTCACGAGGGACGCCTTTCCCCGGTAAAGCAACAGCGTCTTGTGGACCGGGGTTTCCGAGCACTGCCCCACTTCATGAACCAGCTTTGCATCGGGGCAGATCACCGGGCGATATCCGGCGGTCCGGGCGCGCATCGCGAGATCCGCGTCCTCTCCATACATGAAATAGCGCTCGTCGAGACCACCCAACTCGTCCCACACGGCCCTTGGCGAAAGCAGGAAACACCCGGTGACCACGCCCACCTCCCTCACCGTGTCACGCTGCCATGCGCCAAGCGATTCGGGATCCAGCCACCGGTTTCTCGGAGCGATCGTGGTAATGCCGAACGCGAACAACGCCATGCTCCACAATGACGGCGCTCCCCAACACGATGACGGCTCCAGACTGCCATCGGGCTTGAGCGTGCGGCCGCCATACAAACCATGCCCCGGATTCGTTCTCGCGAACTCCACGATCTTATCCACCGCGTGATCCAGAATCTCGGTATCCGGATTGAGAAGCAGCACAAACTCGGCGTCCGAACTCCTAACACCCAGATTGACCCCTTTGGCGAAACCAAGATTCTCACCGGGCGAAACCAGCATCACCTCTGGGAAATCCCGCCGAATCAGCTCTGCCGAGCCGTCTCCCGGCTTGTTGTCCACGACGATGATCTGTTGATACACCGAACGACGCTGCGAGATCACGCTGCGCAGGCAGTTTCCGATGAAATCGGCCGAGTTATAGGAAACGATGATGACTGCGACGTCGGCTTTCATGATGAACTTTCGGTGGATTCGGATTCCCTGTGACCGATGACCCGCGCCGGCACTCCGGCGGCGATCGACCCGGGCGGCAGATCCTTGGTGACCACGGCTCCCGCGCCCACGATGCATCCATCGCCGATCACGACTCCCGCGGTGACGACGACTCCCGCGCCGAGCCACACGTCGTTTCCGATCCGCACGTCCCGCTCGCGCTTCGGTTGATCGCGAAACGTGCGACCGGCCACAAACTGATAGTCAGATGCGGTGATGAACACTTCGGGCGCGATCGAAACATGGTCGCCCATGACGATCCGTCCGGAGGAATCACCGGCCCACAGGTAGCAGCGCTCGCCGATGTGGCAGCCTTTGCCCATGGTGATCCGGCATCCGTTGCGGAAGGAAACATTCGGAGCGATGCCCGTGCCGGCTCCGGTTTTCACAGCGCCGCGTTCCCGCACATGACTGTATGCGTAATAGTGCAGGATCCGCAGGGCGTGCAGATAGATCCGCGGATCCAACAGTGATGCCGCGAATCCGGCGATTCTTCCGGACTTCGTCATCGGTTTCCGCGCGGTCCTTTCTGGAAAATGAAATCACGTAGGCCGACCACCAATTCCGGCGCGGCGGAATCACCGATCGCCCGGGGCGGGATCAATCCATCCAAGCGATCCAATTTGGAACGGAGTTCCTCCTCATTGAACGCGACGTTCACGTTTCCCAACTCCATCATTTTTCTCGCGGTGGCCACCTGATGTTCGCTGCGGTGCTCGCCAAGGCTGGCTCGTTTCGGCATCACCAGAATCGGCTTCTGATACATCAAGGCGGATAAGATCGTGCCCATGCCCGCGTGTGAAATGATCAGCGAGGCCTCGTTGAACCGTTTCTTGAACTCCGGCGGCTGCAGGAATTCGGCGTGCTCGATGAATTCCGGACGCCATCCGCCCTCGCCAATCTGGGCGAACACATCGCGACGGTCGTTGCCGCGCGCCCAGTCATCGATCACCTTCATCATCCGGTCGAAGGGAAGATCGGTTCCTACGGTCACAAAAATCATAACACGTTTCCAAAACAAGCCGGTCCGCCTTCCTGCGCAAGATGCGGCCACTGGGTGAGCCAGAGATCCACCACCGAGCCCGCCTTCCTGCCGGACATCGAAAGTTCCTCCACATTCGCGACGCTGTCCACCCAGACGGCGCGCGCGCCGAGCCACTTTCCGAAGAGGACGCCGAAATATCCCGGCGCGGCCCCGGTCGTGATCACCACATCGGGACGGATCCTCAGCACCAGCAGGAAAATCGCCGCCGCGCTGCGGAGCAGGGCCAGCTTGTTCCAGCGGTTCGAATCCGGGATCAAGTGAAACGGAGCACCTCCCACATCCCCGCGATAGCCTTCCCGGACCGTCGCATAGGTCACTTCGCAACCCTCGAAAGCCGGTCTCAATCTGAGCAACTGCACCCAGTGTCCACCACCGGATGAAATCGCCAATACCTTCGGTCGTTGTTCCATCGTGATCCGGTTCAAGATGCTCCACGGCTCAGCAGGACCGCCGGGATGGTTTTCACAAGGATCTGGAGATCCTGCCAAAGCGACCAGTTCTCGATGTATTCGTGATCCATCTCCATCCAACGATCGAAGGAAACATTGTTCCGTCCGCTGATCTGCCAGATGCAGGTGATGCCCGGCTTCACCGAAAGACGCTTGCGGAACAACCACTCGTATTTCTTCACCTCATCCGGAAGCGGCGGACGCGGCCCCACCAGGCTCATCTCGCCACTGATGACGTTGAACAACTGAGGAAGCTCATCCACGCTGGTCTTGCGGAGCCAGCGGCCGATGCGGGTGATGCGCGGATCGTTCTCAATCTTGAACGCCGGACCATCGCGCTCGTTCAAGTGGGCCAGGGAGAACTTCCGCTCTTCCGCATCCGCCACCATCGAGCGGAATTTGTAGAGTTTGAACTGGCGTTGATTCATCCCCACACGATTCTGCACGAAGAATACCGGACCCGGGCTGCTCAGCTTGATCAGAATGGCCACGACCAGCATCAACGGGGCCAGCACGATGAGCACCGCGATCGAAAGCGCGGCGTCGATCATCCGCTTGAGAAGCAACTGCACAAGCAACTGCTCGCGAAACAGCGTGACCACGTATTCATCCTCAAACTCCTCGACATGCAGGTTTCGCAGCACATACCCATCGGCGAACTGCGGCATCAGCCTCACCACGATGCCGAGATCGCGGGCATGCCGCACCACCGTCGTGATGTCGCTGAACCTCGCATCCACGGGCAGGCAGGCCACGATCTCATCCACTCGCTCCGCGGCGAGGATGTCCTGCAGCCCGTCCAACATGCCGAGGGCTTTCCAGTGTTTCCGCTCGTCGCCATTCCATTCCGCGAGAGCTTCGGGGCTTTCCGCCACGAATCCCACGATCTTGTATCCGAGTTCGGCCTTGCGGTCGATGCGCCTCGCGATCTGATAGGCCCGCTCGTTGGCGCCAACCACAAGAAGATAGCGGTAGTTGTATCCCGAACGCCGCGCGCTCAGCAGCAGGATGCGCAGGAACAAGCGGCTGATGATCCCGACCACCGTCACCACTCCGAAAAAGATGAGGATGTTCAGAACATTGAAACTCTTCACGGAAAAGGTCGCGGAGACCATCATCAACCAGAACGAGGCCATGCTCGTCGCCTTGACCAGATTCAACAACTGGTTGTTGAGCGCGACCAATCGGTCCGCCTTGTAGCGGATGAAATAATCGAAGATCCCGACCCATCCCACCGCGAGCAGAATCATGCCGATCGTATCACCCATGTGAAACGTGGCCTCCGGGGGGCGGCCGATGCCTTCAAGGACGATTTCGGGGCGGAATCGGATGATGCACAAGGCGGTGGCGGCCAGGATCACCTGGTCAAACACGCGGAACATCTGAATCAGCAGCTTGTGACGTAGCCGGATCATTGGGGGGAG
>DAISZP010000323.1:0-6582 GCA_036824745.1 Luteolibacter sp.
GAGCACATCAATCGTGGATGGCGGATAGACGAAAGAGGCCATGCCCCGCATTGCGACGCCACCGTTGATGAAGGGCTGCCAACGACAGATGCCTCGCAGATAGCGCAGGTTCGTTTCAAATCCGGATAGGCGTGTTTCGTCCAGAGCTTGGGCCAGTTTGGAAACCGCTGCGGCCCTGTCGTCGGCGAAGACCATCACCTTGGAAAGAAGCGGATCGTAAAACGGACTCACCTCCGTGCCTGCGGAGACCCAGCCATCGCAGCGAGCCCATTCGGGAAACACGGCCTCGGTGAGCAATCCACTGCTCGGGCGGAAGTTGTGGTTCGGGTCCTCGGCATAGACGCGGGCCTGGATCGCGTGGCCTTTCGGGGCGGGTGCCTGATCTGGCATTGTCCATGAGGAATCGAGTGCGAGCCTGGCCATCCACTCGACGAGATCGATTCCGGTGACGAGTTCGGTGACTCCGTGCTCGACTTGAAGCCGCGTGTTCACCTCAAGGAAGAAGAAGTCACCGCGGTCGGCATCGTAAATGAACTCGACGGTTCCCGCGGAGCGATAGCCCACACTTTCGCCAAGCTTCACTGCGGCGGCATGCAGCGCGGATCGCGTTTCATCCGTTAGGCCAGGTGCCGGTGTCTCTTCGAAGACCTTCTGGTTGCGACGCTGCACCGAGCAATCGCGTTCGCCCAGAGCGAGCACACGGCCCTTGCCATCGCCGAAGATCTGCACTTCCACGTGGCGTCCGCGTTCGATGAAACGCTCGATGAACACGCCGCCGGAGCCGAAGCTCCGTTAGCTGAGCCGCACCACCGTTTCAAACTCACGGCGAAGCTCCTCCGCATCACGGCAGACCTTCATGCCGATGCCGCCACCGCCCGCGGTGCTCTTGAGCATGACGGGATAGCCGATGTTTTCCGCAGCGGAAACGGCGGCGTCGGCATTCTCTAACAAATCAGTTCCCGGCACCAGCGGCACTCCGGCCTCGCCGGCGAGGCGGCGGGCTTCATGCTTGAGGCCGAACGCGATGATCTGCTCCGGCGTGGGTCCGAGCCATTTCACTCCGGCGTCCTCGCACATGCGGGCGAAGTCCGTGTTTTCACTGAGCAATCCGTATCCGGGAAACACGGCGCTTGCCCCGGATGATTTCGCGATCTCAAGAAGCTTGTCCTTGAGCAGATAGCTTTCCGAAACCGAACCTGGACCGAGGCGATGCGCCTCGTCCGCGAGTTCCACATGCGGGGCCGGATAGTCCGGATCCGAATACACGGCGATGCTGCGGTAGCCGAGCTTCTGGAAAGTCCGGATGGCGCGTGCGGCGATTTCGCCTCTATTAGCGATGAGGATGTTCATGGAAAATCAGCGAATGAAATGATTGTAGCGGCGCTCTGTGAGCGTCGTAGCCGATGAGCAGCAGTCAGCGACGGTCATAGACCGCCGCTACAGTTCTGATCGAAAACCAGCACTTCGACGGGAGTGGGGTTCCAGCCGTTGCAGGGGTTGTTAAGCTGGGGGCAGTTGGAGATGAGGCAGACGACGTCCATGGCGGCCTTCATCTCGACATATCTTCCGGGAGCGGAGATGCCGTCGGCGAAGGTGAGTCCGCCATCGGGTGAGACGGGCACGTTCATGAAGAAGTTGATGTTGCAGGTGATGTCGCGCTTGGTGAGTTCGATATTCCATTCCTGCGCGCCGCGGATGAAACTATCGCGGCAGGCGTGCATGCACTCCTTGTCGTGGGCGTAGCGCATGGTGTTGCTCTCGCGTGAGCAGGCTCCGCCGAGCGTGTCGTGGCGGCCGCAGGTGTCCGCAGTGATTTCGAGCAGCACGTTTCCCTCCGTGCTCATCAGCTTCGTGCCGGTGGTGAGGTAAAGTGCGGCCTGTTCCTGGATCGTGCGGTCCGCGCTGTAGCGCTCGGTGGGATCGGCGGCGCTGAAAAACAAGGTGTCGGCGGCCTGGTTGCCTTCGAGATCGAGGATGCGGAGCGTCTGGCCCTTCTTGATTTCATGCACCCACCAATCGCCCGCGGGGATCACCTCGCGGAACACGGCAGTATTCGGATCGAGCGTGCTTTCCTTCATGTTAGAATCGGAGGGTGTGGTAGGTTTCGTTGTTCTCCCAGGCGCGGAGGTTTTCGGGACGGATGGCGAAACAGGGATCTTCCGCCGTGGCGGCTTCGCCCGCGAAAACCTCGAGTTTCACATGGCGGTGGCGGTATTCCGGATCGGGATCGAGCGGGTGCTGGCAGGTGTTGAGCACGACCAGCGTGTCCATTTCAAAGCGCAGCTCGATGGAATCGCCGGGTTTCGAGTTTCCGGGAACAAAGGAGAGTTTTCCGTCCTCGTCGGACACGACCTTGGAGAAGAGATTCAGATTGGGAACGAGGTCCTTTTTCCCGAGTCCCCACTTCGCGAGTTCGATGAGGAAACAGTCGCGGCCGTTGCGGTGCCAGTCGTTGCGGGCGGCCTGATAGTTGTTCGCGCCATATTTCGCCAGGACCCGCGCCGCGTCCGAGTGGCCGCAGACGGTGTCGTGCCAGCCGACGCTGTCCGCGGTGATCGAGGCGAGCAGGCGGCCCATGTCCGAGTGCAGGCAGTAGGGTGCTCGCAGGTAGAAGATGTGCTGACCCTTGAGCGTGTCGGGCATGTTGTATCGCTCGGTGCGTTCGAGCGCGTTGTAGAGCAGCATCGAGACGTTCGCGCCGCCATCGATGTCGGTGAGTCGCAGGCGCTTGTGTCGCGAGACCACGGCGGACCACATGCCGGCGCCGTGCAGTGTTTTTTCGAAGATCGGTTTCATGGTTCCTGAAAATCTATCCGCGCTTCGCGTGGAGTGGTGGTAGCAGGTGTGGCGTGAGCGTGAGGTGGGTGCTTTTGACGCCCTTGCAGGTGACCAATTCGTTGGCGATCTGCCGCAGCGTGTTGGCCGGTCCCTGCATGAGAAGCACCTCCAGCACGTGATCGTCTTCCAACAGGATGTGCTGCGATGAGATCACCTCGGTGATGTGCTCGCGGCACACGCGCGAAAGATCCTTGAGCAGCGTGCTCTTCGACTCGTCGTAGATCATCGTCAGCGTGCCGGCCATGACCTGCGTGCCGATTTTCCCGAGATGTTCGGCGGCCTGTTGGTGGATCATCTCGACGATCGCCTGCGAACGGCTGTCGAAACCGCGCTCGGTGACGATGCGGTCGAGCGCGAGGAACGTGTCCTCGGGCATCGAGATGGTGATGCGTCTCAGGCTGTCGCTGTTGGTCTCCTTCGGCATGCGCCGGGGGATAGCAGGGGAAATTCCAAGTATGAAGAAAAAAGTAAAAGTTCATACGATTGGGGCAGAAAATCAAAGCACGTCCGGATCGGCGACGGCCATGCGGAGCACCGGGAAACTCTCGGTTTCCGCCGCGCGGGGCGGGTGGATGAGGTGTTCGATGTGGCGGCGCGTGGCCATGAACATCGGGTCCGCGAGCTGATCGAAACTCCGAGGGCGCGGCACGGCCACTTCCACCGCTTCGCGGACGCGGCCGGGGTTGGCGTCGAGCACGAGGATGCGGTCGGAGAGAAACACCGCCTCGTCGAGATCGTGGGTGATGAAGACGATGGTGATGTCCACCTTTTTCCAGATCTCCAGCAGGTAGGCCTGCATGTTCGCGCGCGTCTGGGCATCGAGCGCGCCGAAGGGTTCGTCCATGAAGAGAACCTTCGGTTGATTGGCCAGCGCGCGGGCGATGGCGACACGTTGTTTCATGCCGCCGGAAAGCTGATGGGGATAGGAGTTCTCGAATTTGGAAAGTCCCACGAGCTCGATCCATTCACGCGCCTCGGACTCGGCGGAGAAGCGCGAGCGGCCGGCGACGCGGGGACCGAACATCACGTTTTCCTTCACCGTGAGCCATGGGAACAACGTGTAGCCTTGGAAGACCATGCCACGGTCCGGGCAGGGGCCGGTGACCGGCGTGCCGTTGACGAGCAGTTCGCCTTCGCTCGCGGTTTCGAGACCGGCGAGGATTCTAACAAGCGTGGACTTCCCGCATCCGGACGGACCGATCACGCACATGAACTCGCGATTGTGAACGTCGAAGTTCACGTTTTCCAACGCGGTGACGATGCCTTTGTTCGACTCGAAGCGTTTCGTCAGACCGCGCACGCTGAGAGCGACCGGGCGTTGCTTGAGACGCTCGAAGCGCGCTGCGACCGCGGCATCCTGGCGAAGGTATTCGGGCGTGTCGGCGGTGGTCATGGCAGGTCGGATGGCGCGTTGATACGGCGGGTGAGCGTGATGAAACTCCGGACGGGCCACGCCACGGCGCTGGCGACTGCGCGCGAGACGGGGCCGGTTTTCCCCGCCCATGGGAAGAAGACGCCGTGGAGCAGGGCAAGAAGCTGGTCGGTCACGAAGCCGGTGACACCGATGAGGATGATGATGGGAAACACGCGGTCGAAGTTGCGGAAGGTGCCCTGGGTATCGAGGAAACCGGTGAGGCCGCTCTTCACGCCGATGAGTTCGGCGATGACGAGCCAGGTCCAGGCCCATCCTAACAGGATGCGGAGGTCGTTGTAGAGGTTCGGCATGATGCCGGGCAGGACCACCTTGGTGATCATCTGACGCGGCTTGGTGCCCAGCGTCTGCGCCGCTTCGAGCAGCGCGGGATCGAGCAGGCGCGTGGTCTTGGAAACCACGAGGATCATCTGGAAGACGGTGCCGAGAAACACCAGCGCCACTTTAGGGGCATCGTGAGCGGACAGCACCGCGACCAGCAGCGTGCTGAAAGTCGGCGCGGGCATGTAGCGGAAAAAATCTACGAACGGCTCCACCAACCGGGCGAAGAAATCATACACGCCGCAGAGGATTCCCAGCGGCACGCCGATCACGCAGGACCAGAGGAAACCCAACAAAATGATCCGCAGCGAGTAGCCGTAGCGTTCCAGCATCGTCGGGTTTTCGCCGATCCGCGGCGCGGTGAAGTCCGCCATGGCGGCGCGGATCACCTCGTCCGGCGCGGGCAGATAAACCGGATTCGAGGGAACACCCTGCGGGATGAGTTTCAAGAGCGGGGATTCGGGAAGTTTCGCGAAATCGAATTCCGCGGACCCTTCGGAGAGCAGCGCCCAGTTCGACTTCACGATGGCGAGGTTTTCCGCCGTCAGCGCCGGGCTTCCCGCGGTTTTTGTTTCGGTGGCGAGCTCTTTCCAAATCCGATAGATCGCAGAGTCGTCCTGTTCCTGTCCGGGTTTCAACCATCCGTTGCCGATTCCGACCGGCGCGATCTGGCGGAGCAGCACGCGGTTCGCGCGTTTCGCTCCGGCGACCGGTTCCTTGGAGGCCTGAGCATTGAGGATCTCCGCGTTGTCGAGGCGGATGGCTTCCTCATATTTCGGGAAGTAGTCCTTGCTGACGCGGTTGCCCGCGGTGAACACGGCGGTCATGCGCTCGGTGTTCGCCGCGAGCGTGAGCTTCACGTCCGGGTGCCAGATGAAGGGCACGTAGGACACCACGCACCACAGGAGCAACGGCAGGAGGAACGAGAGGATGGTTAGAACTGTCCGCTTGCCGCGCGGGAGATCGCGCCGCACGGCGAGCCAACCTGTGAGACACCCGCGCAGGGACATCGGATCGGATTCTCGGAACGGGTGTCAGGACGGGCGGGATCACTCGCTCTTGGCGGCCTTGAGCGCCTTGGTGAACGAGGGATCGAGGTATTTTTCCGGATCCTGGGATTTCTTGTAAACGCTGTGTTTCAGGTTGAAGGCGTTGACGTTTTTGGTGGATCCATAGACCGAGCCCAGTCCATCGCCTTTCTCCCAGGCCTTGAGCGCTTGTTCGTAGGTGAGAATCTTGGTGCCTTTGAGCAGCGGTTCGTATTCCTCGGGCTTGAGGTTCACGCGGCCTGCTAGAATCTTCAGCGCGTCGTCGAGGTTCTCCTCCTTGGACATGTAATCGGCGATCTTGTACCAAACCTTCACCACCTTCGCCCAATCGGCTTTGTTCTTCTGAAGACTTTCCGAGGAAACGTAGAGCAGGTCATAGATGATGCCGGGTGCGTCCGCGGAAGTGAACACGGGCTTCGATCCGGGGAGTGCCTTGAGCGCCTGGCCGGAGTTCGGCTGCCATGCGCCGATCGCATCGACGGCCTTCGAGGCGAGCACCTGAGGAGTCTCGCCGGTGGGTGTGTTCACGATGGTGACGTCGTCAGCCTTCATTCCGTTCTTTTCCAGAGCGGTTAGAAGGAGAAGGTGTTCCACGAAGCCTTCCTCGATGCCGACTTTTTTGCCCTTCAGATCCTTCACCGAGGAGATGCCGGGGGCGGCGACGATCATGTCGTTTCCGTTTGAGAAATCGTTGATCAGAATGCCGACCGAGGGTTTCCCGGTGGCTCCGGTGACGAGCGCGTCGCCGTTGGTCATGCAGACGGCATCCACTTTTCCCGCGACGTAGGCGTCCATCGACGGCACGTAGTCGAACCACATGAACTCCACTTCCACGCCCTCCTCCTTGAACCAGCCTTTCTGCACGCCGATCTCCCATGCGACCCAGCCGGGCCAGTCCGAGTAGGCGATCTTGAGCGGCGCGGCGAGCAGTCCGCCGGTGGA
>DAISZP010000324.1:0-6544 GCA_036824745.1 Luteolibacter sp.
CAACAGCACGTAAGGCTGGCTAAGTCCGAATCGAAGCAGCGTATTTTCCAACAGCCACTTCATCACGCGGGTGATCGGTCCGTCCTTGTGTTCATGCCCTTCCTTCGGTTTGAGCAGAAACGAGCACAAAACAGGAATCGCGGTGAGCGAGACAATGAACGAGGCGATCATCGAGATGATCGTGGCGATTGCGATGGGCGCGAACAGTTTGCCTTCGACGCCGGAGAGACCTAACAATGGGAGGAATACCAGAATGATCAGGATCGTGGCATAAAGAATCGAGTTTCTGACTTCACCAGAAGCTCTTGCAATGACTGCCAGCCGTGGGTGTGGATTTGCGAGCGCGGCATTTTCCCGCAATCGCCGGAAGACGTTTTCCACATCGACGATGGCATCGTCCACGACCATGCCGATGGCAACGGCGAGGCCGCCGAGGGTCATGGAATTGACGCTGATGCCGAAGAACTTGAATACCAGCATGGTGATGCCGAAAGACAGCGGCATGGCCATCAGCGTGATGAAGGTGGTGCGAAAGTTCAGCAGGAAGAGGAAGAGCACGATGGTCACCATGATCGCGCCGTCCCGGATGGCTTCGGTAAGGTTGCCGATGGCGTGGTCAATGAAGTCCTTTTGTTTGAACAGCAGGGTGGTTTCGACACCCGGAGGAAATCCCGGAGCGAGTTCCTTCAATGCCTTGTTGACCTCCTCGGTGAGCTTTCTGGTATCAAAACCCGGTGCCTTGGTGATGGTCATGATCACGCCATACGTCGGTGTTTTTTCCGGATTGATGCTCACGGTCGCATCTCCGCGCATCGGTTCGATGCCCCATACCACATTGGCCACATCACTGATCGCGATGGGACGGTCGTTGATCTTTTTGATGACCGTGCTGGCGATGTCGTCCAGTTGAACCGTCATGGCGAGATTGCGGACCATGATCTCGGTTGGACCGGTGTTGATGAAGCCGCCTGTGGTGGTGTTGGCGGCTTCACCGGCCGCTTTTTCAAGTTCGTCAAAGCTGATGCCGTTTGCCTGCATCTTGTATGGATCAGGCTGGATTTCGATGCGCTTCACACCGCCACCCATGTTCAGGATTTCGGCAATGCCTGAGATGCTTTGCAAGCGACGCTTGATCGTCCAATCCGCCATGGTTCTCACATCGGATGGAGGCATGTATCCCGGTTCACCTTCCTTGATCGTAGATCGAACTCCAACGAGCAGGATTTCGCCCATCAGCGAGGCAACTGGAGTCATGAACGGCTGGACACCTTCCGGCAGTTGCTCACGCGCACCCTGCATGCGCTCCTGCACCAGCATGCGAGCCTTGTAAATGTCGGTGTCCCAGCCGAATTCGGCATAGACGAGTGACAGGGCCACATCGCTGTTGGATCGCAGGCGGGTGAGTCCCGCCACGCCCATGAGCGCGCTTTCGATGGGTTGGGTGACGCGGGTTTCCACCTCTTCTGGAGCGAGTCCGGGAGATTCCGTCAAGATGATGACGGTCGGTTTGGTGAGGTCAGGCAGCACTTCCACGGGAAGTTCCGTCGCGGTGCGAAGACCCATCACCATGAGGATCAAGGATATTCCGATGATGATCGCCCGGTTGGCGAGCGACCAGTGAATCATTTTATTCAACATGGTTCAGTGGCCTTTCGGTTTGGTGTTGGAAGCGTTCTCCTCTTCTTCGCCTGAAGAAACCGGGCGCAGCTTGGTGAAGAACGAAGCGATCAGAAGCAGGAGCAAGACTCCGCTGGTGTATTTCCAGATGGGGCTTGTTTCCTTGGGGTTGCCAACGTGGGAGTCTGTCTTCTCTCCATTGTGTTCCGCATGTTCATCCACCGCTTCTCCCTCCTTGGGCTCGGACCCATCGGCGGCGTGTTTGTGCCCGTGGGCGGCGTCAAGCGCCTCTATCAGAGAGACGGTTCCTCCTCCGGCGAAGGAAAGCGAGTAAGCACCGCGAGTGACCACTTCATCCGCTGGCAGCAGACCCTTCGTGATTTCCACAAAACGGTCGTTCATCTGGCCGACCTGTACCGGCGTTTTGATGAAAGCGTTCGGTATGTCAAAGTGCTTGACGTAAACGAAGCGATTGCTGGCGTCGCCTTGCAGAGCGGCACGGGGCACACTCATGACGTTGGTTCGCTTGCTGAGCACCACGGAGAATTCGGCCCGCATGTCCGGGCGCATCCGTAGATCTGGATTGGCCACGCGAAACACCGCGTCGATGGTGCCGCTCTCGCGGTCGGCGGAAGTCCCCAAGCGAAGCATTTCACCCTCGATGATCTGGTTTCCAAGCGCGGAAACCACAATGTGTGCCTTGGAACCTGGTTTCAACTGGGCCGCATGATGCTCCGGGACGCGGGCGATGGCATACACCTCGCTGAGGTCGGAAATGTCGAGCAGTTCCTTGTCCGGTTCCACAGGTTCGCCAAGCCTCACATGGGATTGAACGACAAGTCCGCCGATAGGAGCCTTCAACTCGATGACTGGTGGTGGATTTCCGGCCTGCCTGCTTTCAACCCGGACCGTGATCTGATCGGTCTTCACCGTATCGCCCTCGTGGACTTCCAAGCCGATAACCCGTCCGGCGATCCGGCTGCTGACCACGGCGTGGCGCTCAGGGATTTCCGCGATACGTCCGAGAGCGAACACGGTTTCCTCGAAGTCGTTTTCTTCGGCTTCGACAGTTTCGATGCGGAGGTTTTTGACGCCGTTCTCGTCGAGGACGATGGTGTTGGCGTTTTCAGCAGCTTGCAGGAATGAGTTACCCGCCAATAGGGCGAGCGATAGGTAAAGAGATGTAATTTTCATGAATGATTGGGTGGAGTAAGGTTCAAGGTTTGCCGAGCGCCGACTCATGGCGCACGCGGGCGAGATGGAATTCGCGCAAGGCGTCTAGCTTGGCGGCGGAGAGTTGCAGGCGTTTCTCGCGCGAGCGGAGGACGGACTGGATCTCGCCCTGGCCGTTGCGGTAGGCATCCTCGGCAAGTTTGCTTTGTTCATCGGCAAGAGGCAGCAGCGTGCTGTCGATCTCACCGATCAAGCGCGTCCATTCCGCCATTTCGGCGCGTGCGGCTTCGGCTTCGAGGCGGATGCCTCGCCCGAGGGCGATCGCTTCTTTTTCCGTGCGCTCCTTCTTGGCTTCAGCCTCTTGGATCGCGCCTTCATTCTTGTTCCAAAACGGCAGCGCGACTTTGAACCGCAGGCCGATGATCGCTTCGTTTTCGTAACCCTCCGGGGCGTCTTCCGTTCGTTCGGCGGCGGCGAAGAGCCCGCCTTCCACGTCGTCGTAGCGGCGGGCTTGTTCGAGTGCCACCCCTTGGGCTGCGGCCTGGGCGTTGAGCTTCGCCGCTTGAAAGTCCGGGCGTCTCGCCGGATCGGCGGCGACGGATGGAATCGACGGATTGGGCAAGGAACCACTCACGCTGAGCGCCTCACCGGGGCGCATGCCGAGCAGGGGTTTCAGTTCACCAACGAGCGCGGTTTCACTGGCCTCGAGTTGCCTGATTTCCATGGATAGGCTGGTGGCCTCCAATTTGGCCTGGCCGGCATCGAGCGCCGAACCTTCCCCCTTCGCAGCCACCTCGGACAGAAAATCAGCGAACTCCTTGGATAGCCCGATTTGCTCGCTCAGCAGTTCCCGGCGCTGGCGGGTGGCCAGCACTTTGACTACCGCTTCGCGGGCCTTGCTGATGATCTGGCGTTCGACTTCGCGGACTTCGGCCTCGGAGGCTTTCAGTTCGGTGAGCGAGACATCCTTTTCCAACTGCAAGCGCCCCGTGACTGGGAAGCGCTGGGAAAATCCAATTTCGAGTTTCCCCTCGCGGAAGCGGGAGTTGTGTTCGAATGAGGTTTCAAGATCCGGATTCGAGAGTCGGCCGGATTGGTTCATGCGCCCGACAGCCTCCTGGATGCGCAAGCGCGCCGCCGCAAGGTCGGGGTTTTGGGAGCGAATTCGGTCACCGATGCTCCCGAGGGTGACGACAACAGAAGTTTTTGCTGAAAGTGGTTTTGCTAGGCTGGCACAAGCCAACAGTGCGAATAAATGGAATTTGTACATGTTGATTACTGGAAAAATTGGTTTTACACAACGATTGGAAAGAACACTAAACAGACGTATCGGGTGAAAGGCCCCCGAGCGCCGCTATGTGCGTCTTCAAGGAGACAGCATCGCGCCAACAGGGCACGACGGAACGTCGGAAACGGACGTTCAGATCAAGGGCGGCTTGTCCAATTCACGGGCCGGAGCCTCAGGCGCGAGCCAGCACTCCAATGAAATGAGAGAGAGCGTCACCAGGAATTCCGGCGAATCCTCACGATGCTCGGTGGCGTCCATGATCGGCATGACATGAGTGCAGGCCGTGTTATCGTGACCGAGCGGGCAGTGTTTCTCGTGTTTGGGATCGCAGGGTTTCCCGGGATCATGGTCATGCCCCTCATGCGCCACAGCATGGGCTTTGGCGACGGCGTCGCAAGGATCAGCGCCGAGCACGGGGAGCTGCAGACCGGCGATCATGCCGATCAACAACAACCATGACAAAAGGCTTCTCATCAACGCCCCGGAAACTCCACGCGGTTCGGCATTTCGGCAAGAAAAATCATCCCGGGGCCGTCGCCCGCTCCGGATCACCGAGTTTGGCCTTCCCCCGCGGATGGCGTGAACGTAGTTGTGATTCATGAATAAAACCCTCGCCCTGATGTTGGCGGCTTCGGTTCATGTCATGGCCGATGAAGACAGCTTCCGCGAACGATTCGCCGATCCGGAAACCCGGGCAGCGGCTCTCGCCGAACTGGTTCCAGGAACCCAAGAAGCCTATTTCCACACCGCGCTCCACCAACAACTCACCGGCAAGGACGCGGACTTCCGGAAAACCATCGCGGAGTGGAAAGCCGCCTCACAGAGGAAGGTGAATCCGCTCTCCACGGAGGGCATGTCCGTCCTGGAAAACCGCGCCATTCTCCTCGAATACGGGAAAAACCCACAGCGCTCTCTAACCGATTTGATCCGCGGGCTCGACCTCAAGTTCGATGACACCCGGCCCAATGCCGCGGCCGCCGCCGCACAACTTCCGACACGGCTGGACCCCGCGCTGATCCGCGAGGAGGAGTTTGAGAAGGCCGCTGCGGCCATCAAGCCGGAGGAACCCTACAGCCAGTTCCGCGGCAGCCGACTCATGCGCGAACTCGAACAAGTGGAAACTTTCGACGACCGGAAGATCCGCTGGTTTCTCGCCAACCTCGACCGCAGCGACCTGCCGGGCGTGGTGCCCCTGATCGTGCAGTCGCTGGCCATCAAGGAGCCGGCGGTTTACGACAACCTGAGGTTTCGGAAGAATCTAACACACTCGCAGCTCGTCGCCCTGCTCGAACTGAGGCCCGAACTGCGGTCCAATCTGAGCTTCGCCTGCGACTACCTCACGCGGCTGAAACCCGGAGCGGAAACAGATTTCGAACGCGACCCAACGGCGCACGCGGAGCATCTGCGGCGCTGCCGCGATTTCGCGCTCACACTTCCTCCGGCGCTGAACTCGCTCAAGGCCCACGTGCTTTTCCACCACCTGCGCATGCAGCTTGAGGCGGGCAATTTCCCGAAGGACGACCTGCTCACCTACCTCGCCCTGCCTCGGCAATCGCACGGGATCCTCCGCAACGCCGAACGCAACGAACGGAACACCATCCAGACCACCATCGACTTCAAGGACGCGACCGCCTGCCCGCCGGTCCGGGATGACACGGAGCTTCTAACATTCTATCTGAACCACTTCCTCGGACAAACGGACTCCACCTCCGAGTTCGCGCCGTTCATCCAGGAGAAAAAGCTCGCGGTGATCCAAGCGCGGGCGCGCCTGCTCGCCGGAGCGGAGCCATCCCGCTGGGCCGCGGCGCTGGATGCCGCGGAATTCAAGGCGCTCCAGGAGGAATCCTCGATTTCCTTCGCGCCGCAGTCCCCGCGTTTGTTGAGTGCGGAAGACAAAGTCTCGTTGCCGCTGGATCTGAAGAACACGCCGGACCTGCTCGTCCGCATCTATGAGATCGACCAACCCGCGCATCTGGCCCGCCATGGATCGGAACCCGATGTGAACCTCGACCTTGATGGCCTGGTGCCGCATCACGAGAGGAAATTGAAGTTCCAACAGAAACCGATCGTCCGCCATCGCGAATCGATCGAGCTGCCGGAACTCAGCGGCCCCGGTGTCTGGCTGGTGGATTTCGTGAGCGGCCAGGTTTCCGCCCGAGCGCTCGTCCGCAAGGGAAACATCACGCCTCACCTCGAAGGAACGGCCTCCAGCCAGATCGTCCGCGTGTTCGATGAAAACGGCAAACCGGTGAACGGATTCCACATCGACCTCGGCAGGGAAACGCTCACCGCCGACGCGAACGGACGCGTCACGGTTCCTGACAGCGGAAACCAGGCCGTCACACGCGGCATCGTGAACACCGGCAAACTCGCCGCATCCATCGACCTCGGCACGCGCGAGGAGGAACCCAAGCTCGAAGCCCGCTTCCATCTCGACCGCGAACAACTGATCGCCGACAGGCAGGC
>DAISZP010000325.1:0-6539 GCA_036824745.1 Luteolibacter sp.
ACATTGGCACTCCATGCCGGTGCTGCCCCGGCTTCTGCGGCGTGAAAGGCCGCTATGCTAGCTGATACACCAATGGAGTTGGTGAAAATGGCGGCTGCGTCCGGTAGCGCGCCGGACTCTTCCCGGCTTCAACGGGACGCTGATCTGTCTCAGCTACACAGCCTCGATTGAATTTGAAAATAGCTCCCAGACCAGGACTCGCACCTGGACGACCCGGTTAACAGCCGGGCATGCTGCTTTGACATTACTTGGGAAATGGTTCCTCCGCGCGGTATCGCGCCGCGGTCTTCCGCTTATCGGGCGGACGCTCTGCTATTGAGCTACGGAGGATGGATGGAAATTGGTCGCGCGCCCCGGTGCTGCCCCGGGCTTCTCCTCGTCCCAAGCGAGGCGGATTGCTGTCTTCCTCGCGCGCGATGTTGAAATTGGCGGCCTGTGCGGGCATTGCTCCCGCGACCTCCCGCTCGACAGGCGGTTGCTCTTCGTGGCTGAGCTAACAGGCCGGATGAATGAATGGTGGGTCGTGTCGGTAACGCTCCGACAATGGTCCGGATGGACGGCTGCTTTACAGGCAGCTCACGATCTTTACGTGACTAACGACCCGATGAATGGTTGCGGAGGCCGGATTCGAACCGGCGATACGCGGCGTATGAAACCGCTGCCTTACCGCTTGGCTACTCCGCGGTTTGGAAAACTGGATGGCTGGGACTCCTTGGAAAAGGAATCCCCGCCTTGTTTGATTGAACCAATGAAAACAAACACCACTGCCAGTCCAGTTGGAGGACTCGCACCCGCTGGAAATTTTCACGGCGGATCTTTCGGTGTTTCAGGCACACCTCCCGGGGCAGTTTGCATGACTGCCAGGCCTCTGGTTTGTGATATCTTTACCAGGGCGTGGAAACAGACCGCATTCGTCCGCCGCGGGCCGTCTTGTGGACGGTCCGCTTGACAGTTCGCCGCCGTCGGGCGACCGTTCTCGCGGTCGTCCGGAAGCATGCGCCTCTCGCAGGGACTTGTGGAATGGGTGGCCGTTTCCGCTCCGTCGCCGGTTGCCGCCGGCGGCGGGGCCTTTCACGCCCGTGGGATCATGGATGGAAAATCATGTGATGGATTTGTGGGGTTTGGTTGTTGGGTTGCGGCTCGAAACCGCTGTAAAACAAGGGATTTTCTGGAAAACTAAAACCCCGCCGGCTTCGGGAGCGAGCGGGGTTCAGAAAAGGAATCCGATGAATGTTCCGGATCTTGAACTACCTGCCTGCCTCCTTGGGATCATTGCCGAAGCCGAGTCGCTTCAGGTTTGCCAATGGGTAACTTCCCTCGATGGACAACTCCATGCCATGGATCATATCCACGACCGGCGACCATGAGGTCCGCTGGATGCTTTTGGGATATGTCGCGTGGGTGGTCATGTGCGCTGAAGGTTTTGAGGAGATATGCAAACGATCCGAATCCGTCAACCAGATAAATGCATTTTGCCGAAAGTTTTTTCGCAACCGGTCGATTCCGTTGTCCGCGCCGTTGCTGTTAGATCCACATGGACCACTTCACTTCAGATGCTCGAAGCCACAAAACAGCTTGGAATCAAGCGGTGGCGTTGGAGGCAATGGAGCGTCGTGATCGAGGTGTTCGCGGCAAATCCGGAAGAAGTCATCGGGCGTCACCGCGCGCCGCATGTCATGTTCGAAGCTGCCTTCCAAGCCATGGCTGATGTAGGCGAGCGTCTTCTTCATGCGCTGGACGTGGGAGTTGGGAATGAACTTCCGGGTTTCCCTGGCGAGCTCGTCATAAAGCTCGAACACGTATTCCATCAGGTCCCGATAGCTTGGCTGAAAAGCGTCCCGTCCTTCGAATGAGGCGATCAACTGCGAGAAGATCCATGGGTTGCGGATCGCCCCGCGTCCCACCATGAGGCCCGCGGCCGAGGTGACACGCAGGTAGGCGTGCGCGGTCGGAACGTCCACGACGTTGCCGTTGGCGATCACCGGGCAATGCATCGTTTCCACGGCGAGTTTCACGCAGTTGGGGCGCACCGGCGTCTGATAGTAATCCTTCACCGTGCGGCCGTGGATCGTGAGCCCGTCGATGGCGTGCTTGCGGAAAATCTCCAGCAGCGTTGGAAACTCGGATTCCTCCGCATAACCAACGCGGGTTTTCACCGTGAACCGTCCGGGCACGGCTTCACGCAACGCGCCTAACAGATGATCGATTTGATCCGGCTCCCGGAGCAATCCGCCGCCAGCGCGTTTGCTGCAAACGATCGGCGCGGGGCAGCCGAGGTTCAGGTCGATGCCCGCCACGGGGAGTTCGGTAAGTTGTTTGGCGGTGCGGACGAGGCTTTCCTCATCGCGCCCGATCATCTGAGCGAAGATGGGCTTGCCGGTTTTGTTCTCCCGGATGGAACGCAGGATGTAGTGGTGGGGCACCGAATCCGGGTGCACGCGGAAGTACTCGGTGACGAACCAATCGGGCGCGCCGCGCCGCGCGATCACCCGCATGAACGGGAGGTCGGTGACGTCCTGCATCGGCGCGAGCACAAGCGCCGGTCGGGAATCTGGGAGAAGGTCGCGCATCGGTCCGCACCAAGGAATTCCATTGACAACCAATGGTTCAAGCGTTGCTTTGGCAAAGTTCAAAACAGACCGGAGAAAGACGTGGATAGCGACCTCTTGCACACCGAAAAAATCCTGGCGGATCGGAAAGTCTTCTTTCTCGATCTGAAACGAAATGCCCGCGGCATGGTGGTGAAGATCACCGAGGACGTGGGCGGAAACCGCGACACGATCATGGTGCCGGCCGAGATTCTGGGGGACTTCATCGCCGCGCTCGTGGACATCAAGGCGACGGCGGACGATCAGGATTGAGAGGGAAACCGGTAGCCCGCGCCACGGACCGTCTCAATCAGGACGGGCTTTGATGGATCCGCTTCGATTTTCTTCCGCAGGTTCAGGATGTGCTGATCGAGGGTGCGGGATTCAGGGAAGTATTCCAGTCCCCAGCAGGCGTTGAGCAGCTCGTCGCGCGTCACCACGTCGCCCGTCCTGCCGGAGAGGAACGCGAGTAGTTTCGCCTCGCGCGGCGTGAGTTCCACACGTTGCTCCGCCCATTCAGCGACCAGGCGTTTGGGAAACACGCGCCATGGGCCGAAGGCGAATTCCTCAGGGATCCGCGGCTCGTCGTTTCTGCGAAGCACGGCGCGAACGCGGGCTAACAGCTCGTGCTTGCCGAAGGGCTTTCGGACGAAATCGTCCGCGCCGAGTTCCAGACCGAGCACCACATCCACCTCCTCGGATTTCGCGGAAAGGAACAACACGGGCACGCGGCGGTCCTCGGCCCGGATGAAACGACACACCTCGTAGCCGCTCGCGCCGGGCATCATGATATCGAGCAAGACCAACTCGGCACGGTGTTTGCGCCAATGAGCCAGCGCCTCCCTGCCGTCCTTCGCCGCGGAAATCTGATGTCCTTCGGCTTCGAGCAGTGCGGCGACGGCCTCGCGCGTGATCGGATCGTCCTCGGCTAGCAGAATTCTCACAACACACCACTCCTTTCCCGCAATGGCACCACGAGCCGGAAACGAGCGCCGGCATCGGAAGGAAGCAGCTCAAGACTCCCGCCCATGCGCCCGGCGAGTTCGCGGCTGATCGCCAAACCCAGACCGGTGCCGCTTGCTCCTTCGTTCACCCGCGATCCGGCGCGTTCGAAGGGCTGGAACACGCGATGCCGCGCGCCCGTCGGGATGCCGGGGCCATTGTCCGTCACTTCCACGATGATTTCATGCTCACTGCCTTCGATGAGCACCCGCGCCCTCGCCGCCTCACCGGCGTATTTCTCCACGTTGGAGAGCAGGTTGGATAGAATTTGTGAGAAAGCGTCGCGATCCATCTCCAGGCGGCCGGAAACACGATTCTCGTATTCGCAAACGATCGACTTCCGCTCGAATAAGGGAGCGAAGGTTTCGCGGAGTTCTGACAGCACTGCATCCACCTCGCAAGGTTCCGCCCGCGTTTCCATCTTGCCGCGCTCAATGCGGGCGAATGCCAGCACGTTGTCCACGATGCGGGAGAGCCGCGACGTTTCCTCGCGGATCAAGCCGAGCCTGCGCCGCGCCTTGTCGTCGCCCACGGAGAGCCCGTCGATGGCCAGGTCCGTGTTGAGCAGCAGGTTTGTTAGGGGCGTGCGGAGCTCGTGCGACACGCGGTTGACGAAACTCACGCGCTCCTCGGCGAGTCGGATCGCCTTGCGCTGCCACAGCGCGACCGCGACGCCACCGGCTAACAGAAGCGCGGCGAGCGAGAACGAACCCACCAACACAGGCAGCCGCCAGGTGACCACGGTTTTCACCGGATAGTAGCGGCGCAGCGTCCAGTCTCCGAAGCGCGAGACATGCCGGAGGATCTCATCGGGCTTGGCGGCTGGGTCGGGATTGCCGTTGGCAAACCAAGGGCTGCCATCCGGTGCGCTGAAGGCCATCGCACCAGGTTCATCCGCGAATCCGGCGGGCTTGAAACGCGCCCGCAGATCGTTGCCAACGACCACCGATGCCATTCGCTCATCCAGGATGAGCACGACCGCCGATCTTCCATTCCCCCGCCACCATGCGAGAGGTTTCTCCGGCATCTCGATCCAGCCCGAAGCACCTAACAACTGGCTTTCGGAAAACACCCACTCGTCAGGTTCCTTGCGTGAGAACTTCTCAAACACAGGCCTCCACCGGACCGCTTGGCCGTCCTCACGAAGGTGGGCGCGGCCCGGATCGGAGAAACCGGCGTTGAGCAGCGATCTCTGCGCCACTCCGACCACTTCCGTTCCATCCTTCGGCAATTGGAAACCCTGATCGAGCAACCGCCCCGCTTCTTCATCAAGGGCCTTCTCCCAAAGCGTTTCCAATTCATCCACGCGCCGGGCCATCTGACGGAACGTGTCATCGATCCGGTTGCCCGGAGGAGTTTCGGTGACCCGGTTCTCCTGCCTCGCGAGCCAGACGCCGGACAACCCAACAAGAACGGCCAACAGCGCGGAGACAACCATCGTGCCGATCCATGGAGAGGCCCATGAATCGGCTTGAGGATTCGATGTTTTGTCCCGGATCATCGGTTTCATCTAACGAACAACCGCCCGCCTGTCACTCCACTTTCACGAACATTAGAAGGCATTGTTCGCGATCCGCCTTGCCGTTCTCCGCGTATTCGGGGCCCGTCGCGATCAAGGTCCATTTGCCGGATTGCAGGCGGTTCGTCGTATTGAACCTGCACGTGGAGAAGATCGGCATCGTGATGTCCGGAATCCATTTGCCCTGATCCTCGATCCTGCGGTGAACCGATTCACCGACATGAATGACGCGTTCCAGAATGTGCTTGGCCAGCACTCCGCTTTCATCCGGCAGAATCTGGAGTTCGTAGGTCATGCCGGTGTTTCGTGTTTCAAATGATGTCGCCATGCTGGCTCCGGCAAGACCCGACAAGGCATCGGTCTTTACAGTCGCTTTGGTGGCTACTCCTTCCACCGGCTTGCCATCCACGTTCTGACGCTCCCGTTCCTCCCACCGCTCGGTGACGGTTCTCTGACAGGACGGCGAATACTCAGTCGGATAGATGATCTCGCTGATGTTTTCGAGCGTGTTGGATTTGGAAACCTTTGCCCTCGATCCCGCGGATTCGATCACTTCCGCCTTTCCTTCCATGCACAGGGATTCGGCGAATGACCAGGCGCTCAGTTGTGCGGTGATCGGTTGCTGCGATTGAAGCCATGAGGAGAACTCCACGTGGGGCACCCGGATGGTCGCCACCGTGTAAGCGAAGTCCTCGGCAAGGCGCGCGGTCTTCTCCACCTCGGGAGCGGCCGCGCCACGCGCGAAGATCAGACGCGAGGGAAATCCTTGTTTGCGCTCTACCGAGAGCGGATCGAAACGAGCCAGCAAATGGACTCTATCGGATTCGAACGAGGGTCGATAGTCCGAAGCACTGAGCGGCTCGGCTTTCGAGAAAGCGTCTTGAGGGTCCGCAAACGGATCCGCATCCACTGGCTTGCCGTTGATCGCCGGGCCATTCTGCTTCAATCGATAGTTCCGAATGATCGGCATGAACACGTCATCCGGTTGCCGGGTTTTCTCGGCGACCACGTTCCATGCCTTGCTGCCCTGCAATTCACAGAAATCCACATCCACCGAGAATCGGATATTCCCATCACTCGCATTGGAAAAAAACTCCGCGGTGTAGCCGAGATTGCGGGTCTCAAAGGCAGTCGGATAGGGCCAGACCCCAGCCCCCGCTTCCAGGTATTCGGTCGGGTAGATCCGCTCGATAATCCTTTCGTTGGTGGAAATCCTCCCCATCACGCCGCTCGCCATCATCGTGCAATCCAGCGACGCCTTTTTCTCCTCCACCCACTTCTGCACCTCGGCGCGCAGAGCGGTGGCGTCGGCGGGCATGCCGTGTTGTTTGATCCACGCGTCGATGAGATCGGGCGGGACGAGGACATGTTCGAGTATGCCCACAAACGCCGGCCCCGGCGGCGGCTCGGATTTCTTCACCTCGTCCTTC
>DAISZP010000326.1:0-6537 GCA_036824745.1 Luteolibacter sp.
CACCGCCTCCCTGCTGGGAGAACTCTCCGGAGACGAGGCGGCGGAAGTCGAGCAGGCGATCACCGAAGACCCGGCCTTGCAGGATGCGGTTCGGGAACTGCAGCACGTCTGCCAGATGTTGAAACGTGAGCTGGAACCGACCGCCGGTGCTTTGTCAGCGGAGCAGCGTGGCAAGGTGCTGGCGATCGCCCGTTCGGGAGATCCGCTGAACAAGCCGAAGTCCGGCCGCGCTTCCATTCGCTGGATCGTGCCGCTCGCCGCGGCCGCCGCCATCACCGCGGGGATGTTCATTTTCCTGGCCTCCCAACAACACAAGGTCCCCAACCCGGCGAGCGTCAGCTCCAAGAGGGACCCAAAAGCCGCGCCGGAACGTGTCCGACTTCATCCCGCCCCCGGGCCGGTGGACGCCAGTGCCAAATCACTCGCCGCCAACGCGCGCCGCGCGGGCACCCACCCCGACCTGCCACCTCTGCTCACCCGCGGATACGTGGCCGCCGCGGAGTTTCCCACGCTTGACCTGCCCGTACAGTCTGGAAAATCCAGCCTCGAATGGATCCGGCAGGCCATTCTCACGCGCCATGAGCGCCCGGCTCACGAAGAGATCCGCGTCGAGGAAATCCTCAACAGTTTCAACCTCCGCCCCGCCGGAGTCACCGTGGTCTCCCGGCTCAATTCCGCAGGTTGGCATCCGGATGACCGGAATCCGAGCCAAACGACCCACGCGGCCACCATTTCCACCGAATCACTCACCTGCCCTTGGAAACCCTCCGCCACCTTGGTGATCATCTCCGTCCGGGGAAATCCCAATACGGATTGCAACATCAAGGCGGTCTTCCGTGCGAACGCCGCCAACGTTTCGCGCTACCGCTTGCTCGGCTTCTCTAACGCCGAGGGCGTTCCGAACGAACCAATGCCCACCCTGCTCCCAGCCAAGGGCTCGAACATGGTCGCCATCGAGATCGAACCCACGGGAACCTCCACGGAACTGGGCAGCATCGAATGGTCCGTCAATGACCATCCCGCGGCTCCCGTCTCGTTGGTGCGTCAAGGCTCGGCGGAACCTTCAAACGACGCGCGCTTCGCCGCCCTGATCTGCACCTACGCCCAGTGGCTCGCTGACGATCCGAAAGGCCTGGTGGACGTCGAGGTCCTCGCCGCCCTCGCGCGGGAAACCGCATCCGACACGCAATCCGGAGACCGAGTGGAACTTCTCCACCTGATCGACCAATCGCTCGGCCTCTGACCGGCCGGTGATTCGATTTGCCATGCCGCCTCACCCGGCGGCACACTCTCCGCGAATGGCAGCCTTCGTGCCGAGGTTTCTCCGCTTCTGCGGTCGCGTGTTGCGGGATTTCTTTTTCCGCAGCCACGGCCTCGTTCTAACAGGAGCGGTGGCTTACAACATGATGCTCTCGCTGATCCCGCTGTCCGCGGTGCTCATCGTGGTGTTCTCGCACTTCTTCCCGCAGGAGCTGCTGATGGAATCGCTCACCTCGGAGGTGAACCTGATCACACCCGGATTCGGAAAAACCCTCGCGGAAGTCGTGGAAGGATTCCTGCGCAACCGCCAGGTCGTCGGCTGGATCGGCGGCATCGGCCTCGTGTTCTTCAGCTCGCTCGCCTTCCGGGTGCTCGAGGACTCCATTGCCATCATCTTCAACCGCAGGCTGCCCGATCTCAAGCGCGCGTTCTGGATCTCCGCGCTGATGCCCTACCTGTTCATCCTGATCGTCGCCTTCGGGCTGATCATCATCACATCGGCGAACGCGTTGATCGACGCGAGCAGGACGATGAAACACGTGCCGCCGCAACTCGGAGCCCTCATACAGAACCACCTCGGCATGATCATCTATGCCATCGGCGTGCTCGGCCAGATTCTGCTCTTCACTCTGCTCTACAAGATCATGCCGGTGGCCAAGGTTTCCTTCACCAGGGCGCTCGCCGGTGGATTCACCGCCGCCATCCTGTGGGAGGGAATCCGGCATCTGTTAGTTTCTTATTACACCCGGATCTCAGTGGTGAACGTGGTCTACGGCTCGATGGCCACCATCATCATCGTCCTGCTCACTCTCGAAGCCGTGGCGCTTGTCATCCTGCTCGGAGCGCAGGTCATCGCGGACCTCCAGCGCAACGCCAACCGCGGCCTGCCCTGGCACGTCGATCCGGAAGCGCTCGACGAGCGCTGAAAACCATTGATGCGGGAATTTTATCCCGCTCGCGTTCCGGATGCTGGATTGCCGTCCCGGCACCTTCAAACCACGCGCTGAAAACCTCCCGTTTCAGGGGTAAAATACGCGTAGCCTTAGCGACTTCCTGCGGTGCTGGCCCGGCTTTTCATGCGATCATCCCTTCAACACGCAACCAACCGATTCACGATGATCACCAAAATCGACCACCTCGGCATCGCAGTAAGATCACTCGATGAAACCATAAGCTATTACGAGAATGTGCTCGGGCTTCGCTGCGAAGGCCGCGAGGAGGTGGAATCCCAAAAAGTCCGCACCGCGTTCTTTGCCGCTGGAGACGTCCATATCGAGCTTCTCGAACCCACTTCCGAAGACAGCCCGATCGCCAAGTTTCTGGAAAAAAATCCGTCCGGCGGCATCCACCACATCGCCTTCGCCACCGATGACATCAACGGCCAGCTCACACAAGCGAAGGACCAGGGCGCAAAACTCATTCACGAAGTCCCCTTCGAAGGCGCCGGCGAAAAACTCGTCGCCTTCCTCCATCCCAAATCCACATTCGGTGTTCTAACCGAATTCTGCCAGCCCTCCAAATCCCACTAATCCTCGCAACCCGAACACGATCCCATCATGGCCATCGACCCCACACTCATGGAAGGCCTCAGGCAGCGCCGCGAGGAAGCATTCATCGGAGGCGGCATCGACCGCATCGAGAAACGCCACGAAAAAGGCCTGCTCTCCGCACGTGAACGGCTCGCCTCGTTTTTCGACGGCAGCCAATTCATCGAGTTCGGCATGCACGCCCACCACTCGTGCACGAACTTCGGATTGGAAAAACGCAAGATGCCGGGTGACGGCGTGGTTTGCGCCACAGGATATGTCGACGGCCGCCCCGTCGCCGCCTACGCGCAGGACTTCACCGTCGGCGGTGGCGCGGTCGGAGCCATCCATGCCAAGAAAATCTGCGATCTGCTGGAGTTCGCCGTGAAAGCCGGCATCCCTGTCGTCGGCATCAACGACTCAGGCGGCGCGCGCATCCAGGAAGGCATCGAGGCACTTTCCGGATACGGCCAGATCTTCTTCCGCAACGTCCTTCTATCAGGCGTGGTGCCACAGATCTCGATCATCGCCGGGCCATGCGCCGGCGGAGCCGCCTACTCACCCGCGCTCACGGACTTCATCATCATGACGCGCCGCAACTCGAACATGTTCATCTGCGGCCCGGATGTCATCAAGTCCGCCACCGGACAAGCCGCGTCGCTCGACCAGTTCGCCTCGGCGGACGCGCACGCCAAGGTTTCCGGAAACATCCACATGATCGCCGAGGATGACGAGCACGCCATCGCTCTCTCCAAGAGGTTGTTGGACTACCTGCCCTCCAACAATCTCGGTGATCCTCCGCACAAGATGAACAACGAGATCCCCTATGTGGAGGATTCCGTCATGAACGAGATCATCCCCGAGGACCCGAGAAACCCGCTCGACATGCAGAAGGTCATCGAGCGCTTGGTGGACGAGGATTCCTGGTTTGAAATCATGCCGGACTACTCGCCTAACATGCTGACTGGCTTCGCCAAACTCGAAGGCCTCGTCATCGGAATCGTGGCGAACCAGCCCACGGTCAAAGCCGGATGCATCGACATTGATTCCTCCGACAAAGCCGCGCGTTTCATCCGCGTCTGCAACATCTACTCGATCCCGCTGCTCTCGCTGGTGGACGTTCCCGGATTCATGCCCGGCCTCGCGCAGGAACGCGGCGGCATCATCCGCCACGGAGCGAAGATGCTCTTCGCATGGGCCTCCGGCACCGTTCCAAAAATCACACTCATCTGCCGCAAGGCCTACGGCGGTGCCTACCTCGCGATGTGTTCCAGCGACATGGGCGCGGACTTCGTCTTCGCATGGCCCACCGCCGAGATCGCCGTGATGGGCGCGCAGGGAGCCATGAAAGTGCTCTACAAGAAGGAACTTGAGGAAGCGGAGGATCCCGTCGCACTCGAAAAGGAACTCCGCAAAGCCTACTCGGAGAAATTCTCATCGCCCTATCAGGCGGCATCCAACGGCATGATCACCGATGTGATCGATCCGGCCGTTTCCAGAAGCACACTCGCCCTCGCCTTCCGCGGCATCATGGGCAAACACGAGACCCGCCCGCCGAAGAAACACGGCAACATCCCGCTCTGATCCGCCATGCAAGCCCTCGCCACAACTCTCGCCGCAGCGGAAGGATCCAACCCGCAGAACCTCTCCTATCTGGTCGCCCTGCTCGCCGTGGTTCTTTCGTTGATCGCCCTGTTCCGGATCTCCCTGATCAAACAGGGACCGCAGCAGGCACCCGCGACATCCACACCCCGGCCGACAGCGCCACCCTCAAGCCCCACCGCGGCATCCAAGTCGTCCGAGGCCGATTCCATCCCGCCGGAAATCATCGCCGTCATCGCCGCGGCGGTGGCGGCCGCCACCGGCCACAAACCCGTCCGCATCGTCTCCATCAAACCCATGAGCACTAGCTGGGAACGCGCCGGCCGCCAATCCGTTCTAACATCACATCGAATCCGCTAACAACAAAACCGCCATGGACCATCTCCGCATCACCGTCGAAGGAAAAGTTTACGACGTCATCGTCGAGAAAATCGGCAGCGAAACCTCGACATCAGGAGCCAGACCCTCAGCTTCCGTCAAAGCCGCCCCCGCAACCGCAGCTCCCGCAGCCGCAGCCGCGGCACCGCCCCCCGCTTCCAAGCCGGTAGCGGCTGCTGGAGCCGGAGATGCCGTCAGCCCTCTGGCCGGCATCGTCCAGGCCATCGACGCCAAGGTCGGCACCACCGTCAATGAAGGCGATCTGGTCCTCACCCTGGAAGCGATGAAGATGTTCACTCCCATCAACGCGATCGCCAGCGGCACCATCACCGCCGTCCACGTCAACGTGGGTGACGCGGTCGAAGAAGGCCAGGTGCTCTACACGATCGGTTGAGCGCCCCGCCCCCTCGCCGGGCACCATTTCCATCAGTCAATCCATCGAACCCGGTGACGGGTCCCGAGTTTCCCACCATGAACAACCCTTATCCCATTCTAACCGCGGAAGAAGCCGCCACGTTCGTAAACCACAACGAGACCATCGGATTCAGTGGATTCACTCCGGCGGGAGCCGCCAAGGTGATCCCCACCGCCATCGCGGAACGCGCCAAGGAAGAACACGCCGCGGGGCGCGACTTCAAGGTTGGCGTGATCACGGGAGCATCCACCGGACCGTCGCTCGATGGAGCGCTCGCCAAGGCGGACGCCATCAAGTTCCGCACGCCCTATCAGTCCGACAAGGACCTGCGCGCCAGCATCAACGCCGGCAAGACGCACTTCTTCGACATGCACCTCTCGCTGCTGCCGCAGTATGTGCGCTACGGTTTCCTCGGCGAGGTGGACTGGGCCATCGTCGAAGCAGCCGACGTCTCCGCGGACGGCAAGATCCTTCTAACCACCAGCGTGGGGGCCGCGCCCACGTTCCTTTCGAAAGCGAAGCGGATTCTGGTTGAAATCAATGAACGCCACCCGAAGCAGTTGTTAGGCTTCCACGACATCTACGAACCCGAGTCACCGCCTCACCGCCGTCCGATTCCAATCTGCAATGCGGATGACCGCATCGGCACCCAGCGGGTCTGGGTGGATCCGAAGAAAATCGTCGGAGTCATTCTCTCCAATCGCCAGGATGAAGTGAAGGATTTCAGCCCCGTCACCGATGTGACGACCAAGATCGGCCTCAATGTCGCTGAATTCCTCGCCGGTGAGATCCGCAACGGACACATTCCGAAAGGTTTCCTGCCCATCCAGTCCGGCGTCGGAAACGTTGCCAACGCGGTGCTTGGTGCGATGGGGGATCATCCCGAAATCCCACGTTTCCAGATGTATTCGGAGGTGATTCAGGACTCGGTGATCGAACTGGTGAAACAAGACCGCTGCGGCTTCGTCTCGGGAGTCTCTCTAACCGTAACCGATCCGGTGCTTCAAAGCATCTACGACAACCTCGACTATTTCCGCGGCCGTCTCCTGCTGCGCCCGCAGGAAATCGCCAACAATCCCGAGATCGTCCGCCGCATCGGCATCATCTCGATCAACACCGCGCTGGAGGCCGATATCTTCGGCAACATCAACTCCACCCACGTGCTCGGCCAGAAGATGATGAACGGCATCGGCGGTTCCGGAGATTTCACGCGCAACGCCTACATCTCGATCTTCACCTGCCCGTCCACCGCGAAGGATGGAAACATCTCCGCCATCGTCCCTATGTGCTCCCACATGGACCACAGCGAACACTCGGTGCAGGTCCTCGTTACCGAGCACGGCGTGGCGGATTTCC
>DAISZP010000327.1:0-6516 GCA_036824745.1 Luteolibacter sp.
CACCGCCATCCAGTGGCGCATGCTCAACGCCTCCAAGGGTCCCTCCGTCCGCGCGCCCCGCGCCCAATGCGACAAGAAGGCCTACCAGTTCCGGATGAAACGCGAACTCGAAGCCACCTCCGGCATCGAGATCCATCAGGGGAATGTGGCCGACATACTCGTCGAAAACGACCATGTCACGGGCGTCACCACTTCGCTCGGCATGGAGATCGCCGGAAAATCCGTCATCCTGAGCGCGGGCACCTTCATGGGCGGCCTCATGCACGTCGGCCTCCGCAACGAAAAGGGCGGCCGGATGGGGGATGCCACCTCCGTCGTTTCCGAGTCGCTCAAGCGCCTCGGCTTTGCGGTTGAGCGCTTCAAAACCGGCACGCCCTGCCGCCTCAACGGCCGCTCTATCGATTTCTCCAAGTGCGAACGCCAGGACGGCGACACGCCTGTGCCCAAGTTCTCTTTCCTCGCCGACACCCTCCAGCGCGGCCCGGATGATCTTTTCACCCTGAATCCATGGGGTGATCCCGCGTTCCACGTGGAACAATTGCCCTGCTGGATCACCTACACCAACCCCCGGACCCACGAGATCATCCGCGGAAACCTCGACAAGTCCCCGATGTATTGCGGCATCATCGAGGGCGTCGGTCCGCGCTATTGCCCGTCCATCGAGGACAAGGTGGTCCGTTTCGCCGAAAAGGAGCGCCATCAGGTCTTTCTGGAGCCCGAAGGCCGCCACACGCACGAATACTACGTCAACGGAGTCTCCACCTCGCTGCCCTACGAGGTTCAGCTCGATTTCCTCCGCTCCATCGCCGGATTGGAACACTGCGAGATCCTCCGCCCCGGCTACGCCGTGGAATACGACTACTGCCCGCCCACCCAGCTCCGACCCACGCTGGAAACCAAGATCGTCTCTGGCCTCTACTTCGCCGGCCAGATCAACGGCACTTCCGGATACGAGGAAGCCGCCGGGCAGGGCCTCATCGCCGGAGCGAACGCCGCGCTCAAGGTTTTGGGAAAACCCGAGTTCATCCTCGGCCGCGACGAGGCCTACCTTGGCGTCATGGTGGACGATCTCGTCACCCGCGGCTGCACCGAGCCCTACCGCATGTTCACCAGCCGGGCCGAATACCGTCTGCTCCTCCGCCAGGACAACGCCGACCTCCGACTCACGCCCAAAGCCGCCGAAATCGGCCTCGCCTCCGGCGAACGCGTCCGCAGGGTGGGGGAGAAACTCGCCGGTCTGGAAGAAGCCGACCGCTGGGTCCGCCAAGCCGTGCACGAGGGCCTCAAGCTCGACCAATGGTTCCGCCGCAGCGAAAACTCCTGGGAAATGCTCCCCCCGGAACTGCTCGGAAAGTTCCACGTGGAACTTTGGCCGCTCATCGAGACCGATTTCAAATACGAAGGCCACCTCGGCCGCCAGCGCCAGCAGATCGAGCGCATGGCCCGCCAGGAAACCCGCCGCATCCCGGAAAACCTCGATTTCTCGACCATCCGCGGTCTCAAGAAGGAAGCCCAGCTCCGCTTCACCGAGATCCGCCCCACCACCCTCGGCCAGGCCGCCCGCATCCCCGGCATCACCCCCGCCGACGTCGCCATGCTCGTCGTCTGGCTAGAGAAACTAGACCGGGAAGCCGCCTCCGCTTCGCCATGATCCAAGTCATCCTCGAAATCCTCTTCGAGATCTGCTGTGGCTGGGTCGGGCGTGGTGTGGTCAAACTCCTCACCTTTGGCAAAATCGACCTCGATTCAGACGATCACTCCATCGCCGCTCCCATCGGCTTGATCGTCCTCCTCCTTCTCCTCATCGGCACCGTCGCCCTCATCCGCACCACCTAGCTGCCGGAATGTGAACCGCAAAGCCGCCAAGGCCGCCAAGGGTCGCCAAGGGCATCAGGGCTGGGTGTTTTCTCCGAAATCCTTTGCGCGCACTCTGCGGCTTTGCGGTAAAATCCCCAAGCGGAAGGGAATCCCAGAGCCCCCTCACTTCACGCCGCCCAGCCGCAGCAGCACCGAGCCGTAGTCGATCACCGCCTGCTCCTGGGAAATCAGCCTCCCCGGCGGAATTCGGTGCATCTTCGCCCGGTTCGCCACCACCAGGCCGTTCACCCGCAGCGCCTTGAGGTGCTTCGCCGCGTTCGTGCGCGGCAAACGCAGCCTCTCAGCCAGCTCCATCACAATCAAACCGTCCCCGCTGTGCGCGATCTCCCGCAACATCCCCAGCCGGTGGCGCGAACCCAGCATCAAGGACAACACTTTCAGCGGCACCGGTGGCAAAGCCTCCGACGGAACATTCTCTGGATTCATCGCATTCATGGAAACTGCCATCTCCATACAAAAACCCTGCCAATACGCAACACCCGATTCCCAATACCGCCCGCCCGACGCTCAATATTTACCTCCCGATTCCCAAAGTGAGCCAATCGATTCCAAAAACGAACCTCCCGAGTCAAAATATCTGACACTCGATCCACAATATGGACCATCCGATCCACAATGTGGCCCACTCGATCCACACTATGCGCCATCCGATTCCCAAAATTCCGCAAAAATCCCACCCATCCCGCCTCAAAATCCGCCCGCATTCCCGCTCCAAGCCACTTTCCCTCAACGATTTCCACCGGATCCCCCGTTCCGTGCCCGTTTTCCAGGCTCCGATTTCGGAAAACCCCCGGAACACCGCGATACCTTGATAATTCGACACTTCCTCAGATGGATTGTAGGCCACTCCTCACCGCATGAGCGCCTCACAGGATTGGTTCGTTTCAGAGCAGCACCCGGTTTCACGGCGATGGGCGGTGATTGAAGATGACGGCCGCGTGGCTTGGCTTTACCTCACCGAGCCCGACACACCGAGGCCGGTCGCGGATTGTTGGCTCTACAATCGAGTGGCCACACCACCGGAGTTCGAGAGAGTTTGTGGTCAGCCGCCGGTGGTTCCCCAGACTCATGCGGACGCAGGCGCGACTTTGCCGCCACCCGCCAAAGATTCGGTTCATTTCCGGTGGTCACCTGACGGAGGGTCGGTGGCCGTGTTTATTGAGGCCGAGTTGATTGGCTTCGCCTCGCACGGCCAGAGGCGTGGATTCAGCAAACACATTCGGGTCACCGGCCCGTTCGGAAGCGTGCTGGACCGGGAGTTGTTTGAGAAATTGTTTGTTGAGACACCATGAAAGAGGATGTGCCTGCGATATTTTAAGTGGATCTGCAACGATGACGACTAACCAGTGTGCCGCAGCCGACGAGCGTCTTCCACCCGGATGGCTGGTTGGCACGTGGGAATTCACCCACACCACGGCACCCGCGTGTTTTCCGTGTGAGTTCGTCTATCACTTTGATCGAACGGGCACCAACTACTGGGAAATGCCGTTTGAACGAAGGTTGGCGTTTCAACGTCCGTACCGGGAGCAAGAGGATGGATTTTGGATTCATTGGAAGACCGCTTCTTACTTCCATCACTGTCAGCCGTCGTTTGACGAAGTTCTTGCCGTGGGAATCGACGGAAATCTCTGGTGGATGCGGCGTTTGTTAGAACCCGCGCCGTATCTCCGGTATTTCATCGATCCGCGAACTGGCGCGTTGGTCGAAGTGGCGGATTGCACCATCAACATGGCTAAGGCTGGGGATGCGCCAAGATCCGCCCCAGGAAACGCACCTTGACGCAGTAACGGGCCGCGTTGCTATTTTGCCGCCCGCATGATTCGTTCCTTCGCATGCCGGGAAACCGCCTGGAGCCGCTCAAGGGAAACCGCAAGGGCCAACACTCTATCCGCATCAACGACCAGTGGCGCGTCTGCTTCCGCTGGAAATCCGATGGAGCTCACGACGTTGAAATTGTCGATTACCACTGATTCCACCATGAAAACACACGCTCCCATCCACCCCGGCGAGGTCCTTCGCGAGGATTTCCTGATTCCGCTCGGGATTTCGGAATACCGGGTTGCCAAGGACATCGGTGTTCCACCCCGCCGCATCAATGAGATCGTGAAGGGCAAGCGTTCCATGACCGTGGACACCGCCCTGCGCCTGGAACGTTACTTCGGTTGGCCGGCAGACGTGTGGCTCAACCTCCAATCCCACCACGATCAGCAGATCGCCAAGTAGTCCTTGAAATCCACCTTGGCGGGCATCTCTCCCTGCGCGGCGATGTGAGAAGGGTTTGGTTGCTGGAAGCACGTTCGCATGGAGAATATCCCACATCTCATTCTAACGGTTGTGGCCCTCGTCGGTTTGCCCGCTGGCTATCTGATGGTGTGTCGCGCGATGCGGCGCCGAGGGATACCCGATGCGCCGATTGTTCCGTTCTTCCTTTTGTTCGGGACTGCCGGTGGGTGGGTGCTTGCCTATCTCTTGTCACCATCCGGTCTCGCCGCGATCTGTCTGCTGTTCTTGTTCATTGCTGCGCCGTTGACCTTGTTGATCGCGTCCATTCTCTTGGCGCGTCGAAGCGGCAGGACTCCTTATCACCGATTCGCAATGTGGGCTGGTTTCGCGTATTGTGGCCTCCTCGCTGTGGTTGCGGCCGGTGGATTGTTGTTCCAGTAGCCATGGCATGTTTGGCGAGAGGACGAAGGCTCCCTCCGCGTAGGAGCAGGGTTCTTGTTTGTCATGAAGACCATCCTGCTTCTAGCCTTGTCCGTCGTTTCCGCCATCGCGGCTCCTCCGTCTCCTGATCTGAATCTAAAGCTCGCCGCGCCGATCCGCACTTGGGACGAGGCGCTGCCCTTGGGCAATGGCACGATGGGTGTGTTGATGTGGGGCGAGGGGGACACGCTGAGGTTTTCCCTGGACCGCGGGGATCTTTGGGACGAGCGGCCCTCGGAGAAACGCAAGGCGGTGGATGCGCGGTTCAACTGGGCGGCGATGCAAAAGATGGTGGCGGAGAACAAGATGGGCGAGTTCGGCGAGGTGTTCGATTCGAACTACGACTACAACGGCCCGCCAACGAAGCTGCCTGCGGGCCGCGTGGAGGTAAAACTCACGGGGGGAAGGAAACTCGAAGCCTTCGAGCTTAAACTTGCGAGCGCGGAAGGAATCGCAAGGCTAACAGGTGGCGGCGAGGTCCGCGCGATGGTGGACGCGGCGCGTATCACGAAGCCGGTGTCGCTAGTCAGGATTCCGGGCGAAGTGGGGGAGGTGAAGCTGTTGTCACCGGAGTCGGTGAGGTTGTTAGGTTATGCGCCGCCGGAGAAACACGAGGAAGATGGCCTGCGGTGCTTCGAGCAGAAAGCCGCGGATGGTTTTTCGTATGCCGTTTGCGCGGGGTGGAAGAAAGCGGGCGATGAAACGCTGCTGGCGCTCACGGTTTCCACGAACCGGGAAGGCGGGAATGCCCGCGAGGTGGCGGAGAAGCGGGTGAAGGCGGCCTTGGCGCGTGGTTATGACCTGTTTCTAGCCGAACATCTCAGGTGGTGGACGGCGTTCTGGAACCAGAGCGACGTTTCGTTTCCGGAGCCGCACATCCTGAAACACTACGCGCTGGTGCGCTATTTCCACGGAGCCGCCTCGCGCCGTGGTGCGCCGCCGATGCCGCTGCAGGGCGTGTGGACGGCCGATGCCGGCAGCCTGCCGCCGTGGAAGGGGGATTACCACAACGACCTCAACACGCAGATGACCTACATGGCCTATCAGGCGGCGGGTCACTTTGAGGAGGGCGCGGCGTTTCTCGACCTGCTGTGGAAGCTGCGGCCGGAGTTCCGCAAGTTCGCGATGGATTTCTATCAGGCCCCGGGCATCGCCGTGCCCGGCGTGATGTCGCTGGCGGGCCAGGCGCTCGGAGGGTGGGGCCACTACAGCCTTTCGCCGACGATGGGGGCGTGGAACGCTCACCTTTTCTATCTGCACTGGCGCTACACGGGCGACGAAACGTTTCTGAAGGAACGCGCCTATCCCTGGTGCTCGGAGATCGGCGAGTGCCTGCGGAGTTTGCTCAAGCCGGATGAGAATGGCGTGCTCGTCCTGCCGCTCTCCAGTTCGCCGGAGATCTTCGACAACTCGCGCCGCGCCTTCGTGAAGCCGAACAGCAACTACGACATCGCCAGCCTGCGCATGCTCTTCCTCGCCCTAACGGAAATGGCGGACGCGCTCGGCAGGAAGGACGAATCCGTCAGGTGGAAAACCCTAGCAGAAAAACTCGGCCCCTGGCACGTCCGCGCCGACGGCACGCTCAAGCTCTCCGCGAACGAGGACCTGCCCGGCAGCCACCGCCATCTCTCGAACTTGATGGGAATTCATCCCTTCAACCTCATCAGCGTCGAGGGCAACGATGCCGACCGAAAGGCTATCGACATGAGCCTCGCCGAGTGGGACCGCATGGGCACCGGTGGCTGGTGCGGATACAGTTTCTCTTGGATGTCCGCGTTGAAAGCCCGCGTAGGGCGGGCGGAGGAGTCTGTTAGATTGTTGGACATCTACACTTCCGCCTTCACCTTGCGGAACGGTTTCCACGCCAACGGCGACCAGACGCAATCCGGTTTTTCGGGATTCACCTATCGACCCTTCACGCTCGAAGGAAATTTC
>DAISZP010000328.1:0-6497 GCA_036824745.1 Luteolibacter sp.
AGCCGGAGCGAGAGGCGAGGGATTGACCGGTGGAACGGGCGTCTCATCCGCGGGGTTCGATTGAGCCTTGGATTGGATGGATGTCGCGAGGCTGGCGGCGATCGCGAGTGTCAGGGCGTGACGCTGGTTCATGAGATTGGGATAACCGTGAGGTGCTGGATCCGACCTCGGATGCGGAGAAAGTGTTTCCATGGTCCGCGCGGAATGCAAGCTGGTAAACCATGGCGAGGATGAGCAGCCGCCGGGACGGCCGGGCCGAAAAAGCTGGGAAAGCGGTTGGCGCATCGCACGAAAAGTGGATAGAGTCTCCCGGGGCATGGAAAAAACACCGAAAAAACGGCTTTGGACGGCTGAACCGCTCTTGGGCGGCTTGGCATTGATCCTCTTGCTGGCGGGGTGTTTTTTCGTCCTGCAGCCGTTCATGACCGCCTTGATGTGGGCGATCATCCTGACGTATTCGCTCTACCCCTTGCAGCGGATGTTCACCCGCTGGTTCCGCGGATCCCGGACGCTTGCGGCGTGCTTCGTGACCTTGACCGTGACCGTTTTGCTCGCCGGGCCGGTCATTTTGATCGGTATGAGCATCGTGAAGGACGGTCAGGATTTGGCGAAGGCCACCCGCGAGTGGTTCATGAAGGTGCCCGATCAGCCGCCTGTGTGGGTGAAGCAGACACCGGTGGTGGGGGATGAGATCGAGAAATACTGGATCGAGGCCGCGGAGGGTCGCAAGCGCTGGATGGACCAGCTCGACAAGGAGGTGAAAACCGTGCCGCCCCGGCCCAAGATCGTGGTGGAAACGAGCGAAGGTGGATTGGTGGTGCAGGACCCGCCTCCTGTGGTCAAAACGGACGAAGTGGACGCGGTGGATGAAGGCGCGTCCAAGGACATGTCCTCGCACATGGTGGCATTGCTTGGCAGGTTTTTATCGTGGGCGCAGGAGTGGTTGATTTCCGCGGGCAAGGCATTGGTGGGTGGGGTGACGCAGGTTCTGGTGAGTGCGTTTCTCGCGTTTTTCCTGCTCAGGGATGCTCCGGAGCTTTCCGAGCGCCTCGCGGTGACGGTGGAGCGTCTCGCCGGAGATCGCGGCCGCCATTTGATCAAAGTGGCGGGCGACACGGTCCGGGGGGTGATCTACGGCATTCTCGGAACGGCGATCGTTCAGGCATTGGTCGCCGGTCTGGGTTTCTGGATCGCGGGAGTGCCTGGCATGGTGTTGCTGGCGGTGCTGACGTTTTTCTTTGCTGTGGTGCCGTTCGGGCCGCCGCTGATCTGGTTGCCGGCCTCGCTTTGGCTGTTCGCCCAGGACAAGCCGGGCATGGGCTTGTTCATGTTGTTGTGGGGGTTCCTCGGCATCAGCAGCGTGGACAACATTCTGAGGCCCTATCTGATCAGCCAGGGCAGCAAGATGCCCTTCGTGTTGATCTTCTGCGGAGTGATCGGTGGTGCCTTGGCCTTCGGGCTTGTCGGAGTGTTTCTCGGACCCACCTTGCTTGCGGTGGCCTTCCGCCTGGTGGAGGAGTGGTCGCAACATAGGAATCGTGAGCCGGATTCACGGCCGGAGCTGATTTCGGCATTGCCTGCCGGGGCTGATTCGGAGACACCCGCGCATGGCGGTGAGTCCCTCGGCATTGGGTAAGGTGATCGATGTGTTCGAGCGGAATTTCCGTGATCGCGGAGAGCTCGGCGCGTCCATCAGCGTGTGGTGGGACGGGACGGAACTGCTTTCCCACGGCCATGGTTGGTGCGAGCGGGAAAACCTGCGCCCGTGGACCTGCGACACCTTGGTGCCCGTCTATTCCGCGACCAAAGTGCCTGCCGCCGCCACCTTGCTGCTCGCTCTGGAAGGAAAGGGAATGGACGAGGAAACTCCGGTCCGCGAGGTGTGGCCGCGGTTTCCTGTGGCGGAGGCGAAGTTCCATCACCTGCTTTCCCATCAATGCGGGCTTTCCGCCTTGGATGTCCGGGCCAGCGTGTTCGAACACGAGGCGGTGGTGGCCGCGATCGAAGCACAAGTGCCGGCGTGGGCATTTGGCGATGGCCATGGTTATCATCCGCGCACCTTCGGAGCCTTGGTGGACGAACCGGTGCGCCGGCTGACCGGCAAACCCCTCGGGCAATACTGGCGTGAAACCATCGCCGGTCCCATGGGTCTGGATTTCTGGATCGGTCTGCCGGAATCCGAGTGGCCGCGTGTGGCGCGGCTCTATCCGGGAAAAGCCGGCGTCGATGATCTCGCGGACGCGTTTTACAAACAACTCACCACCTCCGGCACCTTCACCCGCCGTTCGTTTTCATCTCCGCGAGGGCTGCATGCGATTCATGAAATGAACGAACCCCGGGCCTGGGCTGCGGCCTTGCCCGCGCTTGGTGGCGTGGGGACGGCGTCAGCGCTCGCGAAATTCTATCAGATGGCAATAGGCGCGATCGAGAGCCCGCTATCGCCGAAGATGCGGCAGGCTCTCGCCACGGCGCGCTCGTCCGCGGATGACCGGGTTTTGTTGCGTCCCACGGTGTTCACCTGCGGGGCACAGCAGGATCCGCTCGATGCGAAGGGCCGGAAAATCCGCAAGATCTACGGCCACTCCGTGAGAGCCTTCGGCCATCCGGGGGCTGGCGGCAGCCATGCTTTGGGGGATCCGGAAACGGGGATTTCCTTCGCCTACGTGATGAACCAGATGAACCTCAGCGTGATGCCGGGCTTGAAGTGTGTGGAAATGGTGGACGCCTTGTTTTCCGAGATTTCCTAACAGTCTGGCCAGTCTCGGGTTTCCAGCTTAGGTTGCGCCACCGGATGAAACCCATTCACACCGCGGGCTTGCTGATCCTCTTCGCGCCGTGCCACGCGTTTGCCGCGGGCAATGACTGGATGACGCCGCTCAACGGCGCGCTTCCGCTCTCCCAGTTCTCGATTCCGGGAACGCACGATTCAGGGGCACGGTTCGAACCCGTTTCCGGCACCGCGAAGTGCCAGAACCTCACCATCGCCGAGCAGCTCAGCGCCGGTGTGCGCTTTCTGGACATCCGCTGCCGGCATCTGGACAACGCGTTCACGATCCATCACGGCTCGGTCTATCAGAACATCAACTTCACCGATGTGCTGAACGCGGTGTATGCCTTCCTCAACGCCAATCCCGGCGAGACGGTGATCATGAGCGTGAAGGAGGAGCACACCGCGGAAAACACCACCCGCAGCTTTGAGAGCACCTTCGATTCCTACGTAGCTCTCAATCCCGCCAAGTGGCTGCTTTCCTCGTCCATCCCGACACTCCAACAGGCACGGGGGAAGATCGTGCTCTTCCGCAGGTTCGGCGCGGCCACCACGCCGAAGGGGATCGACGCCACCAACTGGCCGGACAACACCAGCTTCAGCACCGGCGGCACCTTGCGCGTTCAGGACAGTTATGTCGTATCCAACAACGATACGAAATGGGCCTCCATCCAGCAGATCCTCAACGAAGCGCGCTACGGCGGGCCTAACACGCTCTACGTGAACTTCACGAGCGGATACGTCAGCGGGCTTTTTGGCATCCCCAACATCACCAGCGTTTCCAACAACATCAACCCGCGGCTCACCACGTATTTCACCACGAATACCAGCGGTAGATTTGGCGCGATTCTGATGGACTTCGCGGATGCCGCAAAAGCCGCGCTCATCTACAACACCAACGCGCCTTCCGCCCGCGCCGTCCAACACCCGGCGTGTTTCATGATCGTGAACCGCAGCAGCGGGAAATGCGTCGATTTGATTTCCGGAAACACGTCCAACGGCGCGCAGGTCAACCAGTGGACCTACGACTACAACGGGCCGAACCAACGCTGGATGCTCTCACCCACGGAAAACTCGGACCACTTCCGCATCGCGTCCTGGGTGAGCGGCAAAAGCGCGTGCATCGAGAACGACTCCACCGCCACCGGAGCCAAGCTCCATTCCTGGGACTATGTGGGAAACAACACGGCGCAACAGTTCGACCTGGTCGATGCGGGAAGCGGCTATTACAAGATCCGCAACGTGAAGAGCGGCCTGGTGATGGAAATCACCGGAACCTCTAACAACGACCGCATCCAGCAGAACACGGACAGCGGCGCGACAAGCCAGCAATGGCGGCTCCAGCCCTGGGGTGACTATTTCATCCGCTGCTCCACCGGGAAATACGTCTGCGTGGCGAACTCCGGCTCATCCAACGGCAATGGCATCGTGCAATACGCGTGGGAGAACAACCGCTGGTTCGGCTGGCGTTTCGAAAGCACGACCAACGGCCATCTCAAGGCGACGAGTCTCAACGCGCTGTCCCGGGTGCTCTGTGTGGCCGGCGCTTCGACCGCGGCGGCCGCGAACTGCCACTTGTATGACTACAATCCGTCCAACAACGGCGATCAGAAATTACTCATCGTTCCCAAGACCAACGGCTTTTTCAAGTTCCGCTTCGTCCACTCCAACATGGCGTGGGACATTCCAGGAGGAAACAACGCGAATCTCACGCCCCTCCAGCAGTATCCGGACAATGCGAACGCCTGGCAGGAATTCCAGTTGGAGCGCATGGTCGCCTCCGCCAGTCCGAACGCGTTGAACAAACCATCGGTTTCGATCAACCGCGGCACATCGACGGTCAACCTGCAATGGCTCTCGCAGGCCGGCTATCTCTATCAGCCCTACTGGTCGTCGGATTTGATCAACTGGTTCAAACTCACTCCCTCCGCGTTGTCCGGCACCGGTTCGCTTCTCAAGGTGACGGATTCCCAGATGCCGCGGCGCTGTTTCTACCGGCTCTTCATCAGTCCGGGTTACTGAAAACAAGAACACCCCGCGCGGGGCGGGGTGCTTGTGGGAAATGGATGCCGTCGATCGGTTATTCGGTGACGTGGCCGATGCGGTAGAACATGCGGCCGGCGCCGGTTTCCGTATCGGTGAATTCAACCGGTCCCGGCTGCTCGATACGGAGCTCGTCCTGGACGTTCCAGTTCTTGAGATCCTCGGAGCGTTCCAGGATGTAGAGGCCGGGTTCGGTGGCGTTCAGCGAGATCCGCAGGTTTCCGGGAGTGCCGGTGAGCGTCGGAACGTTCGGCAGCACGGTGGGCGGAAGCGCCGCTGCGGGTTGCTCTTCCTCCGGAGCGATAAACATCGCGGCGGCCTCTGGAGTTGCCAACGGTGCCGGAGCCGCGGAGATCGAATTCACGCGGATGTTGTCGATGAACATGTCCGTCGCACTACCGCTGGCCGAAGCGTCGGACAAGGTGAGCGTGGTGGTCGTGCTGTTGGCGACGAAGTCGAACGACTTGGCATTCCAAACCATGACGAAGTCGTTGCGGCTCAGCACCGAGGTCGTTTGGTTGAGGATGGTTCCGGAACCGTCCACCTTCACGCGAAGTGTCAGGTTGATCGCGTTGTAGCCGAGCGCGCCCAGATCGAAGCGGATGCGGTAGGTGGTTCCCGGCACCGTGGCGAAGCTCTGGGAAATCGATCCATCGGTCGGAGTCTCGCCCACTCCGTAGGACAGGATCTTCGCTCCGTCGGTGGAGTAGGCCGGTCCCGGCCATTCGATGCGGTTGGCACCGGACTGGGTCCATCCGTAGAAGTCGGAGGGAGGCGTCGAGAGTTCGAAGCTTCCGTTGACGATCATGTTCGGCCCCATGCCTGGCGTAGAGGTGACGTCCACCCGGACGTTGTCGAGCAGCAGATCCAGCGCGACGCCGGTGGTAGACTTGTCAGCGAAGGTCAGCGTGGTTGACGAGCTGTTGGCGGTGAAGGTGAAGGTCTTGGCTGACCAGACCACGTTTCCTCCGCCGGTGCCGTTCATCGAGTAGATCTCGGTGTTCAGTGAACCTACGCCGGTGGCGGTCACCTGCAAGCGCTGCTCGCTGGTGGTGTAGGCGAGCACACCCATGTCGAATGCGACCTGATAGGTGGTGCCGGAGACCGTGGTGAAGGTCTGGCTGATCGCACCATCGTTCGCCGAGTTGTTGCTGTTGAACTCGATCACGTTGAGTCCGTTGGTCGCCGGGAGGCCATCCTTGACCTTAACCGATTGCTGGCTGCCGGTCCAGGTCCAGCCGGTGAACTCGGATTCGAAGCTGCCGTTGGTGAACGGACCGAGCACCGGTGTGCTGGTGTAAACGGCGGTCATCACGGTGTCCGCGTCCAGCGTGAGGGTGATGGATGGGTTGGTGGCATACCATGCGCCGTTCTTCAGCCATTTCACGAAGTTCTGATAGGGGGCGACCATCGATACCGTGGCACCGGTGTTGTAGGTGCGGGTGAAGTTCGAGGAACCGTTGGCTTGGCTGTTGTTGTCGGCCGGGCTCACGGTGATGGCCATGCCGGTGTTCGGCGTGGTGTTCACGGTGAGAGTGCGGGTGTTTCCTCCACCGCCGCCACCACCACCGCCGCTTCCGACTGCGACGGCCACGTTGTCCAAGAGGAGGTCAAGACCCGCTCCCGTGGAAGAGACATCGCGGAAGGTCAGCGTGGTGGACGCGCTGTTGGCGGTAAAGGTGGCGGA
>DAISZP010000329.1:0-6456 GCA_036824745.1 Luteolibacter sp.
TTGCCCAGTTCTCCTGAGGCTTGGCTCAATCGACGAATCGAATCCCCTGCATGATTCACGCGGTGCGAACTCACGATGGAAGATGCAAGGGAAAGGATCACAAGGATACACGCGACGATTCTGCGAATTTTTGAATGCTTGTGCTGTTCATTCATTTTCCGGGAAACATTCGATTTGTCGGCAATCACTCCGAAACATTCATTCCCGCCCAAGGTGAATCCTGGGGCAGGGTGGCCAGCCACGCTTTGGCCGCTTGCGGGTCGGACTGCATCCAGCGACTGATGGCGATCGAAGCCGGGTGTTGGTCTTGACCCAGGACGATTGGAAGCCCGGCCGCCCATTTGGCGGTGCCTTCCGGGTCCTTGCGGGAGAGATCGTAAACCAAGCGTCCTGCTTCGAGATAGCTGTGTCCGGGTTCGTTGGCGTGTTGTTGGAGCCAGTCCTTCGCCGATTGTGGATCCGTGTAGGTGAGCCGCTGCAGGGTTACGGGCCACGCTGCTTCCTTCAAGCCGGGCGGCAGATCATCATAGATCCGCCCTGCGGTGGGGCTGTCTTTGCTAAGGCTTGCGAGATCAAAGTAGTCCCACATGCAGTCCCTGGCGGCCTTGTCGCCGGGTGGTCTTGACAGAATCGCCTCACCGAGTTGTTTGAGATCACCACCGGAATTCCAAGTCATGGCCATTGCGGCGGCCGCCGCATCGAGTCGGGTGTTTTTCGCGTCCTTGGCCCAGGCAAGGGCGGCGTCCGCATCCGTTTCGAGCCATCCTTCCATGACGTGCCTCGCATCCGAGCGCGACTTGCTGTTGGGTGTCGCATTGAGATACTTGATGCACGCGACGGGATCCACACGGCCCCATTGTTTCCAGAGCGTGTCCCAAACGATCTGGGCACAGGCGTTTCCTCCGTCCTGTGCCTGAGCGAGCAGGTCCATGGCGGTTTGCATCTCTTCCTTCGTCAGTGCGTTGATCACGCCGCAAAGCATCTCGGCCTGTTTGCCTCCGTCATAGACCAGCGCGCCTTTTCCTAACAAATCCAGGCGCTGCTTTGAAGTCATGCGCCGCGCGGTCTGTTCGGAATAGCGGTTCATCCCGGCGGAGCGTTCCGCGGCGGACTTGAGAGCTGTCGGGCGAGGTTCGATTCGCTCCCGCGTGCGGTTCGATGTTTGCATTCCGTTTTCAGCCGGGAATCCAACTTTGGATTCCCCTGGGGCGGTCCATCGTCCTGCGAGAAACGCGGCAGCCACAGCGAGAACTCCAAGGGCGAGATAATGCGAGGGTTTCATAAAAATCCCATGTCATCCCAGCGACGCGACATGCGGAAGTCGAGATGGAAATACGAATCGTGGCCTGCCGATCCTGGTGGTTGTCCGATGGCGTGGGCGATCCGGGCTGGATCATGCTCCAGATTCGCGAATCAGTTACCCGTGCGCAGTTCTGCCAGATGCGGTTGTTCAATCCGCTGCCGCAGGCACTCGGTGCACTCCCGCAGCAGACCGGCGAGTTCGTGTGGCTCCATCGGTGAGTTCACGCGGTGGGTGGCCGTGTCACGCTGAGGTTCCACGAAGCGGTCGTGCATGGGTTTGACGTGTTCGAAGAACTGCCGCCTGACGGATGCTTCGGTCCGTCCGCGTTCGAAAACATCGCGCTCGATGCGCCTGCGGAGCCGCTCGTCTTCCGGGCACTCCACAAAAATGCTGACCGAGATTTTTTCGCGCAACCACTCCGGATGCAACAGCCACAATCCCTCCATCACCACCAGGCCGGAATTTTCAAACGCCCGGGTCACCGGTTTCCTCAGGTGCGTGGTGAAGTCATACTGCGGAATCCGCGCCGTTTCGCCGCGATCGAGGCAGCCGATCACGCCGCGCAGGCATTCCCAATCGATCGCCGCGGGGTCATCGAAGTTCACGCCGTCCCTCTGGTGCTCCGGCAGGTGGCCGAAGTCCTGATAGAAATCATCGAGGCACAAATGAGCGGCCGATCCACCGAGCTCCGCGCCGAGCCAGGATGCCAGCCAGCTTTTGCCGGAGCCGCTGCCACCCACCACTGCGATCAATCGAAACCCGTTCATCACTGGCTGCATTTTTTGTGGGAAACGGGCCCGCCTGTCCATTCCGCGAAAGCGTGGCGGGCATGGAGTTCCCGTCGTCGCGCCCTACATTTTTAGGGGGATTGGAAACGTTCGGCGCAGATCGTGAGTATCGGGGGATCGATGAAATCGGCGGTTTACCTCATTCCTGCGACCTGCGGGCTCATGCTTGCGGGCTGTGAGCGCGTGGCGTCGCCCGCCAAACCGGCGGCAGAACGGGGAGGTGATGCGGCTGTTTCCTTCAATGAATCGATCCAACCGATCCTTTCGGAGAACTGCTACCACTGCCACGGTCCGGACTCAGGAACGCGCGAGCCGAAGAAGGAGCCGCTGCGCTTGGATCGCGAGAAGTTCGCCTTCGAGAACCGCAAGGATGGCAAGCCGGTGATCGTCAAAGGCGACGCGGAAGCCTCGCTGCTGGTGAGGTTGATCAAATCGAAGAATCCGGACGAAGTCATGCCGCCGGCGAAGGGGCATAATCACCTGACGCCGGAGGAGATCGCGCTCATCGAGCGTTGGGTGGATCAAGGTGCGGTCTATGAGGAACACTGGTCCTTCATCCCGCCGCAACGACCGGTGGTTCCGAATGTGACGAAACCGGATCTTGTTAGAAACCCGGTGGATGCGTTCGTGCAGGAGAAACTCGCACAGCATTCGTTATCAATCCAAGAGCCGGAGGACCCGCGCGTGTTGATACGCCGCGCATCGCTCGATCTCACCGGCTTGCTGCCAGATGCGAAGGATGTGGAGGATTTTGCAAAGGATCCTTCGGATGCGGCTTACCGGGCCTATCTCGAGAAACTCTTCGCCTCGCCCGCTTATGCCGAGCATCGGGCGCGCTATTGGCTGGATTACTCGCGTTACGCGGATACCCACGGGCTGCACTTCGACAACGTGCGGTCAATCTGGCCGTACCGCGATTATGTGATCCGTTCGTTCGCCGCGAACAAGCCGTATGATCAATTCGTCCGCGAACAACTCGCCGGTGATTTGATTCCCGCGAAGACCGCGGACACGTGGATCGCCACCGGCTATGTGCGTTGCAATGTGTCCACCAACGAGGGCGGGACCATTCCGGAAGAAATCCAGGTGAACAACGTGCGCGATCGCGCGGAAGCATTCGGCGCCGCGTTTCTCGGTCTAACGGTCGGTTGTGCTTCGTGTCACGATCACAAGTTCGATCCCACGGGACAGAAGGACTTCTATTCGCTGGGCGCGTTTTTCAACAACACGACGGACAAGCCGTGGGACGACAACGCGGCGGACAGCGCTCCCGTGCTGCGTTTGCCGCCGGCGGAGAAACAAGCGGAGTTCGACGCGGCGGTGGCCCGCCGGTCCGAAGCCGCCGCGCTCTATCAGAAACGCCGGAGCGAATCGCCGACGCTTTTCAAACAATGGCTCGCCTCCGGCAGGAAACCCGCACCCGTTTCCAGCGACGCGCTGGATCTCCGCCTGCGGCTCGACGAGGGGAACGGCGATGTGGTGAAAAACTCCGCGCCCGGTTCGGCCATCCCGACGTGGAAGGCGGACACCAACCCGCTCGTATGGGGTGAGAGCGTTTGGTATTGGCCGACGATGCGCATGGACATCGCGTCCAACCTGCCGATGCCCGGAATGGGCGACTACGAGTGGAACCAGAGTTTCTCCGCATCGATGTGGGTGAATCTCCGTTTGAAGACCGGCAACGCGAACACCGGAAACGGCGCGCTCATTTCCCGCATGGGCGATGCCTCGAAGGACGGCCATCGCGGATGGGACATGTTCATCGACGGTGACAAGCTCGCGGTACACATCGTGCATCATTGGCCGGACCGGGCGGTGCGCGCCGATACCACCGGAATTCCGCGCGGCGAGTGGGTGCATGTCGGGTTCACCTACGATGGCTCGGGCAAGGGCGAGGGCGTGACGCTCTATGTGAACGGCCAGCCGAGGAAACCCAACTTGCACACCAACACGCTGCAACCCGGCGACACGATCCGCAACGCGCTTCCACTCCACCTCGGCCAGCGAGTGGACCACGACCGCATGCGCGAGGGGGCGTTTCTCGATGTGCGCCTTTACCGGCGCAGGCTCGATGACGCGGAGTTCGCGCGGCTGCCAAGCGAGGACCTAACATCCGAATTGCTGGGAAGATCGCCCGATCCGGAGAAGTGGACGGCCAACGAGCGCTTTCTGGCGCTGGATCGCTATTTCCTTGGAAGCGTCGATCCCGAGGCCGCGAAACTGCGCGAACAAATTCGCTCCGCGGACGAGGAAATCGCCAGGCTCGGCAAGGACGGCACGCCCACCCTGATCACCCGCGAGCGGGAAACCGCGCCTCACGCATGGGTGCTGAACCGAGGTGTTTACACGGCGCGCCACGAAATGGTGGAGCCCTCGACACCGGATTTCCTTCCCGGAGCGCACGAGGCGAAAAACCGGCTCGAACTCGCCGGGTGGTTGTTCAAACCGGAAAACCCCTTGTTTGCGCGGGTCACCGTGAACCGTATTTGGCAGGAGATCTTCGGCACCGGCATCGTGGAAACCCCGGATGACTTTGGCATCATGGGCGCGCGGCCATCCAATCAGAAATTGCTCGATTGGCTCGCGGTCGAGTTCCGCGAATCCGGATGGAACGTGCGCCACATCTATCAGATTTTACTGACGTCAAACGCCTACCGCCAAAGCAACCGCGTGACACGGGAAGCGCTCGCCGCGGATCCATCGAACCGCCTGCTCTCCCGCGGCCCGCGCTACCGGATGGATGCGGAGATCCTGCGCGACACCGCGTTGCAGGCGTCCGGCCTGCTTTCTAACAAGGTTGGCGGCCCGCCGGTGAAGCCCTATCAGCCGGAGGGAATCTGGGAGGCGGTGTCGATGCCGGAATCGAACACGCTGCACTACAAGCAGGACTCGGGAGAAGCGCTCTACCGGCGCTCGATGTATGCGTTCTGGAAACGCTTCTCACCGCCGCCGTCGCTGGAAACCTTCGACGCTCCTGCCAGAGAAGTGGTTTGCATGCGTCGCGCGAGGACGAACACGCCTTTGCAGGCACTCGTCAGCATGAACGATCCGCAGTTCTTCGAAGCCGCGCGCAAGCTCTCGGAACGCGCGATCCACCAAGGGCCCGACGCGAGGAAGCGGATGGACTTCATGGCGGAAACCGTGATCGCACGTCCGCTGAACGATGACGAGCACGCGAAGCTCGCCAAGAGCCTGGAGACCTTTTCCACGCACTATCGCGCGCACCCGGAGGATGCCCGCGCCATTCTAACAAACGGTGCCGCGCCCGCGGACGCCACGCTCGATCCCATCGAGATCGCCACGTGGGCGATGGTCGCGAACCAATTTCTCAACCTAGACGAAACCCTCACGAAATGAGCATCCAGCCTCCCACCCTCCAACTCTGTTCCGATCACGGCGGCGAAGGACCGACCGTCATGGATCTGCCCATTCCGGATGAACTGAGGGCGGAGTGGCACGCGCTCGCCTCGCGGCGGCAGTTTCTCTCGCGCGCCGGGAAATCGCTCGCTTGGGCCGGTCTCGCGAGCCTTTTCGCACGCGGCGGAAGCTCTGCCCAGGCCGCGGAGATGCGTGCGGCGATGCTGCCGCATTTCGCGCCGAAGGCGAAACGCGCGATCTATCTGTTCATGGCCGGGGCGCCCTCGCAGATCGAGACCTGGGACTACAAACCCGGACTCAAGGATCGCTTCGATCAGGATCTTCCGGAGTCGGTGCGCGGCGGGCAGCAGCTCACCGGCATGACCGCCTCGCAAACGCGCTTTCCCGTCGCGCCATCGATCTTCGGTTTCACCCGCCATGGAAACGCCGGCCACTGGGTGAGCGACCTGTTGCCACACACCGCGGAAGTGAGCGATGAATTCGCCGTGATCCGCTCGATGCACACGGACGCGATCAACCACGAACCCGCCATCCTGCTGGCGAATTCCGGAAACATGATCCCGGGGAAACCGTCGATCGGTTCGTGGATCTCCTACGGCCTCGGCTCGATGAACGACGACCTGCCGACCTTCGTCGTGCTCACTTCCAAACTGCCGCTCTTCACCAACATCCAGGCGCTGTCCTCGCGCCTGTGGTCTGCCGGTTTCCTCTCGCCGGAACACGCCGGCGTGGCCTTGCGCTCCGGCGGCGATCCGGTGATCCATCTATCCGATCCGAAGGGCGTGCCCGCATCCATCCGCCGCGCGATGATCGATGGAGTCGGGGAGATGAACCGCCAGCTCTATCAGAAAATCGGCGATCCGGAGACCAACGCGCGCATCGCCCAATACGAGATGGCCTTCCGCATGCAGACCTCGGTGCCGGAGCTGACGAATCTATCCGACGAGCCGGAGTCGATCTGGGAAATGTACGGCCCCAAGGCGAAGG
>DAISZP010000330.1:0-6436 GCA_036824745.1 Luteolibacter sp.
TACGTTCTCGGCGTCGCCTCCCGCCTTCAGCCCGCTGCCGGGTGGATTCTCCGCGGCTCAGAACGTCACGCTTTCCACCACCACGGCGAACGCTGTCATCCGCTACACCACCGATGGGAGTGAACCCACGGCCGCAAGCCCGGTTTTCAGTTCGCCCATCTCGGTTTCCGCAACCACGACGATCAAGGCGGCCACGTTCAAGGCCGGGCTGGATGCCAGCCCGACCAGCACGGGGGTTTATGCTATCGGACAACTGGTGTCATCGCCCGATTGGATCTCGGTGGGGATCAATCCTCCACGGACAGAAGCATTTGTCTATGAGTACGACGCCACACCTTCCGCGGGCAACGTCGATGGCGTGACGGGACTTGGCGGCATCCAGCCCGTGGCGGACTACACGAATCTCGCATGTGCCGTGCGTTTCAATACCAGCGGAATGGTGGATGTGAGGAGCGGTTCCGCCTATCAGGCCTTGGTCGCATATCCCTACACCGCGGGAACGACCTATCGGTTGAAACTCTTCGTCTATCCGAAATCCAAGACCTATGATGTGAAAATCTCGGCAGGCGGCGGTCCCGTTGTCGATCTGGCGAAAGGTTCGGCCTTCCGATCCGAGCAAGCTTCGCTCTCCAGCTTCAACTGCATGGGCATCGCGGCGGCGACTGGCAGCCACAGCGTATCGAACTTCGGAGTGGTCTCGGACCGCCCCAATCAGGTGCAGAGCACCAACGCCAACAAGAATTGATTTCAAGCACGCCGCCGCCTTGCGCGCTGCGTCCAGTCGAACCAACGGCTCCCCCCCCGAAACATGGCCAACTCAACTCTGGAAAACCAGGCTGTACGTGTATTGTACAGCTTCCCACACAAGATCGGCGCTACCGGCGTCTGTTACGCGGCATGGCAGCACGTGAAGGCTCTTCATGAAGCGAGTGCCGAGGTGACGGTATTTCCGGGAGTGTTGCACAAGCCACTGCCGGATGGAGTCCGGGTCCTCCCCACCTTGAGCCGCGGCAGGTTCAGGATTCCCTACAAGTTGTTAGGCCGCATGGGCTCCTGCAAGCTGCACGACTGGATTGTCGCGCGGCGTCTCAGGAAAATGGCGGACCAGTTCGATCTGGTGCATTGTTTCGCGCTTGGATCCCTCGAAACGATCCGGGTGGCGCGGGAGTTGGGAATTCCCACCTTGCTGGAGCGTTGCAACGCCCACACGGGTTTCGCCTATCAGGTAGTGGAGGACGAGTGCCGCAAGCTGGGCATCGCGATGCCAGAGGGCCACGCTCATGCTTACAACGAGGGCTATCTGAGGCGCGAGGAGGAGGAATACGCCGCCACGGACCATTTGTTCTGCCCTTCCGAATTTGTAGCCCGGACATTCGAGGACCGCGGTTATCCGTCCTCCAAGATCGAACGGTTCCAGTATGGTTGTGACGAGCGTGCCAGAATCCCGGCAAACCGCGAAACAGCTGCACGGGAAGGTCTTTCTGTGATCTTCGCCGCCGGCTGCGCGCCAAGGAAGGGGCTCCACTACGCGCTGGACGCCTGGTTGAAATCCAGCGCGTGCGAAAACGGGAAATTCCAGATCGTGGGCGATTTCATTCCGGGTTACGCGGAGATTCTCGCGCCGTATCTTTCCCATCACAGCGTGAGCCTGTTAGGCTACAGGAAGGATCTGCCGGACTTGATGCGCGCGAGTGATGTGATGGTCCTGCCGAGCATCGAGGAGGGAAGCGCTTTGGTGACCTATGACGCCCGTGCCGCCGGATGCGTGTTGCTGGTTTCTGATTCCACAGGCGCGGTTTGCGAGCACGGGGTGAACGCGCTGGTTCACACGACCGGTGATGTGGATACCCTTGCCTCCCACTTCAGCCGGGTGCATGAGGATCGCGAATTGCTGGCGAAGCTGCGGAAATCCTCGTTGGAAACCGCGGACGATCTGACCTGGGGAGCGGCCGGCAGGAAAATGCTGGGCGCCTATCAGAGCATCGTCGCGCGCCACCGGCCCAAGTCCGCCCAGCCGGCGGTGGATTCGTCACTCACACGTGCCTTGTCCTGATCCGCCGAGGCACATTGATTTTTCATTCCATTCCCATGACCCCCCAGACCTGCGCTCCGGAATCCGGCGTTGCCGCGCCGCCGACGATCCATTTCAACCGGCCATATGCCGCGGAAAAATCCTTCGACTACATGAAGGAGGCCATCGCGAACGCCCACACCTGCGGTGATGGCCCGTTCACCAAGAAGTGTCACGCATACCTGGAGAAGCGCGTGGGCGTGGCCAAGGCGCTGTTGACAACATCCTGCACGGACGCGCTTGAAATGAGCGCCTTGTTGTTGGGCATCGGGCCGGGAGATGAAGTCATCCTGCCATCCTTCACGTTTGTTTCCACCGTGAACGCCTATGTCCTCCACGGAGCCAAGCCCGTTTTCTGCGATGTGAGGCCGGATACCCTCAATCTGGATGAATCGAAGCTCGAAGCTCTCATCACTCCCGCCACGAAGGCCATCGTTCCGGTCCACTATGCGGGGGTTGGCTGTGAGATGGACTCCATCATGGAGATCGCCGGCAGGCACGGAGTTCCCGTCGTGGAGGACAACGCGCACGGACTTTTTGGAACCTATCGAGGCAGGGAACTGGGAACCTTTGGTGTGATGGCAACCCAGAGTTTCCACGAAACGAAAAATTTCAACTGCGGCGAAGGCGGTGCGCTCCTGATCAATGACCGCCAGTTCATCGAACGCGCGGAAGTCCTCAGGGAGAAAGGGACCAATCGAAGCCGGTTCTTCCGCGGGCAGGTGGACAAGTATTCATGGGTGGACATCGGATCCAGTTTCCTGCCGTCCGACATGCTTGCCGCATACCTGTTCGCCCAGTTTGAAACCAGCGAGAGAATCCAAGGAATCCGCAAGCGGATCTGGCAGCACTATCAGACGACGCTCCGCGATTGGGCTGGCGGGAATGACGTGCGCCTGCCCATCATCCCGGAACACTGTGGCCAAGCCTATCACATGTTCTACCTCATCATGCCTTCGCTTGAGAAGAGGCAGAATCTCATCGCCCACTTGAAGGCGCTCGGCATCGTCAGCCCGTTCCACTATCTGCCGCTCCACTTGTCCGACATGGGCCGCCGCTTTGGTGGAAATGCGGGGAATTGTCCGGTGACTGAAGACATGAGCGACCGTCTGGTCCGCCTTCCTTTCTACAACGATTTGACGGACGCCGATCTCCAAAGGGTGACCGAAGGAGTGAAGTCCTTCCGTTGAAACCATCCATTCCATTCAAATTCCAGAACAACCGACACGAAAACACATGCCAAGCCTCAAGGGAATGATCCGCGAATGGGAAGCCAAGCTCGGCGACCGGGTCCTCGGAATCAACACGCTCGGCACGCGCCGCGGAGACTATCCGGAGCAAGAGTCCGAGCACGGCGATTCCTTCTGGTATGAGTCCAAATCGTATTACCTCAACTGGCTCTATCTCCGGCCGCTGTGTCTTGGAAGGCAGGATGTGGTGTATGACATCGGTTGCGGCGCCGGCCGCTTGCTGATCGTCGCCGCGCTTTGTGGTGTGGCCCGGTGCGTCGGGTTGGAGCTGTCACAACGTCTCTGTGAACTGGCCGGCGAGAACGCCGCAAACCTCCGGGTCCCCCATGCTCCATTGCAGATCGAGCAGGCTGACGCATGCACCCGCGACTACGCGGACGGAGATGTCTTTCTCTTCTGTAATCCGTTTGGCCCAACCACACTTGAAGTGGTGTTGGAGAAGATCAGGCAAAGCCTCCAAACACGACCGAGGGTGATCCGGATCATGTACATCCATCCGGAGCCGGGGCACCGCGAGTTGTTCGCGCGGCTGGATTGGATGGAGCTCAAATTGGAACGGACGTTTCCGGGCGCGCGGGGCATTCCCGCGATGTATTTCGAGATGAAATCGCCGGGTTGACCGGCTTCCGTTGATTCATGAATCCGATCGCATTGGTGGTTCTGATCGCCTGCTCCCTGGCGCTGCTTCAAGTGCCGCGGAAATGGGCGCCCGTGCCGCTGTTGCTCGGATGCACCTACATCACGATGGGGCAGGGGATCGACATCGGCATCAAGCTGCCGGTCTATCGGATGTTGGTGATCGTCGGCTTTCTCCGGGTCTTCATGAAAGGAGAAAGACTGCCGGGGGGGCTGAACCTGATCGACAAGTTGATGATCGCCTGGGGAGTCTGGACGGTCTTCTGCAGCTTCTTCCACGATCCATCACGTGAAGGCCCGATTTACGCGAGCGGCATGGTGTTCAACCAGGCGCTTCCCTATTTCCTGATCCGCATCTGGTGTGCGGATCTTGAGGAGGTCAGCGATGTGGTTAGAATCATCGCGCTGCTGCTGGTTCCGATCGCGTTGGAAATGCTGTCTGAAAAAATGACGGGCAAGAACATGTTCTCGGTATTCGGCAAGGTTTCACCCAACGTGCTGATCCGCGAAGGTAAGCTCCGCGCGCAGGGTCCGTTCGGCACCCCGATCCTGGCGGGAACCCTGGGTGCCACTTGCATTCCGCTGTTCGTAGGCATCCTGAAGCGGCACAAGATAGAGGCGGTGGTGGGAATCGTGGCGGGGATGTTCATCGTGTTCGCATCCGCCTCAAGCGGACCGGTCATGAGCCTGATGGCGGCCGCGGGAGGTCTCATGCTTTGGAAATGGAAGGGCGGGGTGAAGATCCTGCGCTGGGGCCTGGTGGCGATGTATGTCCTGCTTTCCTTCGTGATGAAGCAACCTCCTTACTATCTGATTTCGAAAATCGATTTGTCCGGAGGCAGTACGGGATGGCACCGGTCGTTCCTCATCGACCAGACAATCCTTTTTTTCGGCGAGTGGTGGCTGTTCGGGGCGGACAAAACGCGGCATTGGATGCCGATGCAGGGAATCGGCGTAGATCCGAATCACACCGACATCACCAACTATTACATCGCGTTCGGCGTCTCTGCCGGGTTGCTCGGATTGGCGCTGGTGATCTGGATGATGGTGACCGCTTTCCGCTGGGCCGGGCAGATTCACGACGCGCGGATTCAAACGCGCCCGGACGACAGTTTCATGATTTGGTGTTTCGGCGCCTGTTTGTTCTCCCATACGGTCACCGGAATCTCGGTTTCCTACTTTGACCAGACGATGCTGTATTTCTGGCTGACTGTTGCGGTGATCAGCTCCGCATATAGCATTGTGCGGGTCGAGTCCGGGGATCCGGTTCCCGAAACCGGCGGAGACGATTTGGTGGACGAGGTTCCCGATGCGGAGGCGGTCGCCATGGCCAACGCGGAGTGGCGGAGGCGCATGCGTGAGCGCGCCGCCATCAAGGCCGGGTTGGTTATCGGTGAGGCGGGTGAAAGTTCTGATATCAAGAGATGAGTGTTTCCCGATGGATTCGATTCGCCGTGAGGGCCAGGGACAAGGTTTTCACCTTGCTGGTCTCCGGTTCGTTCCGCGGCATGGGATCAAGGACGACCTTTGCGTTGCCGGTCCGTCTGGGAGGAGAGAGGTTCATTGAAATCGGAGACCGAGTGTATGTCGGCCCCGGTTCATGGATTGAAACCATGTTGGATGATGGGGCTGAATCGGACGGTCCTGTGATTTCGATTGGCACCGGCACGACCATGTCGGGAAACTGCACCATCACCGCCGTGCGAAGGGTGGACATCGGCCGAAGCGTTCTCATCGCACGCAACGTCCACATCTCGGACCACTTTCATGCCTTCGAGAACCGCGAACTTCCTGTAAAGGATCAAGGCGTGGATCGGATCGCCGACGTGCGGATTCACGACGGTGCGTGGATCGGCCATGGCGCGGTGATTTGTCCTGGTGTCACGATCGGCAGGAATGCGGTGATCGGGGCGAACGCGGTGGTTAGAGAGGATGTTCCGGACCATTGTGTGGCGGCCGGAGTGCCGGCACGAATCATTCGGCGTCCGGATCCGCGGAATTTCCATCCAATGCAGTCATGAGTGAGCCGCTGGTATCCGTGATCATCCCCACCTTCAACCGTGCGGCGACCTTGAAGCGTACGATTGACAGCGCACTCGCTCAATCCTATCGGCCGCTGGAGGTGATCGTGGTGGATGACGGATCCACCGACGGAACGGAAGCGGTGATTCGTTCTTACGGCGATCTAATTCATGGCATCATTCAACTGAACGGCGGGCCATCCGCGGCCAGGAATACGGGCGCTGAGGCGGCCAAGGGGGAATGGCTTGCGTTTCTGGATTCCGATGATGTTTGGAAACCGGAAAAGATCTCCCGCCAGGTGAACCTGGTAAGGCGGGCGGGAAGGCGGGTTGATTGCTGCATGTGCAATGCCGCGATCATTGATGAGGATGGCGTGGTGGGTGGCACCACCTTCGGCGCTTCCGGCGTGGCGGGCAATCTGGCGGAGGGTTATTGGTTGAACCCGGCTCCGTTGATC
>DAISZP010000331.1:0-6396 GCA_036824745.1 Luteolibacter sp.
GGAAATTTTATGCCAGCAGACTTGTGGAATGCGCGGAAACCGAATTTATCGTGAGCAAGCCGAGCAACTACAACGCGCCGACCGTCGTCAAATGCTGTAGGATCTCCGACAACCGCTGGGCCAGACCACAATCCCTCATTCTCGGCAAGGGCCAACCAAATCTCAGTTGCTACTTTTTGTTCTTCGGAAAGCTCAGAAATAAACTTCGATCCAACAGTTGCACATGCTGGACCAGAGTCAAAACGCCAGCACAGCAGCCATTTGCTTTGACCATACCTCAAGGCCACCAAATCCTCAAAGCTCCAGCCAGACTTCATTGTGCACCGGAATGCTTTTGTAACCTCACTATTCTCAATCTTCGCCCGTGGCACGATTTCTTTGAGAGGGAATATGAGATTCTTCGCAGTGAATGTCCTGAATTCCGGCTGATCAAACTCGCTATTCTGAGCGCTTAATCCAGATCCGAACGCAAATGCGATTGTGGCCAATATGGTAAGGTTCCAGATCATTTTTTTGTAGAACATTGCATTCATCCCACCCTTGCCAAGTAAAGAACGAATGCATGGGCGGGCCGGGATTTCATTCGTGGCGAGGATGGGCGGGGAGGAAGACGGGGTCAATGGGGGAGATGAACATTGAACATCGAAACCGAACATCGAACGTCGAAGTGAAGAGGGCTCGGGATTCAGCGGCTGGGGGCTGGGGCGAGGGTTGCAGGGCGGTTCCGCCGGGCGTCGCTTGGCGACGGCGTGATTGTAGCCGGGCGTTTCAACGTCCGGATCACCTGTCCGGTTCCATTCCCATCGCGGAGCGGCGGTTGAGACCGGACCCGGAAAGGGGAAACACGCCCCCGATCAACCGTCGCTCCGCGACAGGGACAATGGGGGCACCTCCATTCCGTGGGCTGAAGCGCCACGGCTAACATCGCCCGTCGCTCAGCGACGTCCGGAGAGCCTACGCTACCGGGAGCGCCCTTTGGGCCACCTGCGTTCCTTGTGGTCCATCATATTCCGGGATCCCCTGCCATGACGTGCGCGGGCCGGATGCCATGGGACTGGCTGTAGAACCGCCGCATGGGACTTCCTGTCGCTTGGAACTTCCTTGTCAAATTCAGGGCGGCAGCCACATTCCAGAAGGTGGCTGCCCGCCGGTCAAGACAGCCGGGGGACCAAAAAATCTGTCTGCACGAGGAAGAACCATGAAGAAGTCCAGGATGCTATTTGCCGCCTTACTAACCGCGATCACCGTCTGCTTGGATGCTGGTTGCAGTTCTTCGGTGCCTTATGGTCTGGTCAACAAGCCGCATTTTGATTCGATGTCGTGGGAGCGGATGGAGATTCATTACCAAGTGAAACTGAGCGATAATCGGGCGGAGGCACGGAGCGTTGTTGTTGATGCCCCGGAATTGTTGAGAAGCGGCCTAGCGAAGCTTCGATGTGCCAAAACGCGAGACTACGGCCTGCCTTGCTCGGGACGCAATAAACTGGTTGCCACTGGTGGCGAGGAATGGGAGATGGAGGTCGTCTTCGAGGATCGTTTCGACTTCGCCTTGAGTCGTAACCGGGAGTTCGCTTACGTGGTGAAGACCGCAGACTACAGTTTTTACGACTGGCTAATGACGCTGTGCCTGCATGATGCGCAACGCGATTTTCCGAGTGCGACTGGAAGCAATATTATGCTTCGAACGAATCTGGACATCAAATGTTACAAGGCGGTGGGCCTCTGAACCCGGTTGAAACCGATTCCCCGGGTGAATCTGTTCTCTGAGTCCCGTGCAGTCCTTGCGGATTTTTCCCGGCGATCCGTCATTCCTTCCCGGCTATTTGTCATTTCTCAACGACGATCTGCCGTTCCTTCACGGGAAGCAGTCGTTTCCCGTCGTTGGGAAATCATTGCTTCCCGTTGCCCCGTGGTTTTTCAACGACGATCCGTCGCTGCTTTCCGGGAATCAGCCGCTGCTTCCCGTTGATTTGTTCCGGATCAACGGGGATTCCGGAAAACTTGCGGGAATCCGTCACTGATTCCCGTTAATCCGTCGCTCCTTCCCGTTAATCCGTCGCTCCTTCCCGGGATGGAGCGATTGCTTCCCGTTGAAAAAGCGTTCCGGGCCGGGACTCCGGCAATTACATAACACTGGCAACATTCCAATATCAATGACCCGGAATATCGCTATAACCCACGATCAACGGCGCCCGGAGAAACGGCAAATCCGCCGCGCATCCCGCCGGAATCACTGATTAGAAAACCACCGATATGAAACCACGCGTTTCCACCACATGGCTCGGCACCAGTTCCGATAGCGACTTCGAGTCCACAGCCCACAGCATCCTCACCGCCCTCACGGGCAGCACCATATTTCCCACACCGGAGCCGCCGCTGGCCACCCTCACCGCCCACCTCACCGCGTTCACCCAGGCCGCCTCCGCCGCGCGGGACGGCGGCCGTGCGGAAACCGCCGCCAAGAATGCCGCCCGCGCCATCGTCGAGGAAGACTACCGCAAGCTCGGCCAATACATCGACGACACCGCCACCACCCTGGAGCAGTTTCTCACCAGCAAATACCCGCTGCAGAAGGAACGCGCCCCCGTCGGCATCCAGCCCGCCCCCGCGAACCTGCGCCTCAAGCACGGCAAGGTCAGCGGCAGCCTCGATGCCATCTGCGATGTGAACGAGCACCGCGTGATGTATGAATGGCAGACCGCCACCGGCCAGACTCCGGGAGAATGGACCACCCAGCCCACCACCAACTCCGCGCGCACCGGCTTCTCCGGCTTCACCCCCGGCACCTGGGTGAACGTGCGCGCCCGCATCCGCGTCCCCGCCGGTGCCGGTGACTGGACCAACCCCGCCCAGATCATGATGATCTGAACCCGCACCGCCCATCCCCACAGGAAATCCCCGGCCCTCCCGCGAAGCACCCGCGGGAGGGCTATTTATTTAGCACGGCCCCGCGCGGCAACGCCCGTGAAGAGGGGCGGGATTCAGCGGCCGGGGGCTGGGGGGAGAATCCGGCTTTTCATGCGTGGGTGCTGCATCGTTCCGGCGAAGGGATTTCAAGCTCGTCCCTCCGCTCAATTCTGGGTAGCATGCGTATCACCTCATGAAAACCATCCACATCCTGCTATTCAGCGCCGTTCTCGCGTTTGGCGGAGACAAGCCCACCGTAGAGGTCTATTTGATCCGGAAATTGGATTCGAAGGCCGCTGTGCCGGAAGATCCGGTGGTGATTCTCGAAATCGCCAATACCACCGACAAAACGGTGTATGTGCAGGGGGATGCCATCGAAAGTCCCATGCATCGGGTCGAGGCAAAGCGCAGAGAACGCTGGCTGCAAATGCCCGGATTCCTGTGTGGAACCGGAACGTCGAGTTTCCCGCTGCGCCCGGGAACCAGAATGCTGGTGACGGTTTCCTATCCGTGGGAGGAAGCCGCGGCGCGGTTCCGGTTTTTCTTTTTCGATGGTCCGGATGTCTTCCGGGCGAAGGCCACCAGTGTCTGGAGCCGGGGCATCGAGAGGAAGGAGCTCGGAGATCTCACCGGAACCATCGGAGAACTCACTTCGGACAAAAAGCTCGTTGTTCCCGAAAGTGACGACGAGATGAATGGCCGCATCCTGCCAGCCGATTCAAAATCCGATCCCTTCGCGCCTGCCGATGGCGACACTCCGTCGAAATAAGATTCAGCATTCAAATTCGAGGGATGAACGATGACGTGAAGAGCGATTGGGATTCATGCAGGGGTAACTTCACTTTGATGCTGGCCGCCGCAACCACCATTCCGCAACCGATGCGCTGATCCATTCCTGAGAGAAAAATCCGGATCTTCATGTTTTGGTGTCACATTGTCCCTCGGATGTATTTGGAGTTCGTCCCGCTGGCTCATTTTCGAATCTCAAGTTGCGCCAGTTTGCCAAATCTGCGTGACTACGAAGCGAGAATTCAATCAAGTCCGCAGTGATTTGTGGGCACGTCTTGCAGGAATCGGATGTGGTGGTTCCCCTGCCGTCGACTGCGAGGTGGGTTTCGGACTCCGGTAATCCCTAGCACAATTTGCCACATATGAAAAAGCGCATACCAATTTTGGCCCTCAGTCCCTTAGCCGCTGCTTTTCCTTCGTGCTTTGTGGCCGATCCATTCACTTGGGGAACGACAGAGACGCGGTCATTTGTGGGCAAACAGATGGAATCCAACGTTGAATACGAATTGACCTATGACTTTCTGGGCGTCGATGTCGCGACGCCACGGGTAAGGGGCAGGGAAGCTTGGAATTCCCGGGATAAGATCGAGGTCCTCGCGAAAGGCACCCGTTTCCATGTTCTCTCCAGCGCCAAGCGGCTCTTGCCATCGGGGCAGTATTGGTTGCTGCTTTGCAAATATGGAGCGAACCGGCGCTTTTACATGGATGTGCGTGACGTCCAGGAATACGCCGAAATTCGTGAGGTCGCTCCATCAGGAATTTCAGATCATGTCTCGCCACGATGAAACGCCCCTCATCATTCCGATCCGGCATAGGGTGTTCCATGGCCGTTATTGTGTCGATCATGCTCCCGGGCAAGCTATGGGCGAAAGAGGATGCTCCGAGGGCAATCGCCGCAAAAGTCAACGGGCATGTGATCACGCAGAACCAGGTCGCGATGCTGCTTACGCCGAGGCTGGCAGAACTGCTCGAACGTTTTCCAGATCGAGGGACGGAGTTCGAGAAACTCCTCGCGGAAGCCCGCAAGAACTTGCTCCAGGAGCTGATTGATCGCCGTATGCTGATTGATCAATTCAACAAGCCGGAGGTGCAAATCACCCCCGTGGTGCTTGAGGCGGAGATGCAGCGCGAGATTCGCGACAATTACCATGGCAACTCGGATGAGTTCCGGGAAGCGCTCAAAATGAATCGAATCACATTGGAGGGCTTTCGATCATTGATCCGGGACAGGCTGATTGAGAAAGAGCTTCGGAAACGGCAGAAGAAATGACCTCGGCAGCGGGCCGCAGAAGGCGACTAACCCCGCGAAGAGGCAGCAGGATTCAGCGGCTGGAAGCTTGGGGGAAGAATCCGGTGCTTCTTGCGCTGGTGCGGCATCGTCCCTGCGGAGGAATTGCTTGCCCGCACGCGTTTTGGTGGATGACGCACGGCGGAGAAGGCGAGGCAGGAATTCCTCAACCAAGGTTCTAGGGTTGAACCTTGAGAGACCCCGGATAGGCCAAACCGTTAGGGAGTGCCCGCAATGGTTCGCCGTTAACGAAAACCCGATACAAAGAGATGTTTGCCTGATCACGTCCCGGGGTTGTCATAAACCCAACAACCAGACCCTTCCCATTTGTCACCCACTTCAAATAGGCTCCTCCTTCATTGAAAAAAACACGCGCTTCTTCTTGCGACCGGAAGCGAATCACGGATTCCTCCGCAACGATACGCGAGAATCTGCGGTCACTGGTGCTCAGTGCTCCCCATGATTCGCCGGGATTGTACAACCCGGACTGGTGCCTGAATTCCTCGTGGCGTTGAATCAGTTTGAATTCATATGCCTCACCATCGATGGCGGCCTCTCTCTCGAAAGCAGAGACGTAGCGAAGGGTTCCGGAGCCATTGGGATTGGTAAACCGTACCATTTCTCCCGGTGACAATACGGCATCGCGTGCAATAGCCGGACTTGCCGCACCGGGCCTGTCATAGGAGCACGAAACGCAAGCGAGAAAGCCCAGCAACAAGAGGGATCGAGAACGGTTCATTATTTGTTTTGGGCAAATTGGAGGATTTAATCCGGGCACCCGAGAAAAAGCGTTGGCAGTAATCCGTGATTCAATCCTCCGCACTGAACAATGCCACCCCGGCCGGGCGCGGGAGTCCGCCGCTGGCGGCGAGTCGGGATGTCTGTTCGTGCAAGGTGCGTGCGCTTTCCTCGCCGAGCCATTGATGGCGGTCGTCGGTGTAGTTGCCGATTCCTCCCTCATACTGCTGGATAAACCGGGCGTAATCCACCGGTCTCAACTCGCGGATGAGAATCGCTTTGGCTCTTTGGTTCCGTTCGGCGGCGAGTGTCATGGCGGTGAAATGAGGTCGAGTGGATTGTGAAGTGTTACCATCAGTTCGCCCAGGTGTCGCTTGGATTTTTTGAGCAACCGGTCGTCCGTGGTCAGTAAATGATCACACCCTACGGCCTCGGCAGCGGCGATGTGGAGGGCATCGAAACCCGTGATGGAGAGGCTTTCGATCCGGAAGGCCCGGCTGGCGATGGATTCCATCACCGGCACATGCAGCCCGGCATATTGAGTCATCGCAAGCGTGTCGGCACGTTGATCGGGCTTTGGATGTTGGAGGAGTTCTTGAATCAGGTAGTCGCTGGGGACGATGGTGAAACGCACGGATCACGGGGGGGCATTCCCGTAGCGGCGCGACGGTTGG
>DAISZP010000332.1:0-6372 GCA_036824745.1 Luteolibacter sp.
CACCGCCGCCGCCGCCGCGGCGTTCACCGCCGTAGCCGCCGCGGTTGCCACCGCCGCCGAAGCCACCACCGGAACCGGGAGCCTTGGGCTCAGACGGGTTCACGCGGAGCGGGCGACCGTTGTAGTCGTAACCGTTGAGGGCTTCTACGGCCGCATTCAGTTGGGATTGATCGCCGAGGGTGACAAAGGCAAAACCCTTGGATTGTCCGGTTTCGCGATCGGTGATGATTTTCACCCGATCCACCGGGCCGTATGCGGCGAAGAGGCCGATGATGTCTTGTTCCGTAGCGGAGTAGGGCAGGTTGCCCACGTAGATGTCCATATATTCAGTATTCGTAACGCCAATTAGTCCACACTTTCATTCAATCAAGGCGTTAGCGATTCAACAAAGCGAAGCGCCGTGCACTAGCGCACGGAACCGGTTTGCAGGCTAGTGGGCGATTCCCCGAATGCAAGAACTGTTATTCACTTTTGTGAATGGTCTAGGTTTTCCCGTTCCGGGGTTAGAATTCCGGCGAGGTGCCGCCGCCACCAGTCGATGAGCCACAAGCCCGCGAATCCACGGATCAGCCAGGTGAGCCACTCGGGATGCAGGGAAATGAAATAGGTGGGAGCCACCACGATCCCGAAAACCAAGCTGCCGGCGAGCAGGCGATGGAGCCGCTGGCGCATCGTGAAGCGTTCCATTGCTTGGTGTTTCCCGAACATCATCAGGATTTTGAAAGGGCCTTGAGGCGTTCCAGCAGCGGCGGGTGCGAGTAGTCCAGCCAGACGCGGAGCTTGGCGGGGCTCGGATGGGAAAGGTGGTCCGCCGTCATTTTCTTAAGTGCTTGGGCGAGGGGGGCTCCACCGCCGGTCGCTTCGGCGGCGAAGGCATCGGCCTCGAATTCATGTTTGCGGGACCATGCGTTGAAAACGACGCCGAGCAGGGTGGAAACCGGTTCGAGCAGGATGCCGAAGAGCACGAGGCCGACGTGTGGGGATATTTTCTCCACCCCGAAGGCGTCGAACAACAGGCGGGAGAATTTCCCCGATGGATCGGTGGCCAGGCCTAACAGGAAAAAGATCGCGGCGGTTTGCAGGATGCCGGCGGCGAGGCGCTGCTTGATGTGGCCGCGGCGGAAATGCCCGATCTCGTGGGCGAGCACGCCTAACAACTCCGGCACGCTGCTTTTCTCGATCAGGGTGTCGAACAGGGCGATCTTCTTGCGTTTGCCGAGGCCGGTGAAGAAGGCGTTGGCCTTGGTGGAGCGTTTGGAGCCGTCCATGACGAACACGCCGTCGAGCGGAAATCCGCAGTGTTTGCCGAGGTTTTCGATCTCCTGTTTCAGCTCGCCGTCCGGCATGGGGGTGAACTTGTTGAACATCGGCATGATCACCGAGGGCGCGAGCCAGGTGAGGACGAGTTGGAAAACGGTGACGACGATCCAGGCCCACAGCCATGCGTGCTGGACGTTTCCGAAGATCCACAGCACCGCCGCGCCGAGCGGCAATCCTAACAAGGCGGCCAGCAGCAGACCCTTGAGCTGGTCCATGATGAAGACGGCTGGCGTGGAGCGGTTGAAGCCGAAGCGGTTCTCGATCACGAAGGTCCGGTAGACCGAGAAGGGCAGGGAAACAAGGGACTGGCCGAGGAACAGGGCTGATAGATAGAGCAATCCCGCGGCGATTTCGTTTTGAAAGACCGATCGGGCGAGCACATCGAGTTTCCCGAAGCCTCCGATGAACCAGAACGCGAGCAGCACGGTGAGCGAGACGACGGAGTTCAGGATATCGAACTTGGAGGTGGTGGTCTGATAGGAACGGGCGCGCTCCAGTTTCTCCTCGTCCATCAGTCCGGAAAGCTCCTCCGGGACGGTGGAGGGGAAGTGTTTCAGGTTCAGGAGCGTGGCGACTAATTCCAGCTTCCACAGCGCGAAGAGGCCGACCACAATGATCGCCGTCATGAAGTTCCAATCGGTCATCGCCCTCATGATGCACGGGCATCGGATCGCGGCAAGCGCCGCACTGGTCTCAATCTCCCTGGCATCGAGCGGATGTGTGGGCCTCATCGCCAGCAAACACACCTACCACGCCTCGTCACCAGCGGTGAAGGTGGGCGGCGCGAGCGTCCGGATGCAGGTGCGGCCGGAAGGCGATGGCGGTGGCAGCTACGCCCTGAGCGCGATGGTGGTGTCCGCCGCGGTGGCGACCTTGGACGGTCCGTTTTCCTGGCGCATCGAGGCGACAGGGGATGCTGGGAAACAAAACCATCTGGTGGTTCACCGGGTGAGGGTGCGCACGGAAAAGACCAAGCGCGACGAGTGGTATCCCGCGGATTTGCTCGGCAGGAGGGCGGATTTCAAGGTCATCAAGGAATCTCCGGGTCAGTCGCGCGCGGTTTACCCGATGCCTGGCCTGCTCGCGGTGAAACCCCGGGAGGACGGCGAGCTGACGGTCGATGTGGATCTTTCCGTGGTTTCCAGTGGCAAGGCCGACCGGACACTCGTGCGCTACCGCATGAACCCGGCGCAGGGACGGCGGGATGAGTTCATGTTTGTGCCCGCGGAGATCGTCAACAGCATCGGGAAACCGCTCGAAGAGACCGACGAACGGGGCTGGGATTGATGGTTGCGCCGGACGTGTTTCATGGGTACGGTTTCCGGTATCCTCATGGTGAAAACCCCGTTGCTTTGCCGTTTCCTGCTGATTTCCGGGCTGGCGAATTCCGTCTTGCTCGCCCAGCAACTGACGACGCCGGATTTGGCAAGTGCCGACACCCCCACTGCGATTCCAAGCGCCCGTGGTGCCTCGGATGCCTCGATTCTCAGTCAGCGCAATGCCCGGACGATCACGCTGAAGATCCCCGCGCCGCGCGGACAGATCGTGGACCGGGAAGGGGAGCCGCTGGCCCAGAACATGGTGGTCTATCAGGTGGCGCTGCAGTTTCGTCAGTTTGAAAACGCGGACCGGGATTTTGTCATCAACTGGGCCCGCACGCGGATCGACGCGCTCCAGCCACTGGTCAAGAACACGTTTCAAAAGACCGACGACGAGATTTACGATCACTATCGGGACCGTCGATGGCTGCCCCTGCTGATCAGCGGCCAGATCAGCGAGAAGGAAGCCCGGGCGATCGAGTCGAAACTTTCCACCGGGCTGGTCCTGCAGCCGGTTTACAAGCGCTACTACCCCGAGGCGGAACTCGCGGCGCACATCATCGGATACACCGGAAGCGTGGGGAAACTGCCCACCGGTCCGATCAATTTCAACGAGCCGATGTGGGAGGAAACCGAAGGCCGGGCGGGTTTCGAAAAACTCTTCAACGAGCAGCTCAGCGGGGATCCCGGCATGAAGAAGCTGCTGTTTGATGAAAACGGCAACAAGCTGTTGGAAGATCAGGTGGAGCGTCCCCGGCCGGGCGGGACCCTGGTGACCACGCTGGACCTCAAGTGGCAGAAGCTCGCCGAGGAAACCCTGCGCAAGGGATGCCGGAGAGGAGCCTTCGTGGTGATCGATGTGGTGACCGGCGAGGTGCTTGTGATGGCCTCGCGGCCTTCGTTTGATCTCAACGTGTTCATTCCGGGGATCAGTGAAACGGATTTCAAGGCGCTCAATGAGGATCCATCGACCCCGCTCTACGGGCGCGCCTTCCAATCGGTCTATCCGCCCGCATCCGCCTTCAAGCCGGTGGTGGCGCTGGCCGCGCTCAACAACGGCACGGTCACGGAGGATACTTCGATCTACTGCCCGGCGGCCCTCACCATCGGAAACACGGTAATGAAGAACTGGTCGAAGACTCCCGAGGGATCGATCAACGTGAAACGCGCGCTCGCCCGCTCCTGCAACACCTGGTTCTATCAGGTGGGCATCGACGTGGGCCCTTCCGCGTTTCTCGGGCTTTCGAGACGCCTTGGTTTCGGCAGCGTGACAGGCTTGCCGCTCATCGGCGAGGATCAGGGCATCGTCCCGAGCGATGACTACATGCTCAGGAAACACCGCCGGCGCATCCTCAACGGAGACACCGCCAACATGTCGATCGGGCAGGGGGATCTGTTAGCCTCACCCTTGCAGGTGGCCCAGGCGATGGCCGGCATCGCCAATGGAGACATCGTTCCCAAGCTGAAACTCGTGCGCCAGATCCAGGACACCCGCGGCCGGGTGGTGCAGATGATCAACCTTGAGCGCCGCGAGTGGCTCGGCGTAAAAAAGGACGCCGTGGACGTGGTGCACAAGGGCATGTCAGACGTGGTCAACGGCTCGGGCGGCACCGGCCACAGCGCGCAGCTCAGCTACACCACGCTCTGCGGCAAGACCGGCACCGCGCAGTGGGGAGAGCCTCGGAAAAACCAACGCCTGGCATGGTTCGCCGGGTTTCTGCCCGAGGACAATCCGCGCTATTCCTTCGCGGTGCTCTATGAAGGCCGACCGAACGAAACGGTATCCGGTGGGCGCATGGCGGCACCGATGGTGAAACGTTTCTTCGAGGGAATCAAAGATGACATCAAGGACACCATCGCCCCACCCAAGAAAGCCTTGATCGTGGTGGATGAAACCGAGGCTCCCGCGAAACCGGCGGACGGTGATGCGGCGAAACCCGCCGGGGCCGATACCGAGGGATTTTCCCGGCCTCCGGGTGATGACGCGCCGTTGAAGGCCCTGCCGGTTGAAAAACTGGACACCGGGCGAGACGCCGAGGAGATGGACAATGAGGAACCTGAGGAACCCGCTCCGCCCCGAGCCGCGCGGGCCATTCCCGTGGGCGAGGATGAAGTGATTGAAAACGGAATCGAGGAACCTTGATGCCTTCCGCGGCCAGTTGATTTCCCCCTGATGTCGAAAATCCGAGTTCTCCCCGATATTCTGGCCAGCCAAGTGGCGGCGGGTGAGGTGGTGGAACGGCCGGCTTCGGTGGTGAAGGAATTGGTGGAAAACTCCATCGATGCCGGTGCCCGTGAAATCCGTGTGGATGTGGATCAGGGCGGAGCCGCGTTGATCCGTGTGAGTGATGACGGCAGCGGCATGTCCCGCGAGGATGCGATGCTTTCGCTGGAACGCCACGCCACGAGCAAACTGCGGGTTTCCTCGGATCTGGCAGAAATCCGCACGCTGGGATTCCGCGGTGAGGCGGTGCCGAGCATCGCGAGTGTTTCCCGTTTCCGGATCGTCACGCGCGAGCCGGACGCGGTAGTGGGAACCGAGATTCTGGTGGACGGCGGAAAAATCCGCGATGTGAGGGACGCCGGTTGTGCTCCGGGCACGGTGATCGAGGCGAAGTCCTTGTTTTTCAACATGCCCGCGCGGAAGAAATTCCTGCGCGCCGAGAGCACCGAGGCCGCGCATGTGGAGCACCAACTCCGCTTGCATGCGCTGGCTGCACCGTGGGTGAGATTCCGGCTGAGAAAGGACGACCGTGAGGTGTTTGATCTGCCGCCGGCGGCCAAGTCGCTGGATCGGGTGCGGCAGTTGTTAGGCCCGGATTTGTCCCGCGAGTTGATCGCCCTGCCACTCACGCATGGAAACGGCGTCTCGGTGGAAGGTTTCGTGCTTCCCGCGGCCCACGCGCGCAAAGGGAGGCGGCACCAGTTCGTGTTTCTCAACGGTCGACCGGTCGAAGATTCCGTGATTTCCCGCGCGCTTGCCGAGGGTTTCCGCGGATCGCTGGCGGAAGGCCTCCATCCGGCGGCCTGGCTGTGGATCGATCTGGAACCCACGCTGGTGGATGTGAACGTCCATCCGGCGAAACGGGAGGTGAGATTTCATCGTCCGCTGGATGTCCGGGATGCCATCCTTGAATCAGTGACCGTGGGATTGCGGCCGCCGCCTGCGCTGACGGTGCCTCCAGCGCCGGCTTTCGAAATCGAACCCTCAACCCTGCCGGAAATCCGGATGCCAGTGAAAGTGGAAACGGCGTTCAAGGCCCCGCAGCCAACACTTGAAGAATGGGCGGGGCCTTCCGCGAGTCCCGTGCCTGAACCGGCGGCATCCAATGAAACGAAGGCTCCGGATTTCCGCGTTATCGGCATGCTGCACGAGCGTTTCGTGGTGCTGGAAAGTGATACCGGGCTGGTGCTTTTCGACCCGAAGGCCGCCCGTGAACGGATTCTGTATGAGGAATTGATGCGCCAACACGGCGAACATGTGGTCACTCAGGGATTGCTGGTGCCGGTTTTGTTAGAAATGGATCCGCGCGATGCCGATCTCCTGCTGCGTGAACGGGCGGCGCTGGCCGACTCCGGTTTGGAAGTGGAGTCCTTCGGCGGAAACACGGTGCAGATCCGCACGCTTCCCGCCTGTTTGTCGATCGAGAATCCCCGGGAGTTTGTCAGCGGACTGCTGGCTGAGCTTCTCCATGTCTCAACCCCGGGTGCCAGATTTGCTTGGGATCGTCTG
>DAISZP010000333.1:0-6371 GCA_036824745.1 Luteolibacter sp.
CATCGACTGATTTTCTGAACGCTCGGCCGCCGCCAACGTGCGTTTGGTCGGTTTGGCTCCACGTTTCACAAGCAATCGGGCTGCGTCGTTCTGCCGGTTGAAAAACACGGCGATATCCAGAGCGGTTTCAGGGTCCGGGCCACCGGTGAGAACGTCGGGATCGACTCCGCGGTCCAGCAACAGGCGGATCGATTCCGCATCGCCATGAAGTGCGAAGCGGTGGATGGGCATCATCCGGGAAATATTGGTGCTCATGACATTCGCTTTCGCCCCACGATCTAACAAAAGCCGGGTCATCGCGACGTTCTTCGAGAGATGGAGCGGGGTTTCACCTTCCGCCGTGGCTGCATTGACGTCGGCACCCATGCGGATGAGAAACTCGGCTACACCGAGAGCTTCGTCCATGTCTTCCCGGTTCGTCGCGAAGTGGAGTGGTTGCCAGCCGTTTTGGGAATAGTCATCCTTGTCCCGAACGGTGGCATCGACCTTGGCACGCCGGTTGATGAAGAAGGATACGACTTCTCGGTTGCTGTATCCCGCCGCCATATGGATGGGCTGGCACCGCCGATTGTCTCTGGCCAATGGATCCGCACCTTGCTTGACGAGAAACTGGATCAGTTTGAAACTTTCAGCTACAGCCTCGTCACGGCGGTTTTCGAGATAACCGGGAATGGTGGCATTGTGAATCGGTTGCAAGCCATCGTCGTTGCGGGCGTTGATATCAGCCCCGCGAGAGATGAGCAGTTTGGCGGTTCCAACGTCGTTGGCCGCATGCAGGGGCGTGAAATTTCCCTCACCGCCACGGGTGCCGGGGCTTGCCCCGTGGTCCAGCAGGATGCGCACGATCTCGATGTGGCCGCTGCCTGCCGCAAGAAGAATCGGGTAATCCGTGGGCGGGCAGACGCCTTCCCATGAGTCTCTTGACCATGGCAGCGGGCAGGATGCTGGCACGCCTTGATCGAGGAGGCGTTTCAACGTGTTAGCATCACCTTCATCGATCGCCTTTTTGAGAGCATCTACTGGATATCGGGCGGCGATGCGGACATTCTCGTTGTATCTCCTCCCGATCTTTTCCCACTTTGGATCATCGCAGTTTCCTTGGACTACCAAACCCACCATGATCAGCAGCAGGAACTGGCCGACGGCGGGTTTCATGCGGATCAGATAAAATACCGGACTCCTGCTGTAAAGATCGGCTGATGTTTGCCACCAGGGATGTTCTTGGCAACGAAGTTTCCGGAGCGTTCGGTGTGGCCCATTTTTCCGAGCACGCGGCCGCAGGGGGAGGTGATGCCTTCGATGGCACCGAGCGATCCGTTCGGATTGAAGGCGATGTCCATGGACGGCGCGCCGTTTTCGTCCACATACTGGGTGGCGATCTGGCCGCTGGCGGCGAGTTGGGCGATGACTTTGTCAGTCGAGTGGAATCGTCCCTCGCCGTGGGAAAGAGGGATGGTGTGGATGTCGCCGACCTGGCTGTTCGCGAACCACGGTGAGAGCGTGCTGGTCACTCGTGTTTGAGCATAGCGCGAGATGTGCCGGCCGATTTCGTTATGTACGAGCGTCGGGGAGTCGGCGGTGGATTCGCGGATTTCACCGTAAGGCACGAGGCCGGTTTTGATGAGGGCTTGGAAGCCGTTGCAGATGCCGAGGATGAGGCCGTCGCGGTTGTTGAGAAGGTCCATGATCGCATCGGCCACGCGCGGACTGCGGATGATGGTGGCGATGAACTTGGCCGAGCCGTCCGGTTCGTCCCCGGCGCTGAAACCGCCGGGGAACATGAGGATCTGCGACTGGCGGATTTTTTCCGCGAGAGCGGCGAGCGATTCCTCGATGTGGCTGGCAGTTAGATTGCGGAATACGAGAATCTCGGCATCCGCTCCGGCTTCACGGAAGGCCTTGGCGGAATCGTATTCGCTGTTGGTTCCTGGAAACGCGGGGATGATGACCTTCGGTCGCGAGTGCCGAGTTCCGAGTTCCGAGTGAGAAGTGTAAGAAGGAAGAATCGGAGGATTCACCACTTTCGATCCACGATCTTCGATCTCCGGTTTCGTCGGATAGACGGGTTCGAGGGTGGATTCCCAGGCGGCCTGAAGGTCTGCTAGCGAATGAGACTCGCCATTCAGGACGAGGGTGGGTTCGGCGGTGGTGTGGCCGATGGATTCGGCCTTGATGGAAGCAGGGAGGTCTTCCGTGTGTTCGAGGAGGAAGGTGAAATAGCGCTCCGAGAAAAGTGATTTGGACGAGACGTCCACACTCCTCAGGCCGATGCCGTTGCCGAAGCACGACTTGGCAAGAGCGGCGGCGAGGCCCGGTGCTCCGACGTGATGGAGTGAAAGGATTTTTTCCTCCTTGTTGAGCTGATAGAGCGCCTCGGCGGTTTGTTTGAGGGCTTCGAAATCAGGCAGGTGGTCGCCATCGCGCGGGACGGTGACGAGAGAGACTTGCGAGCCGGGTTTCTTGAACTCCGGAGACAGGGCGAGACTGGCTTTACCCGGAGCGAGCGCGAAGGAAACGAGGGTCGGCGGGACGTCGAGTTCGTTGAAGGAGCCGGACATCGAGTCCTTGCCGCCGATGGCGGCGAGGCGCAGCGAGTGCTGGGCGTGGAAGGCTCCTAACAGCGCGGCGAAGGGAAGGCCCCAGCGGGTGGGATTGCCGCCGAGTTTCGGGAAATATTCCTGTAGCGTGAGACGGACATCGGACAAGCGCGCGCCGGAAGCTACGGCCTTGCAGACGGATTCGGTGACGGAGTAGACCGCGCCGTGGAAGGGGGACTGCTCGGAGAGATAGGGATCGAAACCCCAACTCATGTGGGTGCAGACGTCGGTGTCGCCTTCTAACAACGGCAGCTTGGCGACCATCGCGTCGGGCGGGGTGATCTGGTGCGTGCCGCCGAAGGGCCAGAGCACGGTGCCCGCGCCGACGGAGCCGTCGAACATCTCGCCGAGGCCGCGCTGGGAGGCGATGTTCAGGGAACGCAAGTGATCGGAGAGCAGTGATCGGTGAGCAGGGGAAGAGGAAAGATTCGTCGATTTGACGTGAACTTTCGCGGTTTGCTGGACGCCGTTGGTGTTGAGGAAGGCGCGGCTCAGATCGACGATGGTTTTGCCACGCCAGGTCATGACGAGGCGGCCGGAATCGGTGACGTCGGCGACGTGGACGCATTCGAGGTTCTCCTTGTCGGCCTCGGCGATGAAGTAGGCGATCTCTTTGGGATCGACACAAACGGCCATGCGCTCTTGGGATTCGGAGATGGCGAGTTCGGTGCCGTCGAGGCCGTCGTATTTCTTGGGAACGGCGTCGAGGTTGATGACGAGGGAGGGGGCGATTTCACCGATGGCGACGGACACGCCACCCGCGCCGAAGTCGTTGCAGATCTTGATTTTGCGCGTGAGATCCGGGTTGCGGAAGAGGCGTTGGATCTTCCGCTCGGTGGGAGCGTCGCCTTTCTGTACTTCCGCGGAGTTTTCAAGGGCAGTGTCTGTGTGTTCCTTGGAAGAACCGGTGGCGCCACCGACGCCGTCGCGCCCGGTGCGGCCGCCGATGAGCAGGATCACATCGCCGGGAGCGGGGGTGCCGCGGAACACCTGGGAACGCGGGGCTGCGGCGACGACCGCACCGATTTCGAGGCGCTTGGCGACGTAGCCGGGGTGATAGACTTCCGCAACCTGGCCGGTGGCGAGGCCGATCTGGTTGCCGTAGGACGAATAGCCGTGTGCGGCGACCTGGCAGATTTTCTTCTGCGGCAGCTTGCCGGGAAGGGTTTCCGAAAATGGTGTTAGGGGATCGCCCGCGCCGGTGACGCGCATGGCCTGATAGACGTAGGAACGGCCGGAAAGCGGATCACGGATGCAGCCGCCGAGACAGGTGGCGGCTCCGCCGAAGGGTTCGATCTCGGTGGGGTGGTTGTGGGTCTCGTTCTTGAACATCACGAGCCACTCTTCTTCCGGGCCGCCATCGATGGAAACGGGGACGACGATGGAGGCGGCATTGACCTCTTCGGAGACTTCGAGGTTGTCGAGTTCGCCGGAAGCCTTGAGTTCGCGCATGCCGATGAGCGCGATGTCCATCAGGGTGACGGGCTTGTCGGCGCGGCCGAGGTTTTTTCTAACAGACTGATAGGTCTGCCAAGCGCGGGCGACGGGGCCGCTCGGATCGTCGAAAGTGACGTCTTCGATTTTCGTCAGGAACGTGGTGTGGCGGCAGTGGTCGGACCAATAAGTGTCCAGCATCTTGAGCTCGGTGATGCTGGGATCGCGCTTCTCCTCATCGCGGAAGTAGGCCTGGCAGAAAGCGATGTCTTCGGACGACATGGCGAGGCCGAATTCCGAACGGATGGACGCGGGATCGGCGGTGGTGAAGCCGGTGAGAATGCGGACATCCTTGGGAGCGTGTGGGGCTTGGCGGACGCAATCCGCCGCCACGGGGATCTCGTGGGAATCAACGGCGTTGATGACGTAGGATTTCACCGCGGCGAGTTGTTCGGCGCTGAGAGAACCTTCGAGGATGATGACCTTGGCCGAGTAGACGGTGGGACGTTCTTTTCCGGTGAGAATCTGCACGCATTGGGCGGCGGAGTCGGCGCGTTGGTCGAACTGCCCGGGCAGATACTCGACGGCAAACGCGGTTTCGTTTTCGCCGATGACGAGTTCGCGGGAAATGTCGTCCACCTGCGGCTCGGAGAGGATGTGCGTGGCGGCTTCGTCGAATTCCGCGTCACTGATGTCCTCGATGTCGTAGCGTTGGACCACGCGGACGTTTTTCAAACCGGGGAGTTCGAGGGATTCTCGGAGGTCGTGCAGGAGGTGGCGCGCCTCGGCGTTGTGGGCGGCTTTTTTTTCAACGAAAATGCGGTTCATCAGCGGCGTGGCTTTGGGAAGCGCCGGATGCTAAGGAATGGCCCCGCGAGGGCAAGCGGCTTATCCCTCGCAGGGGGAAAAAGCCTGCTGATGGAGGCGTTCCCGCTCGGCCTGGGGCATGGGCGAGGGGTCCGGATACTCGAAAATGTGGCCCTCGTAGTTTCGCAGCGTGACGCGGCCGGGAGTCGTATCGACGACGTAGTTCGGATTGATCGGGATTTTCCCGCCGCCGCCGGGGCCGTCGATCACGAATTGGGGAATGGCGTAGCCGGTGGTGTGTCCGCGTAGGCCTTCGATCACGGAAACGCCTTCCGCCACCGAGGTACGGAGGTGCGAGGAGCCGTTGATGAGGTCGCACTGATAGAGGTAGTAGGGCCGCACGCGGCACATGAGCAGCTTGTGAACGAGGGCTTTTTGGACTTCCACCGAGTCATTCACGCCGCGCAGGAGGACGCTTTGATTGCCGAGCGGAATGCCGGCGTCGGCGAGACGGCCGAGGGCGTCGCGGACTTCGGAAGTGAGCTCGCGCGGGTGGTTTGTGTGGATGGAAATGAAGAGCGGATGGTGCTTTTTGAGCATCGCGCACAGTTCCGGGGTGATCCGTTGGGGCAGGAAAATCGGAATGCGCGAGCCGATCCGGACAAACTGGATGTGCGGGATCGAGCGCAGGCGGGTGAGGATCTTGTCGAGCCGCTCATCGCTGAAAAGCAGCGGATCGCCGCCGGAGAGCAGGACATCGCGGACCTCCGTGTGTTTTTCCAGATACTTGAACGCCATTTCCCACTGGGTTTCCAAATGCTGGTCGCCCACACCGGAAACCACGCGGGAACGCGTGCAGTAGCGGCAATAGGACGCGCAACGGTCGGTCACGAGAAACAACACCCGGTCCGGGTAGCGGTGAACGAGCCCCGGAACGGGCATGTGGGAGTCCTCGCCGCAGGGATCCGCCAGTTCCTCGGGAGCCGTCCAGCCTTCCTCGATCCGCGGGATGACCTGTCGGCGGATCGGGCAATCCGGGTCGTTTGGGTCGATCAGGTTGAAAAAGTGCGGCGTGATCGCCATCGCCAGCTTGTGCCCGGCGAGCAGGACGCCGGCGCGTTCGACGTCGGTGAGTTTGAGGCGGGATTCCAGCTCGGTGAGGGAATCCACACGGTTGCGGAGCTGCCATTTGTAGTCGCTCCAGTGGTTCATCGATTCCTCCGGCCAGTATCCTGGAGCGTGGGAGATGAAGGCGGCATCGAGATCGGAAGGGCGCATGGATCGCGGGAAAGGGTGTGCCAGTTTCGGTTAGCCTATGGAAATCGCAACCGGGAATTTACGGGAGGGCGGCGCAGCGGCGGATGAGTTCGACCAAGCGCCCGGCGGAAGCCGCCACCACGGAGGCTGCGGCTGGATTGTCATCCGGTTCCTCCGGCAAGAGCTGGGCCCGGGTCGCCACCCTCACAGCGGAGACTCCGGATTCACACATCAAGCTGGCAAAATCCGAATCCTCTCCGAGGCAAACCACCTCGG
>DAISZP010000334.1:0-2530 GCA_036824745.1 Luteolibacter sp.
AAGATCTGGGCGGACACCGACGGCCGCATCACGCGCGCCCAACTCGTCGGTTCCTCAGGCAATCCATCCGTCGATCAATCCATCAAGAACCAGGTCCTCACCGGCCTCCAGCTTCCCCAGGCCCCGCCCTCGGACATGCCCATGCCCATCAACCTGCGCATCTCCGCCCGCAAGCCCGCCATCTGATTTTCCCCAATGCATCCGCTTCGCATCACGCACGTTTCCCTGCTCGCCGCCGCCGCTCTAACAGCCAACGCGTTGTCCGAGGCCGAGGTCAGCACCGAGACCGCGCCCGTCACCCCCGCCGCTGAAACGAAACCTCTAACGGAAACCCTCGATCCCACCCCCGAGGGTCCGCTGCCCACCGACCTTCCCGCGGAGAAAAAACCCGAGCCCGCCGCCGCACCCTCGGAAAACGTCACCATCAACCTGATTCACCGCCTTGTTGAGAAAAACATCCTCACCAAGGAAGAGGCCGAAGCGATGATCAAACAGGCCGAGGCGGACGCCGCCACCGCCGCCGCGCAAAAGGACATCGCCGCACTTCCTCCCGAGCCCTCCCCCGAGGAGGAGATGCGCATCTCCTACATCCCCGAGGTGGTGAAAAACCAGATGCGCGACCAGATCCAGCAGGAACTCCTCGCCCATGCCCGCGAGGGACGATGGAGCGAGAAGAAGTATCCCGAGTGGACCGACAAGTTCAAACCCTTCGGCGACCTCCGCGTCCGCTACGAGGGCACCTATTTCCCCGAAGGAAACGACAACACCGGAGCCTTCCCCAACTTCAACGCCATCAACACCGGCGCTCCCTTCGACACCGCCGGCACCCAGTTCTCCCCGCAATACAACGTCGATGAGGACCGCGAGCGCGTCCGCCTGCGCGCCCGCGCCGGAGCCGCCATCATGCTCGGCGAGGGCTTCAACGCCGGCCTGCGCGTCGCCACCGGCGAAAGCAACTCGCCCACCTCGCCCAACCAATCCCTCGGCGCCTCCGGCGGCAACTTTTCCAAATACGCCATCTGGCTCGACCGCGCCTTCCTCTCCTACGACGCCGGTCCCGGCAATGGCGACGGCGAGGAACTCACCATTCTGTTAGGTCGCTTCGACAACCCCTTCCTGTCCACCGACGTGATGTGGGACGACGACCTCGGCTTCGACGGCCTCGCCCTGCGCGGCAAGGTCAACGTCAACGACAACGTCTCCACCTTCTTCACCGCCGGTTACTTCCCCGTTTACAACACGGACTTCAACTTCGCCTCGAACCAGCCCTCCAAGTTCGACAGCACCGACAAATGGCTCACCGGAGCCCAGATCGGCGTCGATTGGAAGATCAACGACGACCTCACCGCGAAATTCGGCGTCGCCTACTACGACTTCGACGGCATCGAGGGCAAACTCTCCTCACCCTTCATTCCTCTGACTGCAAGTGACGCCGGAGACACCGACACCACGCGCCCCTCCTTCGCCCAGCGCGGAAACACCTACATGGCCCTGCGCAACATCGACAACAGCACCGCCGCCAACGACTTCGGAAACAAATACCAATACCAGTATTACGGCCTCGCCTCCGAGTTTGAGAACCTCGTCCTCACCGGCCGCCTCGACTACGACCGCTTCGATCCCGTGAGATTGTCCCTCGTCGGCGAGGTCATCAAGAACATCGCCTTCGATTCCTCCGACATCAACGCCAAGGCCGTCAACAACCGCGGCCCCGGCAGCGGCAACAAGATCGGAGCCTTCGAAGGCGGAGACACCGCGTGGAACCTCGCCTTCACCGTCGGCAAGCCCGCCCTCGAACAACTCTGGGACTGGCAGGCCGGCGTCGGCTACCGCTACGTCGAGTCCGACGCCGTCGTGGACGCCTTCACCGACTCCGACTTCGGCGGCGGCGGCACCAACGTCCAGGGCTTCACCCTCGGCGGAAACCTCGCCCTCTCCAAATCCGTCCGCTGCGGCCTGCGTTGGATGAGCTCCGACGAAATCGCCGGTCCGCCCCTCAGCTCCGACATCCTCCAGATCGACCTCAACGCGAAGTTCTAACCAACCGATCCCATGATCCGCAAACTCACCCTCCTCGTGTTCCTTGCCGCGCCCCTCCTCCACGCCGCCCCCGAGGCCGATCCCTCCGCCAAGCTGCGTGAGCAGCTCAAGTCCACCCTGCTCCAACTCCGCAAGGTCCAGACCGACATGGCCAATGCGCAGGCCGCCCAAGCCGCCGCGGAAGCCAAAAACAAGGAGCTCGAAACCCAGGTCGCCGCGCATACCAAGAAGAACGAGGAACTCGTCAAACAATCCAACCTCGCCAAAACCAAATCCGAGCAGGACATCGCCAAACTCAACGAAAAACTCGCCGACAAGGACAAGCGCATCGCCCAGTACGACCAGGCCCTCAACCAATGGAAGGAAGGCTATCAGAAAGCCGCCGCCATCGCCCGCACCAAGGAGGACGAACGCGCCGCCCTGGCCTCTGAAGCCGTATCCCTCAAACACACCATCGCCGACCGCGAGCGCAAGAACATCGCCCTCTTCA
>DAISZP010000334.1:2630-6362 GCA_036824745.1 Luteolibacter sp.
TCCCCATGAAACCCCGCCGCCACATCTTCCGGCCCGTTTCCATCTTCAGCGCGCCCCTTCAATACGGCGCGCCCATCGTCGCCGGCTTCATCGTCCTCATCACCGGCATCGACGCCCATGCCGGCGACATCCTGCGCGGCGGCGGAGCCCAGCGCGGCAAAGGATCCGCTAGAAAAGCGTCCAACCTCGACACCCCCACGCCCGCCGCCACCGACGCCGCCCGCGCCAACGCGCGCGACATGCTCGCCCGCACCGACCGCACGCTCGCCGCCATGCGCGCCATGCAGAACGCCGCGCGCGCCAACGCCAACAAAGGCCCTAACAACCTCGGCAGGAATCCCCTCAAACCCACCGTCACCCTCCCCAACGTCCCCAACGGCCTCGGCACCGGCGGCCTCAAGGTCTCCGGCAACGTCACCACCGATCCCTCCAAGTGGAAAGGAGCCAAACTCCCCACCCAGACCGTCAACAACGGCAAGACCAAGGTCACCGTCAAACAAACCGAACAGCAGGCCTTGTTGGAGTGGGAAACCTTCAACATCGGCAAAAACACCACCCTCACCTTCGATCAAAGCAAGGGCGGTGAAAACGCCGGCCAGTGGATCGCCTTCAACAAGATCTCCGACCCCTCCGCCAACCCCACCCAGATCCTCGGCAAGCTCAACGCCGACGGCCAGGTCTACATCCTCAACCCCAACGGCATCCTCTTCGGCGGTTCGTCGCAAGTGAACACCCGCGGCCTCACCGCATCCGCCCTGCCCATCAACGACAACCTCGTGGAACGCGGCTTGTTGAACAATCCCAATTCCGAGTTCCTGTTTGACGGAATCGGCGCAGGAAAGATCGGCGATGTCACCGTTCAGAAAGGCGCGGAGATTTCCAGTCCCGTGGGCGCGGACGGCAATGGCGGACGTGTTCTGTTAGCAGGTGCCAATGTCACCAACGAAGGCACGATCTCCACGCCGAACGGCCAGACGATCCTCGCCGCCGGCCTGCAAGTGGGCCTCGCCGCACACGCGAGCAAGGATCCTTCGTTGCGGGGTCTCGATGTGTATGTCGGTTCGATCAAGGATCCCACCTTCACGGAGGATGCCTACGCCGGAACCGTCACCAACAAGGGCATCATCGAAGCCGAACGTGGCAACATCACGATCACCGGCAAGGAAGTGAACCAATCGGGATTCATCGAGAGCAGCACCTCGGTCGCGTTGAACGGCAGCGTGAACCTCAACGCCTCCTACGATGCGGTGAGAAACCCGGTTTACGATTCCTCGAACGACAACACGGGATCGCCTTTCAACTTCAACAGCACGGGAACGATCACCTTCGGGGACGGCAGCGTGACCCGCATCCTTCCACAGATCGGCAGCAAGGACAAGACCACCGGCACGGAGCTCGCGCTGCGTTCGCAGATCAGCGTGATCGGACGGAACATCCACATGGCGGGTGACGCATCGATCCACGCGCCGAGCGCCAAGGTTTCCTTCCAGGCCGGCGAATGGAAAACGCTGCCGAGCGGTCCCGCCGCGTTCCTCAACTCGACCGGACAGATCTATCTGGACAGCTCCTCGACCATCAACCTCGCGGGCACCACCGGCGCCACGGCTTCGGTGCTCCAGAATTTCCTCACGGTCACACTCCGTGGCTCGGAACTCTCCGTCGCTCCGCTGCAACGCGATGGCAAACTGCGCGGCAACACCATCGTCGTGGACATCACCAAGACCGGCACCTACAACGGCCGCGATTGGGTGGGCACGCCGCTTGCCGATGTGAGCGGATACCTCGGCATCATCGAGCGCGATGTGGCGCAACTCACCACCGCCGGAGGAAACCTCTCCCTCTCCGCTGGCGGCTCGGTGGTGGTTCGGGACGGCGCGATTATCGATGTCTCCGGAGGCTGGACCAGGTTCACCGGAGACACCGTGCAGACCTCGCGCGTGGTCACGGGAGGCCGATTGGTGGACATCTCTGAGGCCACACCGGATCAGGTTTACTCCGGCATCTTCACCGGCACCTCCACGATCAACCATGAGAAGTGGGGAGTATCCCAGACCTTCTCCCAGGCTCTCGCTCCGACGGGACGGCGCTACCAGGCCGGATTCATCCAAGGCGCGGACGGTGGCAGCGTCACCATCTCGACTCCATCGGTGGCACTGGATGGAACACTCCGCGGAAACACCTTCGCCGGACCAAATCAGAACCGTTCGGGCTCCACCTCCAGCCATCTTCCGGCGCAGGCATCGCTGACCCTCAAGCTCCAGGCACAGCTTCTATCCGGATCCAACATCTACACGTTTGCGCCGACCTCGCCGAAAGTCGTGTTCGGAAACCAGAGTGAGGTTTCACCCGGGGATTTCAGCCTCGATTCCAATGGCGACGCCGCAGCCCTTCCACCGGAGCGGGTGTCTTCCATCGCCCTCTCGCCGAAACTGCTCACGAAAAGCGGATTTGGAAATCTCACGGTCGTCAACGAAGGCGGTGACATCGTGCTGCCCGAAGACATCACCCTCAGGCCCGCGACCGGTGGTTCGATTTCGCTCAAAGCGGCGAACATCGACATCTCGGGAAAAATCATCTCTCCGGGATCCACTCTCTCGTTCACCACGCTGAACCTCACCAGTTACCAGACCGAACTTCTAACCGACGACCAGGCGACTCCGCCACCGAACTCCGGCCGCGGCCTGTTCACTCTCGGCGCCAACGCGGTGCTCGATGTTTCCGGACTGTTGATGGACGAACGCCGGGGCACGGGTGATTCGCCTGTTTCAATCACCGGAGGCGCGGTCAAGATCGCCGCCTACAGCGCGGATCTGAAGGATGGCTCGTTGTTCGATGTTTCCGGCGGCTACATCCTCTCGCCAAAAGGGGTGGGCACGCATGGAGGCGCGGGGTCCATCGAGATCGCCGCAGGCAAGGATCCCGGCAAACACACCACGCTCGGCGGAGTGCTCCATCTCGGTTCCACGCTCCGTGGTTTCTCCGGCTCGAATGGCGGATCGCTCACGCTGCAAGCACCGCGCGTTCAGATCGGCGGAAACTCGTCGGAAACCGGCACGCTCAATCTGGCTCCGGAGTTTTTCAGCAAGGGAGGATTCGCGGATTTCCACATCAATGGATTCGGCGTCGGAACAAGTCCCGGACTGCTGGTGACCGAAGGAACCGAACTGCGGCCGAAGGTGGCCGCACAGGAGGCCGTGATCGATTCGGACAGCGGCAACCTCAAACTGGTGGAAGTCACACGTTCCGCCGGACTCCGCGAGGCGGCCAGCCTCACGTTCTCCTCCTCCGGCATCCGCGATCTAACAACCGTGGAACTCGGTGACGTGTTCATCGAAAAGGGATCCTTGATCCAGACGGATCCCGGTGGTTCGGTGAAAGTCACCGGCAATCTCGTGTCCATCGACGGGACGATCCGCACGCCGGGAGGCAGCATTTCCGCAGCGGGGGGATCCACTTCCGTCTTCGGCTCCGGGCTTCCCGCACCACGCGTGACCACTCACATCGGATCCAACGCGGTTCTCTCCGCCGCCGGAACGGTGCTGAGGCTGACGGATCCCTACGGGCGGAGACTTGGCAAGGTTCTATCAGGAGGAACCGTCACCCTTGGTGGCAACCTCGCGGTTTCCGCTGGATCGGTGATCGATGTTTCAGGCACCAGCGGTCTCATCGATGTGGTGGCGGACACCGTCAGCCCGCAAGGCCATCCGATTTCGCCGTTGAACGGATTGGTCA
>DAISZP010000335.1:0-6362 GCA_036824745.1 Luteolibacter sp.
GGGCAGCCTTCCATGTTCCTCGACAAACCGCTCGATCTCTTCGAATCCCGCGACGACGCGTTGGTCCTTGGCGGAACCGCCTTCCGCCTTCGCGGGTTTCGCGAAGCCATCCAGTTCCGACCGGAGTTCATCGAGGTCAATATCACTCATAGCGCCCTTCATCCTTGAAACGAACGAATGCCGCAGCGCCTTCCGCCATGCGTTTTTCCCACGCATCCTGCGATGTCGCGGACGGCAGCCGCCCTCTCTCTTTCTTAAACCGGAACGCCCGGATGGCAAGATCCTTGGCCTCCTCCGGCGTCAGGTTGCTGCGTTTGGCGTTGATGATCTCCTGTAGCTGTTTGAACCGCTCTGGACCAAGGGCTTTGGCAAAAATCGCGTAAGCTTCTCCAAATGGGTTGATCCGGTCGATTAGATCGATGTCCAGGTCCCTGACATTCATGAACTTTCTCACACCATCAATGAGCGCGGTGTTCTTGGATTCCTCCCCGCCCGAGGCACCGCCGCCCGCATCGCTTTCCTCATCGAGCGCCTTCTTCGCCTGTTGCACGATGTTCAGCGCGGCGATGGCATGCTGGCGGACCGCCTCTCGGTCCTCATCGTCCAGATTGGGAAACTTCTCCTGAATGATCTTGCCCATCCGCACCTGGGTCAGTTCCTCGGGCACCAGTTCCTCCCCGGCAAACAAGCCCTTCTCCAACGCCGGCTTGTCCTGCACGAATGCCGTCACGAGTTCGTTCAAGTCTTCCCGGCAGATCCGCTCCGCCTCCTTGCTCTTCGGCTCGGCCAGCCCCTTGATCTCCAGTTGGAGGTGTCCCGTCGCCGGATTGTAACCCACGTTCGTCGTTTCGGGATCGTAACCGCCCGGACCGTAGTCAAAGCCCGGCGTCGGGCCGGTATTCGGGTTCTTTGGCTTGAACTCGAAGCGAGGAGCCAGCACCTGCTCCATCAGAAGGCTCGCCGCGATGGCCTTGAGCGTATCGTTCACTGCCTCCGTCACCACTTGATCGGTGGCATCCGGAGCAGCAATAAGATTGGAGAAACGTGCGCGGAACTTGTCCGGAGCGTCGCGGGTGGCCCGTCCGATGATCTGGATGATCTCCGTGAGGCTCGAGCGGTAGCCCACCGTCAGCGCGTGCTCGCACCAGATCCAATCGAAGCCTTCCTTCGCCATGCCCAGCGCGATGATGATGTCCACGTGGTCGCGGTTGTTCTTCTGCGCCGGGTCCTTGAGAGAGGCCAGCACCTTGGCATGGCGGTCGGGCCCATCATCCACCAGATCGGCCACTTTGAGGATGAGGCCGTCCTCGCGTTCCACGAGGTCGAAGCCCGTCACAGGATCCTTCCCCTTCCAGGTTCCCAGCATCCCGAGAATCTCACTCACCTCCGTGTCCTTCCCGCGCTTGGTGCTTTCGCGGGCGTTCACGTTCGGGATGTGCAGGATGGTCTTCATCCCGACATCCAATACCTTCATGATGTCGTCGATGTAGCTGCCGCTGTAGAAGAAATAGCCGATGTCGAGCTGCTTCAGATATTCGTAGCCGTTGAGCTGCTCGTAGTAGGTGTAGGTAACGGTATCGAACTTCGATTCATCGTCCGGATGGAGCACCGCCTCCGCGTCGCCCCGGAAATAGGAGCCGGTCATCGCCACGATGTGAGTCTTGCCCCGAGCCATGAGCTGGCGGACATGCTCACCTAGGCGGTTGTCCGGGTTGGCGGAAATGTGGTGGAACTCGTCCACCGCGATCAACCGGTCGTCGAAGACCTCCGGCCCGTACTTCTCCATCGCGAAACGGAAGGTGGCATGGGTACAAACCAGCGCTTTATCGCTGCTTTCGAGAAACGCCTTCACCGCGTCCACCTTGCTGCCGTTTTCGGAACCCGTCGCGTCACACAAGTTCCAGCGAGGCTCCACCTTCCAATCGGCGAAGAACCCAAATTTGGTCAACGGCTCGTCGTGGAAACTCGCGCCGATGGAGCGCTCCGGCACCACGATGATCGCCTGTCTGAGCCCTTGGTTCTCCAGCTTGTCCAGCGCGATGAACATCAACGCCCGGCTCTTGCCGGAGGCGGGAGGCGACTTGATGAGCAGATACTGCTCGCCTCGTTTCTGGTATGCGCGTTCCTGCATCGGACGCATGCCGAGTGCGTTCTGGCGCGTGGAACTGCCGTCCTGGGAGTAGGTGACGGAGACGGAGGGAATGGATTCAGGTGCCATCGTTTAAGGTGTTTGATACTTGAGAGCCGCTTCTTGGCCGAGCTTCCAAGCGGATTCAATGTCACTCTCGCTCGCGAGGTAAAACTCCCCTCCAAGCCACTCCGAATTCTGCGCGAGATGCTTTTTCATCGCATACTCGCCGGTTACCGCCGCTTCGAAAGAAAAGCCGTCATCCGGATTTCCATTCGTCGTGTGAACATGGACCATCCAATTGAACGCACCGCGGGGCAAGGCGCTTTGTAGGGAACTCCTCCGCAACTCGGGGCTTGCGGACAACCCCACCTTGTAAATCTGCTTCCCGTCAGCCGCTTTCCCCAAATAAGCATCCATGCTGCCGTCGAGACGGAGAATGTAGAGTTGTCGCTTCAGTTGCTGCGCGCTCGATGAAACAACGTAGCCATTCCGATTGGCAGGACCTGCCCGGGTAAATCCACGCATCGGTTCGAACTCCTCTTCGAAGTCCCCGCCTTGCCATAAGGAACGATAAACTTCGTTCTCAACCCACGGGGTTTCGCGCAGTAGGGCTATTTGGTTCGCATCAGTCAGAATCTCGCCCATTCCTGCCACGGAAAGCGCACGGTCCAATAAGCTTGCGTCCAGATCTGCCACTTGAAGCCGATATTCTGGCAAGTAACTGAAAGCCCGGACCGCTCTCAACGAATGCTCCCACTTGCCTTCGCTCATATCGTGGTGGATGGGATGGGTGAAATCATTCCGATGCCCGATCTCGTGGCTCACAAGGTAAAATCCGACGATCCTGCCCTGCAATTCTTCTTGGCGCGACGAATTTGTCACGTAGATCATCGCAATGAACGGATCGCTTAACTCCTGCAACAAGTTGGCGCGGCGGGTTAAACCTCGTTGCCCTGTCCAACCGATGGTCCCCCACGTTTCAGGCGACCACCCCCAGAAGGAAGTAAAAATCACCGATGTTTGGTCGGTCCAGAATTCCGCCGGATTGTCACTCATCTCAAGGGTGTATTCTCTGATTGTAGCGGCGGAGAAATAGACGGGCCGTCACTAGCGTAATCTGGAGTCTGAATGTTGCGTCTTCCTCTTCGGACAGACCAGGATGCCCTCCATGGGGATGCATCCGGTTCATCAAACCCTGCACAAACTGCGATTTGTTCGGACTCCACTCGTTATACTCCTCCAGCAGAAATGCCGGTTGAATCTTTCCAAGAAAGTCTCTCTTGGCCTTGCTATCATCGACGCCCGAGTAACCAAGTGCGTCGGCAATCTCGTTCAGGTAGTTTTCGTAGAAATTGCGAAGTTCGCCGTTTGCCGATGACCACTCGCCCCGCTGGAAAGCTGACATGGCCTGATTCAAATGTCCTTTGGCGACATGAAAGCCGCGTAGGTCGAGCAACATCATGATCTCGCTCTCGGCTTCACGGAAGTCCAGTCCGGGAATGGACTCTGGCAGCATACGCACAAGACTTGTAATTGTTTCCACCTCAGGAGAACCCCATGCATACCGAGGAGCAGCCGTGATCTCCGTCTCGACGACTTCAAACCCGTCGAACCGAAGGCCGGCAACGAGCTTTTTCCATGCCGGGGTCTCTTTGTGAATCGGCGGTGCCTTGATAGCCATTTCTACTAAGGCCCGACCTAGCGTGACATGGCCGTTTTCCGTCATGACTTTGGGGGATTCCTCGATGGCAATCTTAGCCATGCTCGCAACACGTGCAGATTTGCTGGTTGTCACGCACCTGCGAGCGATTTCCCATTGAACCGCTAATATCTCCATGTCTGCGTTTGTGCTGAAAGCTGACAATACTTCTGCAGCGGCAACAATGGTCATCGAATTAAATTCGCTCACGTTCTTCCTCCTTTCGTCCCCCTCACCACCGTCTTAGCGGGGGCGTTGGCGGTCATCTTGGTGTAGAGTTCGAAGAGCTTTTCGAGGCGCTCGGTATCGTTTTTGAAACGGCGGCCAATGTAGATGCGCTCCAGCGTCTCGTCGTTGCGCTCGTGGGCGGCGCGCAGGTTGGCCGGCATCTTCTCCGGATCGTAAAGATCGGCGATCGTCGCCGGGAAATGCGCCTCCCGCGCCAGTAGGATGTCCTCCGCGCAGCGCGTCAGGTCGGCTTTGTTCTGCTCGGTGAGCGTAGGGACGGGGAAGGTGTTCCAGCCGAGGGTATTGGAGTAGGAAAAGCGCATCTCCAAGCGGCCGCAGATTGTTCCAATCCAGATTAAGTGCAACTGCGACACGATCATTGCCAGCATCCACAATGGAGCCTCCGGCGCATAGAAGGCCTTATTTGTGGCGATGACATCAGGGCCAGCCAAACCTGCCGGGAAATACTGGCGATTCTCGGACGAAACGATCGGGACGAAAATCTTTGAATTCTCGTCTCCCTTGCGTTCGCGGAACTGGTGTGGCTTCGCGGCAAGCTTGTTCACCGCCTTATCGTCGGTTTCCTCCCGGTCGGAACGAACACTTTGAATTCGCCTACGAACGCCGGGGAAGCGGCTGACCTCCTCCACTTCGTCGTCAGCAACCCACAGGCAAAAGCGCTCTTTCCCATTAATGTATTCCGTAGAACCAAGAAACCGCCGCACGAACCGGGAGGGCAATCCTTCATCGAGCAGCGAACTCTTCTCATCGGCATCCAACATGAGACCTTCCGACTTAGAGTAGTAAACGCCATATTCCATTGGCTCTTGTGTAAAGAGCGGCTTCTTCTGGGCGGGAACGACATCAATCTTATGCTCAGTGAGATAGGGATTGATATTGTCAACCTCCTTCCGGTTTCCGTCAGAGTAGATGGCCCTAGGCCCGCCTGCCTCTCTATCAACTCCGGTCACCACGACTGTTACTCCAGCCTTGTTCGCCGCCAGATTCGCCCACTTGAATGAGGTGTGTGCAAACCGGATGCGGAATCCTCGGCTTTGGAGCAGAGCCCACGTAATCGGCACCTGTTGTCCTTGACACAAGCTGTTCGTTGCGACGAAAGAAAACGGAGCACAACATACATCGTTATACATTGCTGCCTTAAGAAGCCACGCACCAACGTAATCGACGTTTTTCCACTTTGAGGTAAGTCCTGCGAAGACTCGCTCGAGATCTTGTTTCTCGTGGGGTTTTTGCTTGCGCGTACCTTTGAAGGGAGGATTCCCACAAATGTATGTCTCTCCTCCCTCATTCTCGAAATCAATCTCCGCTTGATCCAGTGGCGTTTCGAACAAATCATCGGCGCGTGTCTTCGGCTTACTTTTCCCTGTCGGCTGGCAGATGCTGAGCCAGTCGAGCCGCAGGGCGTTGCCGCAGGTGATCCAGTTAGCGGCTTCGAGCGGGAGGAACTCGGCGAGGGCGAGTTGCTGGCCGCGGTAGAGCACGTCGCACTGATACTCGGCGATGATGAGGGCGAGGCGGGCGATCTCGCAGGAGAAATGGCGGATCTCGATGCCGCGGAAGTTGGTGAGCGGGATGGTGGATTTGATTTCCGCCTCGCCGCGGCGCTGGTTGATCTTCGCCTCGATGGCGCGCATTTCCTTGTAGGCGATGACGAGGAAATTGCCGGAGCCGCAGGCGGGATCGAAGACGCGGATGCGGGCGATGCGCTGTCGCAGGTTCAGCAGTTTGCGAGCGTTGTCCCCCGCTTCCTCCAGTTTCCCCCGCAGATCGTCGAGGAAGAGCGGGTTGAGCACCTTGAGGATGTTCGGCACGCTGGTGTAGTGCATGCCGAGCGCGCCGCGCTCCTCTTCATCCGCCACAGCCTGGATCATGGAGCCAAAGATGTCGGGATTGATCTTGGTCCAGTCCAGATTGCCGACGTGGAGAAGGTAGCTGCGGGCAATTTTCGAGAACTTGGGAACGTCCACGCTGTCGGAGAACAAGCCGCCGTTCACGTAGGGGAACACATTCGCCCAGTTCTTGATTCCCGCGGCCTCTCGGTAGCGGTTGTCCAACTTGCCCTCATGCCGGACGTGAATGTTCATCGCGCGGAAGAGCTCCGAAATCACCTCGTGGGTGTTCGAGGAATCGCGCGCGCTCATCTGCTCCACGGTGGAGGTGAAGAGCCGGTCCCCATGGAAGATGCCAGTGTCCTCCGCGAAGAAGCAGAAGATCAGGCGGGCCATGAAGTGGTTCAGCTCCTCCCGGCGGGCCGCCGCGCCCCATTCCGCGTTGTCCTTGAGC
>DAISZP010000336.1:0-6355 GCA_036824745.1 Luteolibacter sp.
CAGGCGATGGCACCGCCGCTGCCTTCAGCGTGATTGTTGGAGAAGGTGGAATCCGTGACCCGCACGATGGCGTCGTTGAAGATCGCGCCACCGTTTCCCCCGGTGCTGTTGTTTTCAAAGAGGCAGCGGGAGATGGTTGCAGTTCCGGTGCCGTAATGTTCGACGATGATGGCGCCTTGGTTGTTGCGGAAAACGCAGTCCTCGAAGGACACAAGTCCCCACGACACATCCACCGCGTAGCCCACGCTGTCCACGAGGGTCAGTCCACGAAGCGAAGCCCCGTTGAACACGAATCCAAACACATAGCTCGAGTGATCGCCCGAAACGGTGATGCCTGCCGGCAGGTTGCTCGCGTCCAGATTCACGGACGGACCGGCGAAGGCGATGATCGGTCCATGCGCGAGGTGGATGGTTCCTCCGCTCAAGGCGGGGGCGAAGCGGATCAGATCCACGGCATCGGTGTTGTTCGACACCACGGCGTCGCGCAGGGAAATGCCGCCGTTGTTGATGCCGTCGTCCTCATCCGCGAGGGTATTGACCACGATCTGCCTGAGCTCGACCGCGCCCAGATCGGCGTAGGCGCCGGAGATTCTCGCGTTTCCGCGCTGATCGAGCGCCGGAGTTTCCAGTATGGTGAGAGTCGCATCGACGGCCGGAGAAGAGGGGGTGGGTGTCATGGTTTCCGTGGGGCCGCCATAATTTCCGAGCGGGTTGAGCATGGGATCTCCGGTCGTGAAGTTGCTGCCATTGAGGATGGGCGGGGAGCCTGATAGATCCGCGCCGGTGGCGGCGGTGTTGCCGGCGACGATGGATTGGGTCAGATGGGCGGCCCAGCCATAGGCGTTGGTTTCCATGATGCCGCCACCCTGACCGGAGGGGCATGAGTTGTTGGAAACCGTGCAGTGGATCAGGTTCACCGGGCCATTGGTGAGAATGGCGCCTCCGCTGGTGGTGGCGGAGTTTTCCGAAAAGGTGGAATTGACCGCTTCCAGGTGGCCCATGGACTTGTAGCCGGTAATTCCGGAGTATCCTCCGCCCGAGCCGCCCGCGGTGTTGCGGGAGATGGTGCAGGCGTCGAGCATGATCAAGTTGCCGCCGAACGCGCTGCTGTTCGCAAGCCCCCCGCCGTTGCCGTCGGCGGTGTTGCCATCCAGCGTGCAACGGGTGAGCGCGACGTCGCCACCACTGAAGAGGCCGCCACCATGATTGGCGTGGTTGTGGGAGATGCTGCAACCGTCGGCCACGAGAGTGCCTTCCAAAAACGTGATGCCGACGAACGCTCCCGTGTTGAGGAGGCCTCCGCCGTATCCGCTCGTGGAGTTGTCCGTTATCTGGGTGTCGAGAAGCATTAGATCCGCGACGTTGCGGATGGCGGACTGGGTGCTTCCTGTTAGAATCAGATTGCGGATGCTGGTCGGCGCGGAAACGTCGAGCCCGCCGGGGAAGCCGTAGCCATGGAGCGTGACCGTCTGCCCCGCGGTCTCGATGGCCACCGTCGAGTTGACGGGCAGCGCGGCGGGCAAGGGGGCGATTTGGACGAGACTGGAAATGGTGATCCGATTGCCGCCCGGAACGAGCGCCGCGCGGGCGAGCGCCTCGCGCAGGGAATCGCCGCTGCCAAGGCCGAGCGTCGGATCGTTCTCATCCGCCGAGGTGGTCACGTTGATGTGGTAGGCGGGATTGTAAACGCGGACGTGGTCTAACAACAGATCGAGATCCGCGGTGAAGTTCGACTCGTCTGCGAAGCTGATTTCCGTCAGCGTGCTTGTGGCGACGAACTCATAGTGGCGGGCGGTCCAGACGTTGTTTCCCGCTCCCGTTCCAAAGATCGGAAACACGGAATCGACCAACAGCGGATTGCCGGGGTTCTCGTTGTCGCTCACGCGCAGGCGCATCCGTTGTTCGTTCGTGTTGTAGGCGAGCACGCCGGCATCGAAATCGAGGAAATAACGCACCCCGGTTTCGGTGTGGAGAGTTTGTTTGATGACCCCGTCCGGCGTCGAGTTCACGGAATTGAACGCCACCAACGAGGAACCTTCGGTGGCCGTGTAGGGAGAACCGTTTTGCAGGGACACATGCCCGGTGGCGGTCCACGAATCCAGCCCGCTTTCGAAGCTGCCGTTGACCGCGACCTTGTCCGGATCGTGGATCAGGATGGAAACCGGCACATCGAGCGTGCTGGAAGGCGTCGTGAAGCGCACCTGGCTGTCGAGCTTGCCGGCGGGCAAGGTGGTGGCTGCCGAGGTGAGGAGAAATTTGACCGGCTGGGACTCGTTCGGAGCGAGCGTTCCGGTGCGCGGCCAGACGGTCAGCCAGGGCGTGCCGGGCGCATCGAGGGCGGCGGACCATTGGATCGTTGCCGCGGATTCATTGTGAATCTGATAGTCCGTGATGAGCGGTGTGAAGGGACCCGTTCCGACGTAGCCTTGGATGTTTTGTGGAATGCCGGAAGCCGCGGTGACGCTGATGCCCGGCTGATAGACGGCCATCATCGTCACGTCGTCCGCCATGGCGAACGTGACGGAGTTGTTAGGACTGAGGTTCTCGCCATCCCTGACCCATTGCAGGAAAGGACGACCCGTGCCGAGTGATGGCGGAGCGGTGAGCGTGACCATTTCACCGGCGTAGTAGTTCCGGCGGAAAAAGGTGGTGCCGTTTCCGAGAAGGTCGGCATCGGCGGGCGAGACGGTGATGGGCACCCCGGGATTCGGAGGGTTGTCCGACCCGTGGATGGAGATGGACCGGGAATCGTCCACGCGCACGTGGTCGAGCAGCAGGTCGGCGGCGTCGGTGGAAGGGGAGAGATCGGTGAACGAAAGCGTGACGCTACCGGTAACCGGTGTGGGAAAGGTGTATTCACAGGCGATCCAATGAGTCGCTCCGCCCGTCGTGCCGGGGATCGTGATGTCGGCGTTCACGTGTGTGGCTCCATCGACCTCGACCTTGACGTTGAGTTTCATGTCATGGGATACGAAGCCGAGGTTTCCCGCATCGAAGCGCAGGCGATGTTTGCGCGAGGTGCTGTTTGGGACGATCAGGGTCCGGCTGAGCACTCCGTTCGGGGTGGTGTTCACCGAATTGAAGACCGCAAGCTTGGTCCCGTCCGTGGGAGCATAGGGAGCCAGCGGGTTTCCCGAGGTTTCGACGGCGACATTGCCGGCGACGGTCCAGTCATCAAACCCCGACTCGAAACTGCCGTTGGTGAGGTTGGTGTAGAAGGGCTGGGCATCAGCCATCGGAAGGAAACCTATGGCGGCGCACAACACCGCCCGGATACCGGAGCGAGTTTTCATGAGGAACCTCCTTGTAGATCGGATGGGGGATCATCCGTTGCCCGATTTCCGGGCGATCAGAAATAATGCCCGGCTGCCCATCCGACGCAAGGTTCGATTGTGTCTGTGGCGGAAAATGCGGGGATTATGATAAACTACACCTTGCGCTGGCAGGGTCTCAATGTTCCAGCACCGCACGGTATTCCCCGGCGATTTGTTCTTCCACGGGGCGTTGCATGCCACCCGGGAGCACGCCCCAGGTGTAGGTCTCGATCTCGTAGTGGCCGCAGGCAGTGGGATTTTTCCGTTTCCAATCGAGAACCTCCCGCACGTAGGCATGGGTGGAACGCAGTGGCGGCGAGGGTTCCGCATCGAGCGGGATGTGGAAGTGGACCCGTGCTTCGAGCAAACCACTGCGGTCGGCTTCCAGGAAATCCGGGAGATCGATGAAACGCCGGAGTTTCGTCTCGGAATCCAGTGCGATGACCTGGTGGAAATAAGTGGGTTCGTTGAATCCTCGCAGCGCCTCGATGGCATCAGGGTTACGCGGATCGAGTGCCAGCGCGCTGGAGAGGTGGATCTTGGAAATCCGGATGCCGTGATTGCGCATCACATCGAGCGAGGGAGCCATGCCATCGTATTCAATGGCGAAGTGGCAGGTGTCGAAGTTGACTCCGATGCGGCGGCGGATGGCTTCCCCATCGGTCGCGTCCGCATGGAGCCGCCCGAAGAATTCCAGCGTTTCCAGCGTGTTTTCGAAGTGTCCCAGCGGCTCGGGTTCCAGGCCGAGGTGGAAATCGCGACCGGAGGATTCTGATAGATCGTCGAGCCATGCCGCGAAATCCATCAGGTTTCTCCGGATGACGGACTCATCCGCGTGGAAGGTCTTGTGCGAACCGGGCAGGGTGGAAACCGAGGCCTCACTGCCGGGGTTGGCGATCACGGTGAGGATGCGGAAGAGGTTCTTCGTGTATTCGATGCGTGCCGGGTCGGTCCAATCCGGTTGGAACACCTTTTCCTTCACCCGCGTGCCGTGGAAGCTGCCGTGGGGAAAACCGTTGATCGTGAAGACATAGGTGTTCGTTTCCTCCAGCCAGCGCCGGAACGAGTCGAGGCGGTCGCCGGTTAGAAGTTCACCCGCTGCGAGGGCGGACAGCCTGAGGCCGATGGCGAAGGGCGCGTCCCCATCTAACAATCCATCGCGGCGCAACAGGTCGCGTACCTTGAGCACGTGGGTTCGCAGGACGCGTCCGGTTTCCTCCCATGTCTCGGCGGGATGAATGTTCGTGCAATAGGCGAGGTGGGAGCCGTGGAAGATCATGATCAGGGACTGGGGTGCGCGGGGAGGATCAAGAATGCTCCGGGTGGACGTGTGGCGTTCCGGAGTGTTCGGATGCCGGACGTCCGCAGGTGGGGCAATGGTTCCACCGGGGATTCCAACCCAGAGGGCTGCCCGATGACGGCGCGGTTTCCCCGCCGTCCAGTTGATCGGTGCCGAAGAGCGCCACCATCATCGCCTTGCCAATGATGTTCATCAGCATGCCGAAGAGAACCAAACCGCAGAGCATGGTGCAGGCGGCGACGAGGCGGCCGGCCACGGTGCTCGGGTACATGTCCCCATAGCCCACGGTGGTGAGGGTGGTGATGCACCACCACGCGGCTTGAGGAACCGAGGTGAACGCGGTGTCGCGTGCCCATGCCGGAGCCTTGTCGCCCGCGCCCTTCACAGAAATCGCCTGCTCGCCGGCCTGGGAAGCGACGTCCTCATCGGTCACCACGAGATCGAAGTGTTTCTCTCCTGGCACCCATTTTTTGATTTCCCATGTTCCGTCAAAGGGCGTTTCTCCGATCACACTGATCTTGTCGCTTGGCTTGGCGGCGGGCATTTCATCGGCCTCGAATCGCAACAGGTCGGGGGATATCCGCCGCACGGACCGGATGTCGCCGCTGGTGAATTCCGCCTGATAGACCAGGGTGCTGGAGATGACGATGACCGAGAACATCGCAAGCGCGTAGATCATCAGGTTCATGCGCAGCGGGCTGCGTTTGATACCGGATTTCACATCGGTGCCGATTTCCTCGATGGCCTCGCGCGCTAGCTTCAGAACCCGGAGCACGCGGAGCACCCGAAGGACCCGGAGCGCCCGGGTGGACTTGAGGGCGGTCACGTTGCCCACCTGGAAGAAGGTGGGAAGGATGGAGAGGAGGTCGATGATTCCCCAGAAGCTGAACACGTATCCGAGCTTGCGTTTCGAGGTGGTCAGGTTCGCGAAGTATTCCAGCGTGAAGATGGCCGTGACGATGACCTCGCTGTAACGGAAGAACCGGGCGTGGGACTCCTGCAGGCTGTCCACAGTGGACAATGTGCCCACGATGGTGGTGAAGAAGATGACCACGCTCAGGCAATTGTGATAGATGTGGTAGCCCTTGGATGCGGGATCGTGGATCAACTGGAAGAGCCAGCGCGGACCCGCGTGTTCTGCCGGAGCCTCGCTGAGCATGCCGGGACTTGGATTGGGATTCATGACGGATGAATTCGTTGGCACCGGAGAGTGGTGTCCGGGGAGCGAAGCTCCGGATCCACGCGCCCGCCGGGCGAGGCGGAGCTTGATGACCGGAAACGCGCATGGCAATGCCCGAGTGGCATGCCGGAACCTGCGGGGAATTCACCGCATCGCCGCGATTTCCTCCGCGCTCAGCGCTCGGTTGAACAACGCGAATTCATCGATCCGGCCGTTGAACGCTCGGACCGCCCCGCTGCCGGGCGAGGTGGGCGAGCCTGCATCGAAGTTGCCGAGATTCGCCAGACCGAGTTTTACCGGGACGCGGCGTTTCATCGGGGCGGAGGCGACTTGCCGGCCGTTGACGAAGTGTTTCATCATGCCCGCTTCGCCATCAATCACCGTGGCGAGGTGCATCCAGCAGCCGAAGTCGCGCGAGGTGACGATGACCGGGCTTTCGAGGCGCTCCCAGGATGCGTAAACCGGTGCCGCGGCGGACCGCATGCCGAGCAGGAGGCGGCCGGAGCGGTCGATCTTCCAATGGATCTCGCCGATCTCATCCGGCGCCATCGAGAGCAGCGA
>DAISZP010000002.1:0-42108 GCA_036824745.1 Luteolibacter sp.
CGAAAAGCCGGACATGGACTGGCACCGCACCATCCACCGCGCGGATCTCGAAATTCTATCAGACGGCTACCGCATCACCTGGGTGGGCGATGGTTTCCTCTACAAGATGGTCCGCCTGCTAACAGGAGCCGCCGTCCACGCAGCCCAGGGGAAAATCCGCCTCGACGACCTCGCCGCCTACCTCGACCAGCCCCCCGGCTTACCGCTCGGCAAGTCCCCGAACTGCGCACCCGCCGACGGGCTCTACCTGCAGGAAGTGCTCTATCCGGAAAGTTGCTGCGGAAGCGGCCCCTGCCGGCCAGGGGTGACGCCGCCATAGCGGATCCGGATTGGAAACTCCGCGCGCATTCCCAATTTGCATCATGCGACATGCGGTGTAAGCAACGCGGCATGTGGGATTCCTTCTTATCAAGTGACGCTTGGGGGCATGTCGGGTTCGGCGTGGCTTGGGTGGTCACGGCGTGTTTGCTGATCGCCGGGGTGATCGGCTGCGTGCTGCCGGTGTTGCCGGGGCATTTGATCATCCTCATCGCTGCCATCACCCATCGATTGATGCTCGGCCGCGAGGGATCCGGATTGGAGTGGTGGTCGTTTTTGATTCTCGCCGCCTTGATGGCCATTTCCCAAACGATGGAAATGGTGAGCGGCGCGGCGGGATCGAAATGGTTCGGCGGCACGAAGTGGGGCGCGCTGGGTGCTCTGTTAGGCAGTGCTGTCGGATTGTTCTTCATGCCGTTCGGACTTTTGTTAGGTCCGCTGATCGGGGCCTTCGTTTTCGAAATCGCCTTCGCCAAACAGGAAAGCAAACCCGCGGCGGTATCCGGCGTCGGTTCGGTGGTCGGCGTGCTCGCCGGCATGGGCATCAAAATCGCGATCGGAGCCCTGATGTTGCTCTGGTTCTTCCTCGATGTGTTTCTGATCGGATGAGTGCGCGGGATCATTTGGATTCTCCGCCGCTACACTCATTTCCCCTCATTCGCTGTGCCTGATCCGCTTCCCACTTGGCGAATTGGCGGGATGTGGCAGGTTTCCGCCATGAATTCCGGCAACCAACTTAGTTTCCATCAATTCGGAAAACCCACCGAAGTCCTCGAAAATGCAGGGTTTTCTCCGCTTTCCCCGGAAGCCGGCGAGGTGCTCGTGCGTATCCTCGCGGCTCCGATCAATCCGGCGGACCTGAACACGATCGAGGGCACTTACGGCGTGAAACCCGCGCTGCCGGCGGTGCCGGGCATCGAAGGCTGCGGCGAGGTGGTGGAGAGCGGTTCTCCGGACTATCAATCCGGCGACCGGGTGATCTTCCTGCGCCGCGCCAACACCTGGGCGACGCACACGACGGTTCCGGCGGAGGCCTTGTTCAAGCTGCCCGCGGGCATCGATCCGGTGCAGGCGGCGATGCTCAAGGTGAATCCGGCGACGGCGTGGCGCTTGCTGCATGGATTCGAGGATCTCAAACCGGGCGACTGGGTGGTTCAGAATCTCGGAAACTCGGCAGTCGGCCGCTGTGTGATCCAGCTCGCACACGATCTCGGCATCCGGACGGTTTCGTTTGTTAGAAAGGCGGAGCAATTCGGGGAATTGAAGTCGCTGGGGGCGGATCATGTTTTGCTGGATGATGAGGAAGGATTCGCGGCCGCGAAGGAAATCCTCGGCGGAGCGAACGCGGCCATCGCCTTCAACGCGGTGGGGGGAGACAGCGCGCTGCGTTTGATGAAACTGCTGCGCGTCGGAGGCACGCACGTGACCTACGGAGCGATGGGCCGCAAGCCGATCACCCTGCCGAATGGCCTGCTGCTGTTCCAGGACATCCGCATCCGCGGCCTGTGGGTGACTCGATGGGTGGAGAACGCGACTCCCGAGGAAGTGAGATCGACCTATCAGAATCTCGCGGAACGGGTGGCGGCGGGAAAGCTCCTGCAACCGGTGGACGGGACGTTTTCGTTAGCGCAGTGGCGGGACGCGCTGGCGAGACTGGACGCGCCGGAGAGGAGCGGAAAGGTGTTGTTCGCGCCGTGATGCGGTGCGGACGAGACGTCCGCACTCCCTACTTTCCGGCTTTCTTCCGGTAATATTCCTGCAAGGTGGTGAAGGCCTTTTTCTTCACGCCGTCGCTGGAGATGAGCCCCTTGCGGTTGAAGCCGTCCTGCACGCCGGGAAGCGCGCGTTTCGGCGAGCGGAAGTCCACGAGAATCCATGGGGACATGCCGGAGAAACCCTGGATTTTCTCCAGCATCGGGATCGTCTGCCGGTAGAGATCCTCCTGGTATTCCTCGGTCCAGCGCTGCCTCCTGTCGCCGTGCAGGCCTTGTTTCGCATCGCCGCCGAATTCGCTGATGAAGACGGGTTTCTCGTAGGGAATTTCCCATGAGATCTTGGCGCACTTGTCGGGCAGGCCGTCGTACCAACCGGTGTATTGGTTGAAGGAAACAATATCGAGGAACTCGGACAGCGGGTCCTCGACGACGCTGACGTTCGGGGCGTTCGGCTTGCTGTGTTTCTCCATGGCGGCGCTGAGCAGGCGCGTGGGGTCCAGATTGCGGGCCTTCTTCGCGAGATTGCCGAGGAACTTCGTGCGCGCCTCGCTGACCGGCGTTTCGTTGGCGAGCGACCAGATGATGATCGAAGCACGGTTCGCATCGCGGCGGATCATGTCCGTCACCTGGCGCTCGGCGTTCTGATAGGTTTCCGGGTTCTCCCAGTGGATCGTCCAGTAAACGGGCACCTCGGACCAGACGAGCAGGCCGAGCTTGTCCGCGGCGCGCGTCATCGCCTCGTTGTGCGGGTAATGGGCGAGGCGCACGAAGTTGCAACCGAGTTCCTTCGCCATCTCTAACAATCTCTCAGCTTTCTCCGGCGAATTCACGCGCCCGCCGCCATCGAGCGGATATTCCTCGTGGATGCAGATGCCGCGCAGGAACACAGGTTTGCCGTTGAGCAGGATCTCACGGCCACGGGTGCGGATGGTGCGGAATCCGACGGACTCCCTGATCTCATCTCCGTCGCAGCGGATCGCGAGCTCATAGAGCTTCGGGTTCTCCGGGCTCCACAATTGCACATCGGGCGCGGTGAAACGAAACGCGGCTTTTCCGTTCGCATCGGTTTTGGTGATTTGTTTCCCGCCAAGTCCGGCGACTTCGATCTCGACGGCCTCACCTTCCTTCGCGCCCGTGATCTCCACGCTGCCGGAGATCGTCTTGGTTTCCTCGGACTCCAGCGTGATGCGGTGGTCGGCGATGAACGTTTCCGGCGCGGTGACGAGCGTCACGTCCCGGGTGAGCCCGCCGTAGTTCCACCAATCGGTGTTGAGCGTGGGCACGGCGTCCTTCGAGCGCTTGTTGTCCACGCGCACGACGAGAGAATTGGCGCCTTGTTTCAGGAGCTTGGTGGCATCGAAGGTGAAGGGCGTGAAGCCGCCGAAGTGCTCGCCGAGCTTTTTCCCGTTCAGATAGACGTCCGCGCGGTAGTTCGCCGCGCCGAAGCGGAGGAATCGGCGCTTGCCGGGCTCGTTGCCCGCGAAATCGAACTTCCGGCGGTACCAGATACTGCCTTCGTAGTAGAAGAGCTCGGGTTTCTGCGTGTTCCAGTCGCCCGGCACCTTGAGCGAGGGGGATTTGTCGAAATCATACTCCACGCGCTCGGAGGGATCCTTCGCATGATAGTCCAGATAGAAGGTCTCCGAGGGGTTCGGGTTCTCCGACTTGTCACGCTGCGTCCAGCGGTAGTCGTAGAATCCGGATTCATAGGGATCGACGATGTACTGCCAGTCGCCGGAGAGCGATTGGCTTGGATGCAGGAACAGATCGGGGATGTGTTCCGCCGTGAGATGGGAAACCGAGACGGCGAGCCACAGCGGGGCTAACAGGGATTGCTTCATGGGTTTTTGGAATTTCAAAGCGGACGCGAGTAGGTGTCACAACGGTTGTGCCATCCCTGCTCCCAGCGTTTCTCACCGCGCTCCGGCGGCGAGTTGGCGATGCGGCGCGAGAGCATGCGTTTCGCGGAAGCGGCGAACTCCGCGGCGGCGGGAGCGCCGGAAGGCACATCCTTCATGTTGCCGAGCACCTGCATGAGCCCCCAGCCCATGCCCTTGTATTTTTCGGATGCCAGCGTGCCGTCGCCCTTGAAATTGACGTAATCGATGAGCGCGTAGGTCCCCTGCGGCGTGGTGGAGACTTTCTGATAGTTCGCCTGGATCTTGGCGCGCTCGCTGGCCGGAGCGGCGGCCAGGATCTTCGGCAGCGCCGCCCGCGAGCGGGTGATGATGAAATCCGTCTGCACCGTCACGTTCGCCGCGAGCCACTTGCGCAACGCGGTCAGGCGCGGGCCGCGGAAGTCCTTCTGAAACTCCGCCTTGGTGTTCCACGGGCTGTGTCTTTCCAGCGCGACGGCCGGGAGGTCCGCGCCTTGTTGCTTTGCGAAGGCGACGAACTGCGGCCAGGTCTCGTTAAAGCGGCCGTTGAAACCCGCCGGATACCAGATGAAGTGGCCGATCCCGAGCGAGGGAAACTCTTCGCCCGCGTTCCAGGTGGTGAGCCCGTCCACGCTGCCGGCGCATTCGTTCTGCCAGATCTTCCGGCCGATCGCGGATTTCTGGGCGGCGCTCAGGTTGCCAAAACCCGCTGCCGGATCGGCGGCGGGCGCGGCGCAGGAGGCGAAGAGGGCGACACAACATCCGAACAGGACTGGGAATCTCATGCCCGGAGGCTAAATCCCCCCGCCCTGCCGCGGCAAGCGTCGGAGGACCGTCACCCCGGAAATCGGGCGGAACACTGCGGCCACGGACCCGATTTTTCGTGGATTTCCCACCAGATAAGACTTGTCAGAAACCGGATTCTCTGTTTTGACCACCGGCCCGGAAGCCATCCGGAAACATCCCATTACCTTAGTTTTGAGCGAAAACGTCCCGCCCCTGCTTCCTGAAAACGTCGTCCCGTTCGAGCAGGAGCGTCCCGTTTCGCGATTTCCCGGCTCACCTATGAAAAGCGATCTCCTCGACAAGGCCTCTGAAATCGTCACCGACCCGCTGGTTCTGATCAACCTCGTTTCCCAGCGCGTGCGCCAACTCAACAGCGGCCGCTCCCCCTTGATCCCGACCCGTCCCAGCATGGGCGTGGCCGACATCGCCCTCCAGGAGATCATCGAGGGCAAGATCAAGCTCGTCGAGAAAGCCGAGGCTTGATTCCGGCGCTTTCTGACCGAGAAAGGTCGTCATGAGCACTGAAATCGCCACCAACCGCAAGGCCGGCCGCGATTTCCACATCCTCGACAAATACGAGGGCGGCCTCGAACTTAAAGGCACGGAGGTGAAGTCCATCCGCGCCGGAAAGGTCAATATTTCGGACGCCTTCGCCCGCGTGGAAGGAAACCAGGTCTTCCTCTACGGCTGCGACATCCAGCCCTGGGAAACCGCCGGCGAGTGGTTCAACCACCAGCCCAAACGCCCGCGGCGGCTGCTTTTTCACAAGCGCGAGATCCTCAAGCTCGCCTCCGCCACCGCCATCAAGGGCTGCACGCTCCCGCTGCTCCGCATGTATTGGAAAAACCGCCGGGTGAAGGTGGAACTCGGCGTCGGCAAGGGCAAAACCCACACCGACCAGCGCCAGGACTTGAAAAAGGCCGTCGAACTCCGCGAGGCCCAGCGGGAAATGGCCCGCTTCAACCAGCGCTGACCCGTCATCCCTCGAATCGCGACCGCAACCGCGTGCCCGATTCCCACTGCAGCCCCCAATCCCGCATCGCCTCAAGCACCGGGCTCAATGCCTTGCCTTTTTCCGTCAGCCGATAGGCCGGGTGCCTGCTTCCATCCGCCGCGGCCATCGGTTCGATGATTCCGGATTCGCGAAGCCGCTTGAGCCGGTCCGCCAGAATATTGGTGGGGATACCCTCCGGCGATGAGGTGAAATGCTTGAAGCGTTCCGCCCCGAACAACAGGTCGCGCACGATCAGCAGGGACCAACGATCCCCGAAAATGTCCAATCCGCAAGCCACGGGGCAGGGCGAGCGGCGCGAAGACGGCGGGTTTTCGGAACTTTTCGGGGCCACAACCCCGGACTACCCCGGAAACTTCATGCTTGCAAGTCGCAAGTATCTTGCTTTCATTTTGCAAGTATGAGTTCTTTCCCCGCTCCCTTGTTGGCGGCACCCGGAGCCGGCTTGCCGAAACTGGAATTGATGATCGCACGGTGGATGTTCGCCAGGCACCGGAAGCGCCATTCGCGCGAGGCGGTCCGCCGCCAGTTTGAAGACGAACGCGGGCGCATCATGGACATGGCGGCGTTCTGTGATCCACGCATCGCGTCAGCCCCCGTGTTGATCAAAAGGTTGAGAGGCTTGGAGGACAGCAGCCGCAACTGGTCCGTTTACATGACCCTGGAACACCTTCGCATCGTCAACAGCGCGGCGGAGCGTGTCATCCGGAGCCTTTCCAAGGGAGTGGTTCCCGAAGGCAAGGCGAGCACGGCCGCGGTGAAACCGGCAAGCGGCATCGGCCCCGAAGTGCTGCCCGCATTCGCGGACTGCTGCGATGCGTTCCTCCAGACCGTGGCGGGAATCGCAGACCTTCGCACCGCTTCGACCTACGCCCATCCGTGGTTCGGCCCGCTCGACGCGGCGGGGTGGCATGCGATGATCGCCTTCCACATGCGCCTGCACCGGGTCCAGATTGAGGAAATCCTCCGCGCCCAGGAGCGATCGGCTTGAGCCCCCGGAAAAACCGTTTCCGACCGGACGGAAACGGAGGATTCAGGCCGCTGCGAGCGACTGCTGGATTCCGAAGTTTCTGGGGGAAGAGGGTGGCGATGAAAATGACCCGATCCTCAAATACGCCCATTGGCGCATCTTGACAGCGGCTTTGACGATCATCATGATGCCTGCATGAGAACCACCGTCACGTTGGACCCTGATGTGGCTCGGATGCTGAACGATCAGGCGGCCCGCTCCCGCAAGTCGTTCAAGGAAACGCTGAACAACGCGTTGCGCTTGGGATTGGCACGTTCTTCGGAGTCAAAATCGACGGAAACCTTTAAGATCGAGGCCCGCCCGATGGGACTCCGCGGCGGAATCGACCCTGCTCGTTTCAACTCCCTTTCCGACGAATTGGACGCGGACCGCTTCCTCGAAGAATCCCGGCAACCATGATCGTCCCGGACGTCAATCTGCTGGTTTACGCCTACGATTCCAGCTCTCCCCATCACACCGCAGCCGCGGGATGGTGGACCACCTGCGTGAAAGGCGGAGAGGAGGTGGGGCTGCCCTTTGTCGTGATCTTCGGGTTCATCCGGATCTGCACCCATCCCAAGGTGTTCCTGAATCCACTGACCATTGGGGAAGCCAGCCAGCGGGTCCAAGCATGGTTGGCCTGTCCCCAGGTCCGAATCATTGATCCCTCCCCCCACCATGTGACCGATACGCTGAGGCTGTTGGAGAACACCGGCGTCGGAGGCAATCTCACCACCGACGCGCAGATCGCCGCGATGGTCCTGCAGGAAAAAGCCGTGCTCCATTCCAACGACACCGACTTCCTGCGATTCCCCGGCCTCCGCTGGCATAACCCGCTCACGGGAAAGAGCGGGGTGAGCTGATGACCTCCGCTGGCAGCCTCTCGATGAAATCCCCGCGAAACCGCCAATCTCAGATCTGACGCCCCTTCAGGAAGTCCGGGTGGTGGGCTTCGTGAACCAGGCCCAGGAAGTGGATCGTGCCATCCTCGATCTGATAGTAGATGTAAAACGGAAAGGGTCGGCAATGCCTGCAAGGGAACCCGTGCGGACCCACATGATCGCCACCCTCCAACCGGATGATGGTTCACACCGCGTTTTTCACACGCTCGTGAAGATCACTACCGAGTCGGTCTGAAATCGCGAAATACCGTGTCTCCGCGTCGAGCAAATCGGATTTGAACAGCGACGAGAAAACGACGTTCACAAAGCTTCATCGAAAACCTCGCCGAAGGTCATGCCCTTGTCATCGCCGCAGCGGAGATCCTGAAAACGCCGCTGCAGATCGGCGCGGATTTCATCATTCGAACGCGGCTCGCCTTCAAGACTATCCACCAACAGCTTGACGAGCCCGGCTCGCTCGGCAGCGGGCAGGGACAACGCCTCTTCGGCGAACGCCACATCTTTCACGCTCATGACATCACTCATAGCCGGGACGCCCCGGATTTTCAAGCAAGGAGTTAGTGGATCAATTGCCCAATGGCGGCCGTGTTGGAAGCAGCAGTGCGCATTAAGAACACGTCTCCAGAATCAGATGATGACAGGTGAACGGAGTTTCATCGGTAAATCCGGCGAGCTGTCGCTTGTGACGCGTGATACGATGCGCGCGATTCGCAAACTCAGGATAGGGTTCAAGAGTTTGAGCAAGTCGGCTTTGGAGGCATGTAAACACGTCGTCCGGGTCTCCGTGACGGAGATAGCCCGCGAGTGCCGCAATCTCAGACAAAGTGGAGCCCCTTCCCGAAAGGTATTTGTCGGCGAGATCAGATAAGTAGCGTGAAACATCCGCTGGATTTTCCAAAACCTTTGCCTCGACGCTCCATCGAACGGATCGGTTTGAGATCAGGACGAATCCGATGTCGATGGATGCAGGCATGGCCCCTGCGCTCTGCCGATTTCGAAACTCCCAAGCTTCGTGCTTGGGGATGAAGGAGCCAAAACCATCGTGCCTTCGCTTCCAAAGCAACGTAATTTCGTCCGCGTGAAGGTCTGTGAGGCTTCGCTCGACCTGTTCGAGAGGTTGTGAGAAATCGAACCCCTTAAAGTGCTGAATCTTCATTTGATCAAAGGCGTCCCACACCAGACCGAGCATCTCATTCACCACGTCCTTCGGCCAAAGCTCGGCAATCGCGGCAAACTCCGGCAGATCGACCGGAAAGAGAGCTTCGTGTAGGCTGGGTGCTCTGCGCTTCATGCTTTGGAACGCTTGCCGGCGGTCATGATGGTGGCAGCCAGTTCGTCAGCATCCCGCAGAGCTTGGGAGCGGGTCCAGTGGCGGCGTTGATCCGGTTTCAAGTAGAGCACTGTGGGCACTTTCTCGCCTGTGGGTGCCTTGTGAGTCACAAAGATGCGGGCGATGCGCTGAAAGCCGATGCCCGAAGAAACGGGCACACCGTGTCTCGAACGCACCCCCATGAGCTGCGTGAACGCATCCTTCAGCTTCTGGCGCATGCCCTTGGAGTTCAGCACTTCCTTGGTGATGACCTGTCTTTGCGTGGGCCAGTTCAGGTGAATGGCGACCATGCGCATGGGCAGCTTGTCGTGCGGTTGCTCCTCTTCAAAGATAGTGGCCCGCACCGTCTTGTCCCTTCCAAACGTGGAGCGGAGGGCTTTCACAAGGAAGTCAGAGTAGAGATGGAGATCGCCGGGTTCATCGTCGCGGGCTCGCAAGGTCGGCTTGCGGCCTTCCTTATCCTCGCCGCCCTCACGATAGACAAAGGTGAGCATGTCCTCGATCAAGGCCGATTCAGGAGATTTGAGATGGAAGGCTTCTTCGACCAGAGAGTCAACCTGGGCCAAGTCGGTGACGTCTTTGGTGATACTCGGGGTCGGATGTGGAATCGGAACGTCGAGAATATCTCCGGATAGGGCCTCTGCTCGGTCGGAAGCCAAGCGGCTCGTGAGTGCGAGGAAGTAGGCAGAAAGACGGCTTCTGAAGGTCAGGCACGCAGAGCGAAGCCAGCCGTCGCCACCTTTGAACTGATGCACGCTGATGTAGCTTTGCGAACAGATGATCCCTTTTTCACCACCCACTACTAGTCTTGCTTGGAATCGCCCAACAGACTTGAGGAGTGTTTGCTTAATCACAAGCTGAGGCAATTCAAAGGCCGTGAAGTCAGATGACGCTGCGTGATCGACTTTGGGATTGTCGTTAATTGGCAACTCGTTGGCGCTCAGAACCAGAGACTCCCCACTTGGAAAGTTCGGAGGCTCAAGAATCCTCCGCCCCAATATCTGAGTTTCGTTTCGTTGACTCGAACAGGGATGCCCAGTTTCAGCACGAATCACTGAAATGATTTCAGGTGATGAATAAGAAGAAGCCTGAACAAGCGTTTTCAGCTTTCGTGTTCCGCTATTGGAAAGTTGAACCTCCACGCGCTTACCTCTTGAGTCGAAGATGCGGGCATGAATCTCATCGCCTACTGTAGCAATGATCACCAGTGACTTCCCGGCACGAGGGATATCTTCGGCTTTATCCGTCTTTAGCAATCGCAGCTCATAATCGTTTGGGTTCCCCCGAATGATGCCCTCACGGGTCAGCAATACCTGATCATCGTTTGCTCTGTCCTTTGAGGGGGCTTCAAGCTTCGCCAAAGTGGTCTCGGCGCTCAACTCGCGAACAAGACGCAAATCCCGCCGCCCGCCCAGTAACAGCACCGACCACACCAACGGATCATGAGCCGCTTCATCATGAGTGATGGCGTGCATGTCCTGCGGCTCGATGATGACCGTGGATTCGTCTTCAGAGCTGTATTGAGGCTTTGGCGTGATGTAGCTGAGTTCCACCTCAAGGGACTTTGGAGCCACGGGTTGCAGTGTCACGATACAGGCAGGCGACTTCACGCCTTTGAACATCTGCCAGCGTAGGGATGCGAGAGTGACTACTTCCTCGACGGTGAAAGAGGTGAAGAGCTTTTTGCGGAACTCGTTCGAGCCTTCCGAGCTGCTTTGGTAAAGCAAGCTGGCCGCTGGCACAATCATGGCCACACGGCCTTTCTTCTTTGTGAGAGCCGCTGCCTTGGCGAGGAAGATCAGGCCCGGGTTCTTGTTGGTGACAGGCCAACGGTTGATTTCGCCCCAGCGAACGCCGGCGGAGTCGTCGGTCAGCGAGCCACCACCCCACGGGGCATTGCCGATCACCAAATCCCAAGCTCCGGCGTCTTCCTTCGTGCGGAAGCCCGGCTTGTCCTCGTCGAAGAAGTCGCTCTTGATCAAGCGGATGTCTCTCAAGGGCGGGAAGACGGTTCGTTTCCAGTAATGCTTCGGGTCGAGGGCATCGCAGAGGGCGAGGCACAGGCTGAACGAGGCGACTCGAAGAGCCTCCTTGCTCATGTCCACGCCGAGGAGATTGTTTTCCAGGATCGGGCGGAGGTCGTCCACACGGGGATCGTCCTTCGGGTGAGCGTTCTTCCAACGCTGCACCAGCCGCTGGAACGCCTTTACCAAGAAGATCGAGGAGCCGCAGCAGGGGTCGAGGATCTTAAGATCCCAATCTTTGCCGCCCCAAGGCAGCACACCATCCAAGACAAAGTCCACAAGGTGCGGAGGTGTGTAGTGTGCTCCCAGCGCCAAGTCATCTGCTGTGAGAAATTCCTCATAGACGCTGCTGATGAACTCCAGCGGCAGGGTGTCGAATGAATACTCGGCCCAGAGGAACTGCTGTTTCGTTTTGAGGTGGATCTTGCCGCTCACGAAATCGGCGAGCAGGTTCAGATGCTTCTGTTCCACGGCATCTTTCTCGGCCTGCCACTCGGCTTCGCGTTCCTCGGGTGTGCCGCCTTTGCCGGGGAACATGTCGCCGTTGAACTTGTCATTCAGCCAGCGAAACAGGGCATACGTTTCCTCTTTGTCTCGCAGGATGGATTCCAAGGCCGTCGCATGTGGATAAACCTCCCGCAGGCGGCCGTCGAATCTGCCGTCGAGCACGGTTTGGCTGATGGCAGGCCTGCCTGCGCTGTCGGTGCGCTGAAAGAGGAACTGGGTGAAGATGAGACGGGCCAGAAGGCTGTGGCAGATGTCTATCGGCAGGTTCAGATCCGACGGGTTGGTCAACTCAGCCCGAACCGCTTTGAGATTGGAGACCAGCACGGCATCCACCCGTTCGTCCTTGGGGAACTTTTCCTTGTGCTTGTCCAGCAGGCCGCCGCTGACCAACTGCACCCAATGCAGGGCCTGTGCCGCCTCTTGCTGAAGGATGCTGGCGGGTGATTCGCCTTCATCCCATTCGATGGCTGGCAGGATGCGGAAGTCCTTGGTCTTGCGTTTCTTGCCAGGCTTCTTGGAGCATGTCCAAGACTGGATGCGATGCGGCTCCAAAGTGATAAGAAGGGCAGTCCGGGAGAAGTTCCAGCATAGGCGCTGAGCCTCACGCAGGATGTCGTCACTCACCATGCGAGAAAACTGACAGACGACCGCAATAGGAGCCTCACTAGTGTCGGCATGAGAGTCGGCGCACAAAATGCCGGTGACGACTTCTTCGCCGTCAAGCGTTCGCTGGAGAACTTGCCCGATCTTCTGCGCCACTCGCTGCGCGTAGTGCCTGGGACCCGCCGCCTTTGGCCACAAAATCTCCTGATGGCTAGGCCATCCGAGGTTCTGGCAAGCGATTTCGAGAAGCATGGATCAGGGTTTATTGTTCACATGAACCTAGCAAAAACGAGGCTCTGCCAAAGCACAAAGTTCGCTCAAATCCCCGCGAGGATGCCGTTGAACGTCGCGCTCGGGCGGAGGGCGGTGTTGGCCTTGGCGTCGTCCGGCTTGTAGTAGCCGCCGATGTCCACGGGCTTGCCCTGGACGGCGATGAGTTCCTCGACGATCTTCGTTTCGTTCGCGGTGAGTTGTTCGGCGACTGGGGTGAAGATCGCTTTCAGCTCCGCGTCGTCGTTTTGCGCGGCGAGCGCCTGGGCCCAGTAGAGGGCGAGGTAGAAGTGGGAGCCGCGGTTGTCGATGGTGCCGAGCTTGCGGCCGGGCGAGCGGTCGTTTTCCAGGAACTTGCCGGTGGCGGCGTCCAGCGTGTCGGCGAGCACCTTGGCGCGGGGAAGCTTGAAGGTATCCGCGATGTGCTCGAAGGACGGCGCAAGGGCGAAGAACTCGCCGAGCGAATCCCAGCGCAGGTAGTTTTCCTGGGTGAACTGCTCGACGTGTTTCGGCGCGGAACCACCGGCTCCGGTTTCAAACAAGCCGCCGCCATTCATGAGCGGAACGATGGAAAGCATCTTGGCGGAAGTGCCGACTTCGAGGATCGGAAAAAGGTCCGTGTTGTAGTCGCGCAACACGTTTCCGGTGACGGAGATCGTGTCGAGCCCCTGAACGATTCGCTCTAACGAAAATGTGCAGGCGTCGGCGGGAGCGAGGATGCGGATGTCGAGACCGCTGGTGTCGTGGTCCTTCAGATAGGTTTCCACCTTGGCGATGATCTGGGCGTCGTGGGCGCGGTTTTTGTCGAGCCAGAACACGGCCGGATCGCCGGTGGCACGGGCGCGGTTAACGGCGAGTTTCACCCAATCCTGCACCGGAGCGTCCTTGGTCTGGCAGGCGCGCCAGATGTCGCCTTCGCCGACTTCGTGGGAGAACAGGACGTTTCCGTTGGAATCGACCACACGGACCGTGCCAGCTGCGGGGATTTCGAAGGTCTTGTTGTGCGAGCCGTATTCCTCGGCGGCCTGGGCCATGAGGCCGACGTTCGGGACGGATCCCATCGTTTTCGGATCGAGCGCACCGTTCTTTTTGCAGAAGTCGATGACGGCCTGATAGACGCCGGCGTACGAGCTGTCCGGGATCACGGCGAGCGTGTCGCCGGTCTTGCCCTGGGCGTCCCAGACCTTGCCGCCCGCGCGGATCATGGCGGGCATGGAGGCATCCACGATCACGTCGGAGGGCACATGCAGGTTGGTGATTCCCTTGTCCGAGTTCACCATCGAGAGCGCGGGGCCGTTCTGATAGGCTGCATGGATGTCGGCCTCGATCTCCGCTTTCTTGTCAGCGGGAAGTTTGTCGAGCTTGCCGACGAGATCGCCGAAGCCGTTTTTGAAATCCACTCCGAGTTCATCGAGCGTTGCGGCGTGTTTGGCGATGAGGTCCTTGAAGAACACTTCAACCGCGTGGCCGAAGATGATCGGGTCGGAGACCTTCATCATCGTCGCCTTCATGTGCAGCGAGAAGAGCACGCCGTCCGCCTTGGCCTTGGCGATCTGCGCGCCGAGGAAATCGACCAGCGCGGCCTTGCTCATGAAGGTGCCGTCGAGGATCTCACCGGCCTTGAGCGGCGTGGACTCCTTGAGGACCTTGGTGCTGCCATCCGCACCGATAAACTCGATTTTCACATCCGTAGCGGCGGGAACGCAGACGGATTTTTCGTTGGAAAAGAAATCGCCCTTGCCGCCCATGGTACCGACGGAGGTTTTCGATTCGGCGCTCCAAGCACCCATCGAGTGCGGATGGGCCTTGGCGTAGTCCTTCACGGCCTTCGGCGCTCGGCGGTCCGAGTTTCCTTCGCGCAGCACCGGATTAACGGCGGAACCCTTGATCTTGTCGTAGCGGGCGCGGACGTCCTTTTCGGGGTCCGTCTGGGGATCCTCCGGATAATCGGGCAGCTTGTAGCCCTTCGCTTGGAGTTCGGCGATGGCCGCCTTGAGCTGTGGCACGGACGCGGAAACGTTCGGCAGCTTGATGATGTTCGCCTCGGGCTTGAGTGTCAGCGCGCCGAGTTCGGTGAGCGCGTCGCCGATCTTCTGGTCCTCGCTGAGGAAATCCGGGAAATTCGCGAGGATGCGTCCGGCCAGCGAGATGTCGCGGGTTTCCACCGTGATGCCCGAGTGCTTGGTGAAGGCCTGGACGATCGGGAGAAACGAGTAAGTGGCGAGAGCGGGGGCTTCGTCGGTCTGCGTGTAGATGATGGTGGGACCTCCGGACATGGCGATGGGTGGATACGGGCGTGCGTTTACGGCATGGCCCGGGCGGGGTCAAAGCAATACCCCGGCCAAATCTCAGGCGGTCGGCGTGAGAGACGCTCCGGAAACGAGCGGATGTTCCGCCGGAAGGCCGAATTCGCGGATCAACAGGCTCCGGAGGTCCGCGTCATCGGCGACCAGGCGTTTCTCCACCCGGCCGTCGAGGAAACGTTTCGTGAACTCGCCGAAAACAAGGATCAGCCGGTGGTCCACGCGCGGCAGGGTCACGAAGAGCGTCTTGCGGAACAGCGAATCGGGATGCGTGCTGATGTACCAGTTCGCCACCTCGAAATCGATCGGCACGGCCTCGTGGAGGTCGAAACGATAGACATCCTCCCACCGATCCTCACTGATCCGCATCTGCTGCGTGACGATGCCGTCTTCCATCCGGTAGCGGCGCGGCTCGTGGGGTGTTAGCTGGGTGACATCCATCTCCAGCTTGAGCGGCACGGTCTGACCTACCGCGCCGAATGCCACATCCGCGATCCAGAATTCGCCATCGATCTCGACGCGCAGCAACATGTGGCTCCGCGCGGTTTGTTCCTCCGGCGGACGCATCCAGCGCACCCGCGCGATGAGCGAGGAAACCTGATAGCCTAACTGGCGCAACACCGCCGAGAACAGCGTGTTTCCTTCGAAACAATAGCCGCCACGTTGATCCCTCACGAACTTCGCCTCGATGTCCGGCAAGCTCAGGGAAACCGGCAGCTTGTTCCAGCTATTGAGGTTCTCGAAGGGAAACGTGTAGCAGTGCGCAAGATGCAGCGCGCACAGCGTTTCCACAGTAGGTTCGAGCGAACCCTGATAGCCGATGCGCCGGAGGTAGGAGTCGAGGTCGATGGAGGACATGACAAAACGAACGCTCAGTGATTTCCCTGATCCTTCTGATGCTGGCGGTAGTGCTCGCCCATCAGATCGCGGCCGAAGTCGCCATCGAAGTCACGCCATGTGGTGTGGATGTGGTTGGCGTTGTTCTGCGTGTTCGCCGCTTCCATCAGAAACGTCGGCCCCTGGATGCGGTAATACCACGCCTCGCCGGGTTTCACGCCGCCGGCCCAGCCGAAGCGGATGCTGCCGATGCCCGCCAGCGCGATGCGTTTCATGTCGTGCTCGGCGAGATCCTTGCGGTGGCGGTTGGTGTATTCGGAAACGAGATCAAACAGGGCCTTCTTCTGCGCGGCGGTCATTTCGGAAGCAGGCACGCCCACGGGTTGCGAGGCCGTCGCCTCGCGGTTCTCACCGGTTAGAATCTCCACCGGAGCCTTGTCGCTGAAAAGCACCGCCTTCTTGCCACCCTGCAACAAGGCCAGCACCAGCGCCCGCGCCAGATCCTCCTCCGCAGCAAGCGCGCGCAAGCCCTTGTGCGGCCCCTCGCGCACCTCGGCCGGATTCGCGCCGATGAACGACGGCGTCACCGCAGCCTCGCCGTTGACGATCGTGTAGTTCAGCGAAATATGGTGCCCCTCGTACTTCCAACCCCAGCCTTTCGCGTCGCCGGGTTTGCCGAAGATCGAAACGAAGTAGTTTCCCGCATCGCGGTAGTCCGGCCGCTTCTCGATCTCCGCGAGAACGCCTTCCAGCGTGACCACCTGCATCGCCTTGAGCCGACCCTTGTCGCTGAGCGCGGCGTCCAACAGCTTCATCGCCGCCTTGCGCTGGTCCTCGTCCATTTCCTTGAGAGGGAGGCCCGTGCGCGTTTGCGGCGTGAACCGGAAATTCTCACGATCCGCCGCCTCAAACGGAAACGCCGCCTTCGCCCGCTTCGCCTCGTCCAGCGATCCAAGAAACTTCTCCGCCGCCGACTTCATCAGCGCCAACGACGATACCTCCTCCGCCATCAGCGGAAGACTCAGAGCGATCCAAACGGCGAGCGTCTTCATCCCGCACACTTCAAGCCGGAACGGGCGGCTTGGCAATCATGGGATTCTCGCGCCAAACAACGGCGCCCCCAGTTCACTTGAACTGCGGATTCGAAACCCGGAGCCGTTTCACCATTACCGCCTTTTCGGCCAACTCGGGTTTCCCCTCACTTGGCAATTTGAACTCACGCATCGCATCAGATTCATCCAGTCGGCGGGCGTCCCCCTCGATTCCCTTGGACAAAAGTTGAAAACGAAACCGGTCAAACTTGACTGTGCGCCCGTCGGACAATTCCACCTCGACATCACACCACAACAAACGACTCCCAAGATTCTCAATCGCTTCTGCGGATATCACCAGAAATGCTGGTGAAGCCACCTGATCACCTTTGCGGCCAAGGATCTGACTCAGGGAAACAATCCGAGCATCGAACACGATCTTGTCGAGTATCACCTTGTGAGCCTCTGATTGGTTCGCGCTTTCCACTTCCACCTTAGTCGCATGATCCTCCGCTTTTGGAGCGGGATCTTCTGCCATCAAAGGAGACAGCGCCATAATCCAGGATATGAGCGTCTTCATCCCGCACACTTCAAGCCGGAACCGGGGGTTTGGCAATGACGGGTTTGACATGCCAACGGCATGAACGGAGATAGCGAAGGGTGACCAACGGGAACCCTGGTGCCCGGTCACCCACAGCAACCGCACCCCAACGGGGTGCACGGAATCGTCGCTACACGACCGTTGAGACTAACAGTCAATCGCCCTGTCACCAGCGAGCCTACGCTCCCTTTCTCGCCACGCCGAGCCACTTGTTCGCGATGGCGGAGAGGTCCATGGAAGGCTTCTTGTCGCTGCTAAAGTAGGCGGATTCGATTTCGTGGATCTGATTTGTGAGCGCGGAGCGGTCGGTGTCGCTGAGTTTCCCATCCAGTTCGCTGCGGATGCGGCGGAGGAAGGCGACGGTGGAGAACGGCGTCGGATTTTCCGGTGCGGCGAATTGTTCCGAGGCTCCGGCCACGCTCTTCTTTCCACGACGGCCGAGCCAGACGAACAACGCGATCAGCGCGGTGACGATGCCGCCGATCACCATGTTGCGTGGTCCATTGCCGACCTGGCTGGCGAGTTTCACGCCGGCCACGGCCTTCGCCTCGTCCACGGCGATGAGATCGGCGTCCTGATAGTGTTTGTATTCGATCTTCGCGGGCGTGAATCCGGCCTTGAGTTTCGGGAAGGGAAACACGACATCGCCGCGCAGGTCCGCCTTGCGAGTGTAGGTGAGCTGCCAGCTCCGATCTGCGTGAGGAACCCGCTTCGAGCCGTCGCTCACGAACTCGGTGACGGATAGATTCCCATCCACCGGCTCCAGAGAGAAACCCTCGCGCTGGCAATCGAACATCTCCTCCAGTTTCGGAATCACCCCTTGTCCGCGGGCTTGGATCTCCACGATCACGCGACCGTCGCGCCACTCGCGCTCGTCCATCGTCAGGTTCAACTCCAACTCGCCGCAAGGACGCGGCTCCACCAAGTCATCACGCGAATCCAAAGCCTGCACCTGCGACATGACGGGCAGCACGACCTGCCCTGGTTGATCGACAAAGTCCATGTCCACCTGCATCGACGGGATGCGGTCCACCGCCGCGTTCTTGGCGCGCAGTACGGCATAAACGAGCGGCGTTTCCACCCAACCTTCGCGCGGCAGGTCGATGGACTTCACCGAGGCATCGTGGAAGGTGAGGGACACGACATCGAAGGTCTCATCGAGCGCCGCGTGGATGTTCTTCGTGAAATCATCGCGGAGGTTCTGCGCGCCTTGCGGAGCGCCTCCCATCATCATCTGCTGCTGGCTGGACTGATTTTGAAGATACTTGCTGAAGCCGCCGCTCTCGCGCAGGAGCTGACGGGTGGTTTCCAGCGAGATGAACGCACCGAACGGCTGCGTGTGACCGACGCGCGTGGGACCATCGATGGTGATGCGGAGCTGGATTTCATCGAGCAACTCCTTGTAATAATCGAGCGACTTGGTGGCGGCCGCGGCGGCGGGATTTTTCTCACCCACGATCTTCAGGCCGGAGTTCAGGAAACGCTGGCGGACGTTCGCGGGAACACGCGGAAACACCTCGCCGAGCATCTTCGCGAACATCTCGATGTGTTTCTCGCCCGCGCCGTTAGGCAATGCCCGCATCGCGTCGCCGATGGACGTCAATCCCGGATCCGAGCGCGCGGTGTTGGAGGTGAGTTGGGCGAGATCGCTCGCGCCGAGCATCACGAAAAACCACGATTGATAGGGAACGATGCTCCACTGTCCACGAGGCATTTCGGGGATTTTCGCAGCGTAGAGTTCCGCCGCCTTGCGCAGGCTGCCGAAGGCCTCGTCGCGCAGGCTCACGTATTCGGTGAGCTTCACCTTGCGCTCGAATTCATACTGCGACGCGTCGTAGAATAATTGGCCGCGGGTAATGTAGGATTCCCAGTCCGAGTCCTCGGGCCGGATGCCGCGTTTCACGAGTTCGATCGCGGTCTTGTAGCCGCGTGAAACCTCGTCCTTCACTTCCTGCTCGGTGCGGTTCGTGGCCGCCTGCTGCTGGGTCTTCGGGTCGCGCCACTGTTCTCCGAGTTTGCCGCGCATGCCATCGAGCAACTCCAACAACTCGCGGCGCTCCATCTTCTCCGGCGCGCCGAAAATCGCGACGATGTCGTCGATCTGATAGACCTCCGCACCGCTGTGAAGCGTCATGAACGCCTGCACGATGAGCGCGGGATCGAGCGGCTGCGGCGAGATCGCGCGCAGATCCGTTAGAAATTTCTTGAACTGCTGGATGTTCTGGTTCTGGCGCAGCCGGGTGAGCGGGATGCCGGATCCCTGCTGGAGCATCTGCGGCGGGATGTACATGCCGTAAGCGCGCATTTGTTTCACCTGCTCGCTCTCGGAAGGCTTGGTTTTCTTGGAAACCCAGCCCGCGAGCACGTCCTGGCAGATCTCGCGCTCAAGACCCGGATGTTTCTTCACATACTCGCGGAGAAGATTCAGATCAGGCTCAGTGGGACGCAGCACCTGCACCTTGATGAGAGTGAGTTCCACACGCTGCGCGAGGCCCGGATTGAGCCGTGAGATCAACCCGACCGGCGGCGCGGTGGAGAGGATTTGTTCGGTGGAAAGCGTGGTCACCTCCTGCTGGCGGCCGAACCCGTAGCGGCGCATCATCATGCGTTCCGCCTGGGACATCTCGGTGGCCACCACGCCTCCCGCGCGGTAACAACCTTCCGCCTCGCCGAGCCAGTTGAACACGAGCACCGCCACGTTGTTAGGAAGCTGGTCCTGCTTGGCCGAAAGCGCCTCTAACAAAAGATGCTGGGTTCCCAGGCTCGCCGCCCGCGCGGGAAGATCCGTGCCCTTCGCCGCGTTCTGGCCGATCTCGCCGACGATCGCGATCAAATCGGATAGAGTCGCGGTTTGTTGGAACAACTGCTCGCGGATCAACTTGACCGCCTCATCCGGTTCGAGCGCCGGGAGAAGCTGGACCAAACGTTCCATCGCGAGACGGAACTGCGGGCGGGTGTAACTTCCCACCCGAGATTTCTTCATCAGCTTCGAGCAGATCTCCGCCGCCTTCTGGAGCTGGCGTTCGTCCCGCTCGGCGATGCCGGTCTGGGTGAAATACTCCATCGCATACACGAGTTGGGTGGCGTCCGCCGCATCCCACTCTTCGCTCTTGAGCGGAAGAAACGGCGCGGCATCCTTGATCCATCCGAGCGAGGACAACAATGCGGTGGCGAGCTTCTTCCCTTCCAGCGAGGTCCCGCCCATACCCTTCCATCCCGGACTGAGTTTCGCGACCAGCGTGAGACGGCCGCCTTCGCCAAGCGCGACTTTCGCAAGCTTCGTCAGAGCGGGGATGCTGTCATCCGTGATGTCACCCGGCGAGGCATCCACCAGGCCGTAGAAATCCTCGCTCAGGATCGGCGCGGACTTCCTGCTGAGCTGCTGGCGTTCCTGTTGGAGACGGTTCATCCGTTCGTAGGGATCCTCCTCCTCGTTTCCCTGATCGGGATTCTTCAGCACCTCGCCGACGGGAATCGATTGTTCGCCGAGGGTTTCTATCAGCTTCTTGTAAACCTCCAGGCCATCCTTGGGCGGGAGGGTTGCGAGGGTTTTACCCACCGCGGGCCAATCGCCGAACATGAAGTCCATGCGGAACGTTTCCTCCGGAGGCAGATCGTCCTTGCGCTGCGCCTTCGTCACCGCGAGCACGGCTTCCGGCGAACGGTCGAACTTCATCTCCTTGAGCTTCTTCGCCAGTTTCACCTCCGCTGTTTCCTCGGGCTCCGCCAGCTTCTCGCCCTCCGCGGGTTTGTCACCTGGATTCGGAGCGTCCGCAGGAGGTGCCGCGGGCTGGACCTGTCCCGCGGGCACGGCCGGAATGATCTGGATCACCTGGGCCGATGCGGACATCAGCGGCAACAAGGCCAGCACGGGGAGCGCCGGATGGGGAAACTTGGATTTCATGAAAAATCGGAGTGGTATGTTAGATGATCAGGAACCTTCGCCGGGTTCGAAGCGCTTCATGCCGGCACCCTTGTTGGGAGGACCTTCGCCGTCCGGGCCTCGGCCGGGTTTCTTGCCTCGCTGTCCGCGGCGCTTGCCCATCTGCTCGGTGAGCCCCTGGTTGCACATGCACTGGCCTTCCTTCGGCAGCGGACGCGCCATCAGCTCGGTGAGGCTGAGCCGCTGGAGCTGCACGGCGGATTCTAGATTCTCCTGCTGGACGGAGGCGTATTTCACCGCGCCCTCGGACTCGCTCTTCTCGGTGAGAAGACGGAAACTCTGCCTCGCGAGTTCGGCCTCCTCCATCCACAGCTCGCGGCTCGCGCCTTCAAGGCGCATCACCCAGCCGGCGTAGTAGTGGATGCGCCCGGCGAGTTCGCGCGCCTCGCGTTGGAAGTCCACCGGCATCTTCTTGAGCGCCGCATCGTCTAACAAACGATCCGCGCGGTCGATGGCGTCCACGGCCTCGCCCATGCGGTAGCGCGTGCGCGTCTGCGCGAGGTCGAGCCGCATCCGGAGCGCGTTGTCCTGCGCGCCGGCCTGGCGCGACGCTTCCTGATAGAGCTGGTCGGCCTGGGACCAGTTCTCCTGTTTTTCGGCGGCCTCGGCCTTGCGGACCAGATCGCCCGCCTTGTCGAGCGCGAGCCATTGCTGGCCGCGGCCGAAATGAAGCACCACCACCGGCAGCGGCAGCAGAAGCCACAACAATACGAGGTATTTTCTCATGATACGGATCGGGGTTGTAGGATCGGGGAAACGGCGGCCCGCGGACGCCACGGGCTGCCAAGGAACTCAAGCAACAAGGGAATCAAACATAGCGCGGCGCTGGAAGCCGCAAGCACGATCAAGGCGATCACCCGCCGGTCGGCACGCCATTTTGCGGCGGCGGGATCCTCGGAGTTCAGCGGCTTCAGCATATCGCTCGGGATCTGGCGGACATTGCAGTCGAAAAACCGACCGCCGAGACGGCGCGCGAGTTGCGACAAATTCGCCGTGTCCTGGCGCGAAAGGTGGCCATCGATGAACGTCCCGCGCGCCGGATCACCCACACCGGCGACGATGACGTTGGAAACACAGGAAGGCATCGGCTTCAACCCCGTCGGAGCCATGCTGTCGCCGTCCGAGATCACCAGCAGCGTGGTGGATTTCCGCGGCCACTCTTTCATGAACTCACCCGCCTGATTGAGCGAGCCAATGATGTCGGTCTTGCCCGGCTTGTAGGTGACATGAAACGGCGTGCCGCCAGCCAGATGGAGGATCAGCTCGCGATCCTTGCACTCCTTCACCATCATGCGGGCTTCCGTGTAGAAGCCCGCGGCGCTGAAGCGGATGTTGTCACCCGGCACGCGGTCGAGCACGGATTTCAACACCGCCGAGGCGCGCGAATTCCGCAGATCCGCGCCGCCCTCGCCAGCGTCCGGCAGGAGCATGGATGGCGAAACATCCAGCAACACCATCAGGTGCCGCGTGGTCACGGCGCGTTGGTCGCGTTCGTGGGTGAGCTGGTTGTAGGCGAGCAGCGTGATCAGCGACCATGCGATGCCCGCCAGCGCGGCAACCCTAACAAACGGCGCGGCCTTCGTCCAAACCCGGGGTTTTCCCGCAGGGCCGAAAGCGAGCGGCGAGATCCTCGCAATCCGTCGCGCGTGCAGCCACTCGCCGAGCACACCGATCCCGGCCGCGGCGAGCGCGGCCCAGACTGCGTAGAGATGGATCGTTTCCGGATTCATCGGTTCACCATGGCGTGTAGCGGAGGCCTAACAGCGTGAGCGCATAGAGCAGGCAGGTGCCGAGCCCGGTCCACGAGAGCAACGAGTAATCATCCACCCAGTCGGCGGTGGATTGTTTGAAATGCGCCTTCTGCATGCGGTCGATTTCCTTGAAGACACCCTCCAAAGCGCCGTTGTCGCCCGCGGTGAAGACCTTGCCGCCGGTGAGGCCGGAAACCGTGGCCATGCCGGCCTCGCCACCCATGGTGTCCTCGCCCGCGCCGATCAGGATGCCGAAGACGCGGATGTTGTCGCGCGCCAGTTCCTCGCCCACCGCGCGGTCGCCGCCGTTGAAAAAATCACCGCTGCCGCCGTCGCTGATCAGTATCACCGCGCGATCTCCCTCTTCGGTGCGGACGAGTTGGTCACGACATCCGCGCAGCGCGTTGGCGATGAGCGTGCCACCCATCCACGGCGGCATGTTGTCCGGACGCACGTATTTCGTGGCGTTCATGATCGCCGAGAGCTCCTTCGTCGGCGGCACCCAGTGGATGTATTCCGAGCCGAAGATCGTGAGCCCGAAGGCATCGCCCTTGCGGTACGAACAAAACTCGCGCGCGGCTTTTACCGCGCCTTCGAAACGCGTGCCATCACCAAAGGCCATGCCCATCGAACCGGAGACATCGAGGCAGAGAATGATGTTGTTGAACACCCGCTCGTCACGCGGCGGAGCGGGCTTGCGCGGCCCGGCGAGCATCAAGGCCGCCACCGCGAGCAGCAGCGCGGGCAGGGTTCCGGCAAGGTTGGTGAGAAAGCGCAACCCCCTTCCCTCGCGCTGGCGTCCGAAGTCGAAGGGCAGCACCACCGGATGGCCGCGGCGCGTCCATTGCCAGAAACCCCAGATCACGGGCAGACCTAACAACCAAAGGAACTGCGGATGATGGAAACTCACGCAACCACCTCCTTTCCGGAGGAAACCGGGAGCTTTCGGTAAGGTTCCAACAACCTTTGCACCTCCGCGGGAGAAGCACCACCGGGGCGATGCAGCCATTTCTCCAACGCGCGGATCAACTCGCCCGCCTCCGGATGGCTTTTCAACGACGCGAGCTCATCCGCCATGCGCTGCTCGGGAAGCTGGAGCTTTTCGCGCCAGTATCCGGTCATCAGGCGTTCGAGCTCAGCCTGACCGGCTGGTGCTAGATTGCCTGCAGCGGCGGCTTCGACGAAGGGCCGCATGCGCTCGGCATAGGTCGGCGGCGGCGGCTCCGGCAATTCATCCGACAACACCTTGCGACGCCGGCCAAACCATGCGAAGGCGATCAACCCGAGCACCCAGAACACCGCGAAGGCCGCCAGCGCGATCCGGTATCCGCCGAACCACGGAAACGGCCGCGGAATGTAGCTGTTGAGTTTTCCATCATGCTCCGGCGGAAGCACCGATTGCGCGGTGAATGAAATTTCCCCCACCTCGGCGGCGGGACTGCCGTCGGCGTGGATCAAATATTCCTTGAGCTGATAGGTGCCCGGCTCCAGGCCCATGTAGTGGAAATCGTAAACATACTTCCCGTCTCCGGCGGGCTTGATGCTCTCCACACGCAGGATGAGCGGCGTGCGGTCGTCCAGCGGTTTCGCCTGATAGTCCGGACGGCTCAAGGTGATCGAGACATCGCCCTCGATGCCGATGCCGCGTTCCGGAGTTTTTTCCTCCGCGATGGCGACGGACAAAACTGCTAGAAATACCACCAGATGCCTCCAGAACACGTTCATCCGGTCCTCCTTGAACTCTTGCGGTTCTTCAGGAAATGCCGGAGGCGCGGCACGATGGGTTCGTCCGTTCCAAGACGCAGGTAATCGACGCCGGCCCGCGAAAGCTGATGCGTTTCCTCGTGATCCAGGAAACGACTGGTGCCATGCGCCACGAACGCGGTTCCCGTTTCCGCCTCCACGCCGCGGATGATACCCGCCTTGATCGCCCCACGCTCGGCGGGGTCTTCCAGATGCAGTACCGCGCAATCGTGATCGTGCGCCATCAGCTTGATCGCCGGAATCGCGTCCGGATCATGCAGGTCACTGATCACGACGAACAAACACCGCTGCTCGACACGGGGAATCAGCTCGCGCACGCGCTTGCCGAGCGTGGTGGTTTCAGAAAACCGGAAATGCCGGAGTTGATGCAACCACTGGAGGATCGAGCGGCGGGAAAGCGAAGGCGCGTGATGCACCTCGCGTTCGCCCACACCCATCAGGCCCACCGGGTTCATGTGTTCCACGGCGGCCAGCGCGATGCCGCCGGCGATCTGCACGGCCCACGCGTATTTGCTGAGAGGCCGCGAGCTCACGCACATCGAGGCAGAGGTGTCCACTAACAGATACACGGGCATCTGTTTCGGAGCCTCGTATTCCTTCACGTGGAAACGTCCGGTGCGCCCGGTAATGCGCCAGTCAATGAACTTCACCGGATCGCCGTTCTGATAGAGCCGCGACTGGACGTATTCGATGCCCGCGCCCAGGAAGGGCGAGCTTTCCTGCCCGTAGCTGAGCGCGTCGGCGAGCCGCTGCACGGCGATTTCGAATTGCCGCGCGTCCAGCGGATCGTGGGTGATGGTCCCTTCGTCGCGCATCGCGGATCAGCCGAGTTGATGGAGCAGTTCCTCAAGCACCTTTTCCGGGCGACGTCCCTCCGCCAGCGCCTCGTAGCTCAGGCGGATGCGGTGGAGCACCACGTCCTCGGCGAGTTCGAACAAGTCCTCCGGCACCACATAATCCCGCTCTTTCACGAAAGCACGGGCGCGGGCGGCTTGGACGATGGACAACGCGGCGCGCGGCGAGCATCCCAGCTCGATGGCCGGGTGGCTGCGGGTGCGGCGCACGAGTTCCACGCAGTGTTTTGTGAAGACGTCGCTGACATGGACGTTCTGCACCGTTTCCATCGCTGAAACGAGATCCTCGACACGGCAGACAGGCTCGCCGCCGATCATGTCGAACGCGGTCTTCGGCATCGCGCCGCCCTCCACGCGCTTGAGGCCCATCTTCAACTGGCGGCGCAGCACTTCCTCCTCCTGATCGGCGGAGGGATAGTTGAGCCGGTGGCAGAGCATGAATCGGTCGAGCTGGGCTTCCGGCAGTTCGAAGGTTCCCGCCTGCTCGATCGGGTTCTGGGTGGCGATGACGAGGAAAGGCACGGGCAACTGATAGGTCGCGTTGCCAATGGTCACCTTGCGCTCCTGCATGGCTTCGAGCAGCGCGCTCTGCACTTTGGGCGCGGCGCGGTTGATTTCATCCGCGAGCAGCAGGTTGGTGAAAACCGGCCCCTGGTGGGTGCGGAACTGCCCGGTCGCCTGATCGAGCAGCTCCGAGCCGATGATGTCGGACGGCAGCATGTCGATGGTGAACTGCACGCGGCTGAACCGCAGGTCCACGGCTTTTGCCACGGCGTTGACCAGCAGTGTTTTCGCCGTTCCAGGCACACCTAACAACAACAAGTGGCCGCCGGTCAGCAGCGCGATCATCATGCGCTCCACAACCACATCCTGGCCGACGACGACTTCGCCGACGCGTTCCCGCACGGCACTCACGAAATGGGTTTTGGTATCTGACATGGGGCGAACGGTAAGGTTGATGGCGAACTGACAGGCGGTGGAGACTGAAGTTAGAAAAACGGATTTACGATGGTGTTTTGTCTGTGAAATCCATCGGTGCGGCAATCTAGAATCGGGGTCGGCTCGTAAAATTCCGGAGCTGTGATTACATCGTGGTTATCGGGCAAAAAAAGACCCGGCAGGAGGATTCCGGCCGGGTCTTTTCAGGAAATGGATGCCTCGAACGATCAGCGACGACGGCGGCGCAGGAGCAGAGCCGTCCCTACAAGTCCCAGGGCGGCGGTTCCGGGTTCCGGCACGACGGTGAAGTTCGCCTTGAAGTTGCTGCCTCCGTTGTTTGAGAAGCGGTCGCCTTCGTTGGTGGTGGCTTTGAAGAAGACTTCCAAGGTGTAGTTTCCGTTGCCGCTGGTGAGCGCCATCAGATCGATCGAGGTGGTGTTGCCCCAAGCTTGGTCGCCGCCTCCCGTCACCGACGAGCCTGCGAGGTTGGTGAAGGTGGCATTGTTCTGGAACCCGTAGGTAACGGTGTTGAATGAACCAGCAACCCCGGAAGTGAGATAGACCCGGTACTGCATCTGGCCCCCGGTGACGTCACTAGTGTCATATTTGAAGGTGTTGATCTGGGATTGGGCCAATCCGAGGTTGTCGGAAATGTTGAAAGTGCCAAGGTTGGCGCCGTCGATACTCGCCACGCTGCCGTACGACTCACCTTTGTAAACGGTGTTGGTGGTGGTGAAGATCTGGATGTAGCTGCCGAAGATTCCAGTGGCTCCGAACGAAGTGCTGGCGGTCACCAGTGCCGCGGCGGCGATCAAACTTTTCAGTTTCATGGGATTTGAGGGACAGATTGGGTTATTGGGGAGTGATTCCTTCCAACCCGGAGGATTCGCAGGATGGCAGGATATGCGAAGCGGTCAACTTGATTTTCGCGTATGTCCTGCGGATCCGGGGCTCCGGTTGGGATGGAGGGCGGGTTGTTCACTCAGGAAATGTGGAGGCGCGGAGTCCGGTTTAGAAAAAATCGTCACTCTCCGCCGTCCTCGCTGAGAGGCAGTTCGTCGAGCGCTTCGCGGTACGCGTTTTCGTCAAATCCGCGCTTTTTCCGCATCATTTCGTCCATCTGCTCGCCAAGGGTGAGGGCGATCTGGCGCTTGGCCGCCTCCTCGCTGAGTCCCGCCTTCAACAGCCACCCGTAGGTCTTCGCCACATATTTCGTCTGCGGGGAAACCAATTGCTGTTCCACGGCGGCGAGCAGGTCGGGCAGGAGGTCGTCGGACATGGGGGGATGAAATTCGAAACCCGCCGGCCAAACAAGCAAACCCGACGCTGCAATCCGGCTGATGATCGTCAACAGGATTGTCGCGGACCATGTCCGAAGTGTTTCACCGGAGCATTCACCGCTTAACCACTGCCAGCCGCTCAGATTCGATCACCGTGTCCAGACGTCCCGAGAAAACCCGCAGCAGGGCCTGCGCGACCGGACAATCGGGTCCGCTTTTCGCCACGTCAAGCACACCGCCCGGTTTCAAATGACTCCATGCCTGGCAAATGTCCGCCAACAGTTCGGGGCCACCCGGGCGTCCATCCAACACGATGAAATCAAAACTCTCCCAGTATCCCTCACCTGCGATCATCCATGCCAGAATCTCCCGCGATTCACCCTCGTAGAGATGGACCCGCCCTTCACCGCCGCCGACTCGCTCGTTCTCCTCAAACGCCTCCCGCAATCGCTCTCCATCCGGCCCATCGTAGCACCCGATGGCATGCACTTCGCTCGCGGGCTGAACGAAAATCAGGTCGAGCAGCAACCTCGTGTGCCGGCCATCACCCGCACCACCATGCAGGACTTTCACGGCTCTCTGTTTCTCATGAAACATCACCCTTTGGAGAAACCACTCGCCGGACTCCCAATCCTGGCTGCCATTCCCTGAATGAGATTCCCCCATGCTCGTGGCGGCATGCAGTTCCGGACACCGGGCCCGATCCAGGACGGGAGGGAAGTTTCCGCTTGCCAGGGGTGTTCTAGGTGTATTACATCACATCATACACCGTGGCATTGTTTCCCATCCAGTTCCGAGCCGGTATTCCCGTGTATGAGCAGGTGCTCTACGCGGCGCGCAAGGCGATCATCGCGGGCGATCTGGCTCCGGGGGACATCTTTCCGTCGGTCCGGGCGCTGAGCGCGGAGTATCAAATCAATCCGAATACGGTGCAGAAAGCGCTCTCCGCGTTGAGGGCGGAGGGTTTGATTGAGAGCCTGCCCGGGATCGGCAACCGGGTGGTGGCCGCCCCCAAGTCCAGCGCCATCGAGCGCCGGACGCTGCTGGACGAGCCACTCGAAGCCATCGTGATCAAGGCGAAGCAGCTCAATCTCTCACTCGAAGAAGTCAGCAAGGCATTGGAACAACATTGGAAGACACTATGAACCCGCCTGTCATTGAAACCACCGCCGTGGAGCGCCGCTTTGGAAAAACCATGGCACTCGCCCCGCTGGACCTCCGTTTGTCCTCTGGAAACGCGCTCGCGCTGTTGGGACGAAACGGTTCGGGAAAAAGCACGCTGATCCGCATCCTCATGGGTTTCATCCGTCCCAGCCGCGGCAGCGCGCGGGTGTTCGGCCATGATCCGCTCGTAATCCCGGAGCAGGTCCGCGCGAACATCGGTTACATCGCGGAAGCACAGGACCTCCCGGACTACATGAAGGTCGCGGACTACCTCGCCTATCTGCGGCCGCTCTTTCCGACATGGGACCGGGACTTCGAAAAACAGCTCATCAAGCTGTTCGACGTGCCGCTCGACCGCAAGCTGCGTCATGTTTCCCGCGGCCAGCGGGTGAAGGCGGCGTTTGTGGGCGCGCTTGCCTACCGGCCGAAGCTGCTGCTGATGGACGAGCCGTTCAGCGGACTCGATCCGGCGATCCGGGACGAGGTGCTTGATGCATTGTTGGAAACGATGAACCAGGACGAATGGACCTTTGTCATCTCCTCGCACGAGATTGATGAGGTCGAGCGACTCGCCGACCAAGTCATCATCATGGATGAAGGCGTCGCCTGCCAACGCGAGGAGAAGGATGCCCTGCTCGCCCGCTGCCGGATGATCTCGTTGCATTCGTCCGCGTCCTGCGTGCCATCCTCGCTGCCTTTGCATTGGTGGAACCCGCAATCGGCGGACGGTCGGGTCACCTTCGTGGACGCCGCATGGCAGGAAACGACGTTTCACACCGATCTGATGGTCCATTTCCCGGATGCGAAACATGTCACGGTGGAGCCCGCGCCGCTGCGCTCCATCGTCCGAGCGCTGCTCCGCCACAACGATTGATCCCATTCCCTTTCCCTCTCCATGAACAAGACGCTTCATCTCATCAAAAAAGACCTCCGCATCTGCATGTGGTGGCTGCTGCTCTGGACGATCCTCTGCCTCACTCATTTCGGTCTCCGGATGCGCCAATTGAGCTTCGGGGACACGGTGATGACTTCTGGTTTCTGGAGTCATCTGGAAACCACTGATCGTTTGGACTGGCAGGCGCTGCGTTGGATGCCGCTGCTAATCATCCCGTTCTTCATGCACGCGGATCCCTTGGTGAAACGATACGCGTTCTGGAAATCCCTGCCGATCAACCGTTGGCGGCTCGTGTTCGCGAAACTGGCCATCGTGATCACATTCTTCGTCATCTTGCCGTTCGTGCTCGAGTTCATCTATCTGCGGGCGGCCGGACTCACGCCGATGCTGGGCGAGGCGCTCATGATGTGGGGTCTGCGTTTCCTCCCTCTGGTCGTGGCGGTGACCCTCGCGTGTTACCTCACGCCCGGAATGCTGTGGGGACTGCCGGCGGCGGCGCTGCTGTTTGTCTTGTTCGGAAGAGTCACCCCGACGCCAAAGTTTTCAAGGGCTGCAACAAAATCCGCGGTGGTGTCGGCTTTTCTCAATCAACCACCCGGATACCGCCTCGCCGTCGATCCGAATTCCGGAAAAGTGGAGACGGGAACAGAAACCTACATTGATTCGGAAACCGGCAAACAACGGCGCAAGGAAACCAGTCATTTCTCGGTGACCGTGCGCGCGGAATCCCTGCCGGAAGGCGTTCTGATTGGAAGCATCGACTGTCAGTTCGGCGAATTGGTGATGCCTGACCGAACGATGAAACTTGAATCATGGGATGGAGAGATTCTCTCAAGATGGACACTTGGCAACCTGCCGGTTCAAGAGACCTCCAGACAGTCAAACTCCGGCCTCTGCGATCTGCGTAATCCCCGCAACGAGTGGAGTTTCTCGACTGGCGGCGCGTTTTCCGCCCGTGTGATCCCTGTTGAGGGTGGCGAACTGAAGGGAACCGTCAGGGCCGTCATGGTCCGCAAGGTGGTATTGAAGGAGATGGATGTCACGACCGCGGACCACTGGGTCAATGGATTGGAACGTTTTAATAAACGACCCGCGAAAAACACCATCCCGGGTGCGTTTTGCATCCAGACGAGCTATCACATGCCACTTTCGATTCAGAATCTCCAACACTCGGGAGGCTATCCATTGCAAGAGAGCCGTTTCATTTCGGGCGGAGGAACCATCATGCTGGCTCCTGAACATTCATGCACCTGGATCATTCACAAGACTCTCCCCTACGGACGGATCATGAGCGGGAGCACGAATACCATTGTTGACATGACGCGCTGCCGCAGCCTCAGCACTCAGGAGTTCCCGCTTTCATCACGCCAGGAACTCCTGCCACGCATGGCTCCGCTGGCGAGGTTGCGATATCTGGATGAACAATCCGGACCGGAGAACTGGAAGCTTCAATTCGTCCGCTACGAGGCACTTGGAAGAATCGACATCCCGTTTTCCGTTCACGTGAAACGCCCCCAATCCCTACCGGTGATTCTTCAGGAGGGCGATATCGAAACGCTTGGAGAGCTTCCTCCCTCGTTCGAGTCCCAACTCGCGGAGATCGAACTTCCAGAAACGCCCTCGGCAGACGACACACGGCGCGCCTTGGCCGCCCTCACGGAAATCTGCGTGAACCGGAGTGACCTCGACAAACATGACCCGAAGATAATTCCCCTGCTGGAGCGCATGGCGTCGGCCCATCCCGCGATCCTCCTTGAGGAAACCAAACGTGCTGCCGATCGTCTTGAGAAGCCACGGGATCCCGGTTACTTCATCCGGGAATACAATGCTGATGGCTTCAACGATTTCGGCTCGGAGGCCGCGCTCTGGCAAGAACGCCACAAGACACTGAACGGATACTGGCAACGCATGATTTCGGCCTTGGTCCGCACTTCGAAGCCTGAGCGGAAAGAATTGTTCCTGCGTTACCACTCGCCGCGGATCGATTTGATGGATGCGATCCATCTGAACGGTTGGGAACAGGACGCGCTGCCGCTCATGCAAGGCATCGCCATGCGGGAACCCGTCACGGCTTCATGGCCGCCATTCATCATCAACCATCCGTCAGTTCAGAGCTCCGCGGCGCTTCTCGCCCAGATCCGCATGGGATCCTGCGATTTCTACCGCATTCTTGATTTCATCGACAGTGGACTCGTGGAGGGAGCGGTCGCGGCCAATGCAGCGTGGGATGCCACGGTTGAACGGGCCATCCGGATGCAGGACGTACGGGACTCGTTTCTTCTGGCGGTCAAATACGGAGTGGAAAGCGCGCCACGGGATCTCACGCGCATCATCAAGTCAGGCATGTTGGATCGGGATTCGGAAAAAGCGGAAAACCTGCGTTTGCTTCTCAGCATGCTGCAGGCGCTTTCCGTTAGAAGCGATTGCCCCGTGACGCTTCCCGAAGGCACCGCATGGCTGGAAGAGAACGCGTTCTCGCTTTCATGGAACCCGGTGAGCCGCCGCTATGAAAGCTCCGGAACCAACCCGGGCAGGCCGTGGGCCGATCCGCCGAAACCACTCGGGAAGTGGATCGATCCGATGGGCATTGGAACCTTCAAGATCGACGGCAACGAAATCCGGATGAGTTCGCGCGCTCTATCCTCCTATTGCAGCTACCGGATTTCAGAGCGTCCGATCGCCCGCCTCATGAAGGAGGTCAATGGCGACTTCACCGCGGAAGTCACTGTGGATTTCCAGTTCAAACCTTCCGTCGCATGGAGTGGGAAGGACAACGATATGATTCAGAGCGCTGGCCTCCTCGTGGAGGAAGGCAGATACAACTTCCTACGGCTTTTTCGCGAATTCAGTGGCAGGGATTCCAAAGCCTTACTCCGCGAGCAGATCCGGAGGATCGCCAACACAACCGATGTCGATGTTCACAATCCGACGTGGATTCCCGCAGAACCCGTCACATTCAGAATCTGCCGCCACGGAGACTGGTTCTACACGGCATGGAAACAGGAGAACGGCCCTTGGAACGAGTCAGCCGCCCAATACAACGCCGGTTGGGCTCAGGTCATACGGGTCGGCCCTTACATTAGCAGCAGGTTGATCCAACCGTTCGAGGTGAGATACACGGGCTTCTCGGTCCGCGCCGGATCCGAGCCTCCCCGGAACGCAAGGCTGGGAAAATTCGAGACCGCCGGAGTAGTCCCTACACTGGATGGAACGGAACTCGCCGAGTGGGGTGTCGTTAGAAATCCCAGGAAGAACGGCGAGTTCCGCCAATCAGGAGAAAAGTTGACCATCCGTTCCGCCGCGGAAATCGGCAACTGGAGATTGGATCGCTCGATTTCTGCACCCGCGGTTCTCAAACCGGTTTCCGGGAATTTTGTTTACGAAGTCACGGCGGGTCCCGCGCCGGATGCGGAATGGAGTTCGGCGCTGGTGGTCTTGTGTGATCACTCGAAAACCTTCAGCTACAGCGTGGGCAACGGCACCAGGGAAGTCGGAAAACGATGGTTGAATCAGGTGATTTGGACCGGTGGGGACAACATTTGGCCGAAAGGACCGCTCTATCCGATTGATCACAAGAAACCGCTTCGCATTCGTATGGAGCGAGAAGACAAGCTACTGCGCGTGTTTGCGCGGCAAGATGGTGACAAGGACTGGAGGCCGCTCACTTCCCAGGTTCTGGCCTATTGGCCGAAAGAACTGGAAGTCGGAGTCGCCGCCGCGAATTCCGGAAGGACTGAGTCCATCATGGAGTTTTCGAACCCGGTGCTCGTCCAGGAACCTAACCAGACGGCGCGTTGAGCCAGATCATTTCGTTCCAAACAAACCCACCCCTTCCATCCACGGATGAAACTCGGCGGGAATCGGCGATTCGAAGGCGTGGCGTTTTCCGTTGATCGGGTGCTCGAAGGACAGCCGCCACGCGTGGAGCATGAGCCGGTCCGGCAGCGCGGGGTTTTTCACCGGCTTGCCGTAGATCGGATCGCCTAACAACGGCGCGCCCTTGTGGTGCATGTGGACGCGGATCTGGTGGGTGCGGCCGGTGTGGAGGTGGCAGAGGACCAAGGCTGTTAGAGTGGCGGCGTCGGTTTTAAGGATTTCGTAATCAGTGATGGCCGGCTTGCCGCCTGGCGGATTGACGACGGCCATTTTCTGGCGGTTCACCGGGTGGCGGCCGATGTGGGTGAAGATGGTGTCTTTTTCCGGCTTCGGAATGCCCGTGGTGACTGCCAGATAGAGTTTCTCCATGGTGGAGCGCTCGGAGAACTGGGTGACGAGCGATTGGTGGGCGGCGTCGGATTTCGCGACGACGAGGCAGCCGGAGGTGTCCTTGTCGAGCCGGTGGACGATGCCGGGACGCTCGACGCCGCCGATGCCGGAGAGTTTGCCTTGGCAGTGGTGGAGAAGGGCGTTGACGAGCGTGCCGTCCGGGTTTCCGGGAGCGGGATGCACGACCATGCCGGGGGCCTTGTTGAGGACCAGCAGGTCGTCGTCCTCAAACAGGATGTCCAGCGGGATGTCCTGCGGCGCGGCGTCGAGCGGCACGGCCTCGGGCAGGGCGATGGTGATGGAGGCTCCGGTTTTCACCGCATCCCGGGGTTTCGCGGGGTTTCCGTCCACCAGGATGAACTGCTCGCGGATGAGCGTCTGGATGCGGGAGCGCGAAAGGTCCGGCAGGCGGGCTGCTAGGAACGCGTCCAGGCGCTCGCCGGGGGTATCGACTCGGATTTCCACGCGGCGAGTCTCCCCGTGAAAAAAGGTGGGGCAAGTTTCAAGTTTGCACCCTCGCGCCGCGTATCGGTAGCCTGCACGCATGAGCCAGCCACCGGAAACCATCGCCTACTGCCATTCCTGTGGCGCTCCGATGGATGTCTCGGCGGTGGCTCCCTTCAGCAACGTCGAGTGCCCGCAGTGCGGCAAGCACACGCGGGTGAAGCGCGAGTTCGGCCCCTACACGCTGGTGCGCCGTCACGCGGTGGGTGGCATGAGCATGGTGTTCGCCGCGCACGACAACACGCTGGACCGCGAGGTGGCGCTCAAGATCCTCAGCGAGGATTACTCGGCGGATGAGAAACGCATCGCCGCCTTCGAGCAGGAAGCGCGACTCACCGCCTCCTTCAGCCACCCGCATGTGGTGCGGGTGCTCACCACCGGCCGCGCCTTCGATCGTTTCTACATCGCGATGGAGCTCGTGCCGGGCGGGCACTTCGAACACCAGATCCGTGAGCGCGGCAAGATCCCGGAAATCGAGATGCTGCCGCTGGCCATCGAAGTGGCGCAGGGCCTCAAGGCCGCGCATGCCGCCGGCCTGATCCACCGCGACGTGAAGCCTGGAAACATTTTGTTAGACGCGGAGGGCCACGCCAAGCTCGTGGACTTCGGCCTCGCGCTCGTCACCCAAGGCGGCAAGGCGCAGGCCGAGGAACTCTGGGCCACGCCCTACTATGTCCCGCCGGAGACGGTGGAGGGCCACGCCGAGGACTTCCGCTCGGACATCTACGCCTTCGGGGCCACCCTCTACCACGCGCTCGCCGGGAAACCACCCTGCGGCGAGGAATCGATGGCAACCGATGTGCTGCGCGAAGCGAAAAAGCGCATCATCCCGCTCGCTTCGGCCGATCCATCGATTTCCGCGGAAACCTGCCGCATCGTGGACAAGGCGATGGCCTATCATCCGAACCAACGCTTCAGCTCGTATGATGAGATGATCGCCAGTCTCACGGCGGCATGGACCCACGTGAAGTCCGGTCGCGCCGAGTCCCCGCTCACCGCCGCCAAGCGCCGGGCGGAAAAGAAACGCCGCGAACGCAATCTGCTGCTCGCCGGCACCGCCGGGATGCTCGCCGTCACCGCGCTCGCCCTCTGGTGGCTGACACGTGAGAAACCCGCGAAGATCACCACGAAAATCCCGACCACCACCGAAGAAGTGCCACCGCCCGTGGTGGAGGACACCTCGGTGGACATCGCGAAACGATACCGCGAAGCCCGCGCCGCCGTGGAGGCCAAGGACTATCAAAAGGCCGCGCAAGGTTTCGCCGATCTCCTCAAAGACCCGGCCGTGCAGGAACCCACCCGCACCTGGGCCGGGGTGGAGGCCGTGTTGGCTCACTTCCTCGACGGCCGCCCCGGCGACGCCCGGAAACAGGCCCGCGAAACGGCGGACCACGCGAAGTCCCTGCCCAAGGAATCCAATCTCATCGGTGCCCAGCTCACCGATACTCTCGACAAACTCGGCGGCCTCAAACCCCTGCCCGCCCCGCACTCGGATGCCAGCGGAGCGGCCCACGCGGTGACCGCCATGCTCTCCGGGCTGAAAAACTGGGAACAAGGCCTGCTTGATCCCGCGGCCGCCTGTTTCACCGCCGTGGTCGCCACCCGGTTGCCAGCGACCGACGACTGGGCCTCCGTCTATCAGAAGCTCGCGAACGACTATCTCACCGATCACGAAACCCTCACCGGCTCCCTGTTCGCGGATTTCCCGAAAGACAAGGCGGCCAGCGAGTCCACCATCGACAAGCTGAACACCGCGCTCGCCGGATTGAAAACCCGCGGCCGCGCCCGTTTCAACGTCCGCGCCTGGCAGCTCGACATCACCCGCGCAGCCTCGCTGATGAAGTCCTCCGGCGGCACACCTCCTCCCAAGGCCGATCCCGGCCCGCAGGACAGCACCGCGGACCGGATCGGCATCGCCACCAAGTTCGCCGGCGAATGCCGCTTCACCGATCTAACGGACACGCTGAAGAACCTGCCTCGGGAATCCTCCACCGACAAACTCTCCTCCACCCTGATCTCCCTCGCGGAATCCTCCACGGTCTTCCTGGAGGATCTTGAAACCGATCTCGCCAAGGAACCCGTCTCCGCCGAACTCCAGCTTCGCTCCGGTGAAACAATCACCAAGGTTTCCATCGGCGCGGATCACAAACTCTCCGCCACCACCGCCGCCGGAGAAACCAAATCCTTCACCTGGGCGGACTTCTCGCCGGACGCGCTCATCGCCCTGCACCGGATCTTCGTGAAGAACCCGGCCAGCGAGTTCGAGCGCCTGCGCCGCCACGAGTGCGCCATCGCCTACGACTGGCTCGCCGGCAACCGCGAGCGCGCCCTCGGCGCCGCCGCCAAGCTCTCGCTCGACAGCGCCTCCTTCAAACAACGCTGGAGCGCCATCGCCGAGGGCCTGCCGAAGTGACCCTCCCGCCATTCTAACAAACCCGCATGATTCCGAAACTCCTCGCCGCCTCCCTGCTTGCCGCCGCATTCTCCGCCAGCGCGGAAACCGTCCGCCTCATCACCCTGGATCCCGGACATTTCCACGCGGCCCTCGTTCAGAAGACCCAGCTCAAGGGCGTGGATGAAACCGTCAACATCTACGCGCCCGCCGGGCCGGATCTCGACCGCCACCTCGCCCTCATCAAGGGTTTCAACACCCGCGCCGATCAAGCCACCCGCTGGAAGACCGAGCTCCACACCGGACCGGATTATCTATCCGAAATGCTGCGCGACAAACCCGGCAACGTCGTCGTCATCGCCGGCAACAACTCGAAGAAATCCCGCTACATCCTCGAGTGCGTCAAAGCCGGGCTCAACGTGCTTTCAGACAAGCCCATGGCCATCGATCCGGAGGGTTTCAAGCTCCTCGAGCAGGCCTATCAGATCGCCGCGGAGAAAAAGCTGCTGCTGCTGGACATCATGACCGAGCGCCATGAGATCACCACCATGCTGCAGAAGGAGCTCTCCACCTTTCCCGGCGTCTTCGGCGAGCAGGAAAAAGGCACGAAGGAAGATCCCGCGGTGACCAAGGAGAGCGTCCACCACTTCTCCAAGCTCGTGAACGGCGCGCCATTGCAACGCCCGCCGTGGTTCTACGATCCCAAGCAACAAGGCGAGGCCATCGTCGATGTCACCACCCATCTAACGGATCTGGTCCAGTGGGAATGTTTCCCGGATCAGATCATCGGAGCGGACGATGTGAAGGTGCTCTCCGCCAAAAGCTGGACCACCGCCATCACCTCGGAGCAGTTCAGGAAATCCACCGGCCTCGACGCATGGCCGGACTACCTCAAGCCGTTGTTAGACAAGGATGGCGTGCTGCAAACCCCGTCCAACGGCGCGCTCGACTACACCCTGCGCGGCGTACACGCCCGCGTCTCCGTGCTTTGGAAATTCGAAGCTCCCCAGGGAGCCGGTGACACCCACGACTCCCTCATGCGCGGCACCAGAGCCTCGCTCCACATCCGCCAGGGCGCGGAGCAGAATTACAAACCCGTGCTCTACATCGAGCCGCGCATGAAGCCGGACGACGCGTTCCAATCCGCGCTCGAATCCGCCCTAACAAAAATCAACGCGAAGTGGCCCGGCGTTTCCTTCAAAGACCTCGGCGGCCGCTGGGAAGTCGTCATCCCGGACACCTACAAAACCGGCCACGAAGCCCACTTCGGCCAAGTCACCGAGACCTACCTCGGCTACCTCGCCGGCGAACCCGTGCCCGCATGGGAGGTTCCCAACACCCTCGCCAAATACCGCACCCTCATGGATGCCTGGCGTCTCAGCCGCTGAGCCCGGCTGATAACACGGAGCGATTCCAGTTCCGCATATCCTCTGAAAAAGGGTTGAGTGTGCCCCGGAACCGCGGATTTCTGGCATCACGCCATCACGTAGTCCGTTTCTACACGATCCCGTAATCGGCGTGGTGAATTATTAAGTTAAGTTGATGACCATGACCGACAAACAAAAGCTCCAGCAATTGTTCGACGCCGCCCTCAAGACCCCCGTCGCGAACGAAGGCCTTGCTCCCAAGCGCGCCTTTCCGACGCCGGTCTTCGACGAGATCGTCGAATCCACCCCCGCTCCCAGGCCCGCTTTCACACCCGCTCCAGCCGCCGCCGCTCCCCAGCCGCAGGCGATCTTCGATCAGGTGGAGGAAGCCCCGGCCCCGGTGGAAGAAATCCCCGCCCTCGACAAGGAAGCCGCGGAAGAACTCGGAGCCCTGCTCGATGAGCGCCTCGCCCGCAAGCGCCGCCGCCGCAAGCTCGAGCTCGTCGTCACCCTCATCCTCTTCTTCGGCTCCACCATCGGCGGCACCGCCTGGTTCATCCAGTCCCCCGCCCGCATCCAGGCCCTCCGCGAAGCCATCCGCGACGTCCGTTCCTACGGCGACATCAACTCCATGGTCGCCAAATACCAGGAATACATCAACAAGATCGGCGTCCGGAACCAGCAGATCGACCAAGCCTCCACCAACCTCGGCATCGATCTCGCCAAAGTGGACCGCAGCGACGAGACCATGGACGCCGAAATGCGCCAGATGATGGGCGGCGAAGGCGGAAAAACCATCGGCGATCGTAACAAAGCCATGCACGCCGCCTTCGGAGACCGCGTCGAAAAAGCCAACGTCGCCCTCAAGGCCAACGTCGCCCTCAAGGACGACGAGAAGTTCAACTGGAAATAACTTACCCCCAACAGCCCCCGGATTGTTAGAAAAACCCGCCGTTCCCCCTGAGGACGGCGGGTTTTTTCGTGCCCCCGGCGGACTCCATGGAGTTCATCTTCAGCTTGCCTTCCCCCCCATCCGGCGGACCCGAGACAAGCTGAAGCTTCTCCCTCCACAAAACCCCCGCCATCCCACAGCCCGTCGCCTTGACGGTCATCCCACACAGCCACGCGCATACCTCCGCCGGCTTCCTTCCCCTCCATCTTTACGCACCTGCCTTCCACTTTTAAAATCTTACTTTACATGCCTACCCAGTCATTTCCTTCGATTACAAATTTTACCTCTATGATCACAAACTCCACCCTTACGATCACAAACTCCATCCTTACGATCACAAACTCCACCCTTACGATCACAAGTTTCTTCTCTACGATCAAATTTCTTGCCAATCCTTTAAAAATGCGCTTAACCCTGTAATCACATCATTATGCCCATCCAATCCAACAGCGACTACATCCCGGTCATGGATGAATTCATCACCCACTGGACCGCCACCGATGCCACCCTCAAGGTCCCTTGGAAAGAAGACTTCATCACCCTTGCCGATTTCCAGCAGATCCGTGCCGATCTCGACGTCGCCAAGTCCACCCTCCAGGCCCGCCTCAACGACCTCGAGAACAGCCGCGTCACCCTCGAACAACTCCGCGGCAGCGCCGGAGACCGCATCGCCGAGTTCAACCGCCGCATCCGTGCGGATTTCCCAAACAACCAACTCTTCAACCGCCTCCCCGCCGTGCCGAACCGCAGCGCCGGGCGAGACGTCATCATCAGCGCCATGGACGATGTGCTCGATCTCTGGCAGCGCGTCAACGCCGAGCCCATCACCCCCATTTTCACCCCGCCCCTGCTGCTCCTCGGCGGCCTCACCCTCGTCCAGTTCTCCACCCTGCGCGGCCAGGTGGACACCGCCTTCACCGCCCGCCCCGCCGCCGAGCGCGAAGTCACCGCCACCCGCATCCAGCGGGATGACCTCCAGGCCGAGGCCCTCGGCATCATGAAACAATACCGCCTCCGCATCGAGGCCCTGTATGCCCCGGACTCCGTCCCCGTGGCCACCCTCCCGCGCCTCACCCCCTTGCCCGGCCACACTCCGGACCCCGTCACCCTCAGCGGAGAATGGAACCCCGCCCAAACCCGCGCCGACCTCACTTGGACCCCCAGCACCGATCCCGAGCTGGACCACTACGAACTCCGCTCCACCCCCGGCCCCGAATACTCCGCCGAGGACGAGACCGTCATCGCCAACATCCCCGCCGCCGGCCCGCTGAGCCACTCTACCGCCGCCGGTTTCGCCCTCCCCGGCGCCGCCGTCTCCTACCGCCTCTACGTGCGCCTCACCACCGGCAACGAACGCGCCAGCGAGACCCTCACCATCACAAGGCCCGTCTAGCACCGCCCCTGCCGCCGCCAAGCCCCGACGGGAAGAAATTCTGGCGGGTGCATTGTGATTGGAGCGCGGATACGGATGGCGACGGTTCGCCGGATTCGCTAGGGTCAGTCCCGGCTAACATCGCTAGGGTCAGTCGCTAGGGTCAGTCCCGGCTAACAAGCATTGAAGGTTCCACTGCTTCGTGCGCCCGCTTTGGGGCGCGGGTTTGGTGGGGGGCATTTGACCAGGGTTCCCTTGGGTCACCTTTCGCTTTCGCGCCGTTCACGCCGTGGGCGTGGGGAGATTCATCCCGGAGGGATGAGAGCCATTAGCCGGGGGCGAGCGAAGCGACCCCCCCGGAACACCCGGCCGAGCGTGATCCGATCCCGGCGGGATCGCAGCCGGGCTGGCATCCCTCCGGGATGCGTTTGATGAAACAACGCGGTCCGGTGGTAATCGGCGCTGGCGCGCCTCAACCACCGGCTAATGGCTGTGAACCCTCCGGGTTCGGCTCCATGCCGTTGGCGTGGTGGGGGGGGACGAGGCGTCCCCTCTCCTTACTCAAGGGAGGATGAGGACGCGGTCGCCGGTTTTGGTGAGGGAGAAGAGTTTTTCGGCGGTGCCGGGGGGGACGCGGATGCAGCCGTGGGAGGCGGGGTAGCCGGGGACGTTGCCTTGGTGGAGGCCGAAGTCGCCGCAATTGAGGCGTTGGAAGAAGGGCATGCTGGCGTGGTAGAGGGTGGACTTCCACTCGCGGTGTTTGTTGGTGATGACGAACTCGCCGGTGGGGGTGGCGTAGCCTTTGCGGCCGGTGGAGACGCGGGTGGTGAGGATTTCGTTTCCGGCGGCATCGAGGATGCGGGCTTTCTGCTCGGAGAGGCGGATCTCGATGCGGCGTTCCTCGCGCAGGGGGTCTTTTCCAAGAAAGAGGCGCATCATGGGGACGTCTCCGCGGCGGGAGGCGAAGTTGATGGGCCAGAGGGAGGCGACTTTGGTGCGGACCTGGAGCTTTGCCCCGGCGTGGATGAGGTGGCGGGTGGTGGGGACGCTGCCGGAATCGGCCGCCATCATGAGAGGGGTGGCGTTGCGGTCCATCCGCAGCACCCAGCGCATGACGCCGGGGCGCACGGATTTGAGAAATAGGGGGGAAACGGGGAGCCGGAAGGGTTCGTTCGGATTGGCCCCTTGGGCGAGCATGTGGCGCACGCTGCGGTGGCAGCCGGTGGCGACGGCGAGGAGGAAGAGGCTCTGGCCCTCGGGAAGTTTCAGGTGGGGATCCGCCCCGTGGCGCAGGAGGAGCTCGGCGCAGCGGTCGTGGCGGGAGCGGATGGCGGTGGAGAGTAGGGTATCAAAGGTGGGGAAACGGGTGGCGTTCACGGAAGCTCCGTGGCAGAGGAGGAGTTCGGCCATGGCGGCATCGTCGCGGGAGATGGCGAGTTCGAGGGAGCGGCCGGGTGGGAGGCCGTAGTCGAGCAGGAGCTTGGCGAAGGGGATGGAGGAGGCTTGGACGGCCTGCTCGAGCATGGTGGGCCGGGTGTTT
>DAISZP010000337.1:0-6355 GCA_036824745.1 Luteolibacter sp.
CCACGGTGAGCTGGTCGTCGCCAAAGTAGCGCGCGGCGACGGCCTGCACCTGCTTGCTGGCGAAGAGTTCGTCCAGGCCCGGATGGAAGAGGGCGGCATCGAGCTTGAAGCGTTTCGAGTAGATGGCGACGAGTTCTGGGTCCGCCTCGACGACGCCGACCAGTTCCACCTCCTTGTGACCCAGCACCTGAGGAATGAATCCGAAGGCGTGATCATGGCTCAAGCCGACAATGGCGATCTTCACCGGCGGCTTCGCATCCGCGGCGGTGACCGTGGTGGCCATGACGCAGAGTATGGCGAGGAGATTGACGATCCGGTGCATGGTTCATTCCAAGAAACACGGAGTGCGCCGGGCAAGACAATCCTGAGGGAATAGAGTCCGGCAGGGTGCGACGCGCAACTTCCAGGCGGACGGCGGGGTTTGTGATCGACGCTGTGCGCCTGTGGAGCACGGGTGATTCCACGGTGCTCCGCATCAAGCGCGGAACAACCAGCCGCTAACTGTTCCTCCCTCATGAAATACAAGCACTCCGCAGGCCGATGGCTCCTCCCCTTTCTCAGCCTGTGGATCGCCATATGTTCCGGATTTGCCGGAGCCGCGGAATCGAGGAAGCCCAATCTGCTCATCCTGCTGGCGGATGATCTGGGATACGCCGATGTGGGATTCAATGGCGGCAGGGTGATCGCCACGCCGAATCTGGACCGGCTGGCCGCGGGGGGGGGCAATCTAACCGACTTCCGCGCCTGTCCGATGTGCTCGCCCACCCGTGCGGGCCTTCTGACGGGGCGCTGGCCCGGGCGCTTCGGCCTGATGCGCTCGGTGGTGCCGCCGTGGTCGTCCTACGGTCTGCCGGAGGAGGAAAAGACACTGCCTGAACTGCTCGCCGCCGCGGGATACGAGCGCCGCGGGATTTTCGGCAAATGGCATCTGGGGCACTCACGGCAGGCGTATCTTCCGCTGAAGCGGGGCTTCACCCGGTTTGTGGGATGTTACAATGGAGCGGTCGATTATTTCACACACGAGCGTGACGGCGAGTGCGACTGGCATGACGATGAGCGCACGGTTCGCGAGGAGGGGTATTCGACGGATCTGATCGGAGCGGCGGCGGCGCGATTCATCGAGGAGGCTCCCACGGACCAGCCGTGGTTCGCTTATGTGCCGTTCAACGCGCCGCACTCGCCGTTTCAGGCGAAGAAGGCGGATCTGGAGAAGTATCCGCAATTCAAGAAAGCGGAACGGAAGGCATACGCGGCGATGGTGGACTCGCTGGATCAGTCCGTGGGCCGCATCCTAACAGCCGTGGAGCGCCGCGCGGATGCCATGAACACGCTGGTTCTGTTTGCCAGCGACAATGGAGGCATACCCAGCAGCGGCAGCAGCAATGGCCCGTATCGCGGAGGCAAGCTGACGGTTTACGAAGGGGGAACACGGGTGTGCGCCGCGATCCGCTGGCCCCAGGGCGGTCTGACAGGCGGGCGGCGTTTCGACGGGCGCATCGGCTATATCGACGTGCTACCCACCCTGCTCGCGGCGACGGGATGCGCCCCCGACACCGGGCTGGATGGAATGAATGTGCTGCCCGCCCTGCGCGGCGATTCCCCGCTGCCTGAGCGGCCGTGGTTCTCCTACATCCACCAAGGCGAGGATGCCCATGCGTCCGTCCACCTCGGGGCATGGAAACTGGTGGCGCACGGGAATTTTTTCGCGGAGAAACCGGACACGCCGCCCGTACTTGAGCTATACGATCTGGCGAAGGATCCCTCGGAAAAGTCCGATGTGGCGGCGGAGCATCCGGACCGCGTGACCGCACTGCATCAGAAGCTGCGTGAGTTCGGAAGCTGGCAGAAACCCGGAGTGGGCGCGTATGACGAAGGCCGCGCGGGATTCAAGGCCCCGCGGGACTGGCGGATCGAGAAACCCTGAGAATATGCCGGGGATTCACTCACGGGGTGGCGGCAGAGGCGTCATCCGGACGCGTGTGAAGCAAGCCAAGTCGGATTTCATCCGAAAAAATCGTTGGTCGTTATAATGGAGCTTGCTCCGAAAAACCCCAAACCTACCGATGAAATCAAAACCCACGTTTCGTTTCCTCAAGCATTGTTTTTTCACCCTCATCACCGTCAGCGCCTGTGCTGATATTTCCTACGCCCAGACCACGCGCACGTGGGTCGGAGGCGGGCTGCCGGCAACCGACATGGATATCGCGGCCAACTGGAGCCCATCGGGCGTTCCTGTGACCACCGCCCCCGGCGACACTGCCCAATGGGACGGAACCGTGGCGGGTCCACTCTCCCTCACCTACACGGCCGCCGGAACCGGGGCGAGCATGTCTGCAGCCGGAAGCGGCATTCACTTCAATATCACCAGCACCCAGGTGTCTCCGCTGACGATCAACTGCTTTTCCGGAACCCAGGGCGTCCGCATTCAGAACTTCACCGTGGCCAGCAGCGCGGGTGCAGTGACCTTGGGTGGACTCGTCGGAGCCGATAATTTCAACCTAGGCAACGGCACGGTGGTGAACCATGTGTTCACCAACAATTCGGCGAACCCGGTCACCTTCCAATCCGACGTCAGCTTCTCCGCGGGAAATGCCGCCACACACACGCTGAATCTAACCGGACCCGGAAACTGGAACATCAATTGCAGCCTGATCCGGGCGGGCTCGGGCACCATCAACGTCGTCAAGGATGGCGGCGGCACCTTGAACCTCGGCACCGCGAACTCCGCGGAAACGCCGCGTTCACCATCACTTCCGGCACGATTGACAATACCAATGGCGCGGGAATCACACTGGTGAACGCCGGCCAGCAGATCTGGAACGGTGACTTCTCGTTCAGCGTCGCGGGCAGCACCAACGCCAAGGACCTGACACTCGGCGGTGGCAACATCAACCTCGGCACCGCCGCGGGAACCAGCCGGACCATCACGACGAACGGCGGGGCTTTGCTGACCGCCCCGAGCGTGATTTCCAACGGCACCACCGCCAACAGCCTGATCAAGGCGGGCAACGGCTTTCTGCGCCTGAACGGCAACAACACCTTCACCGGCGGCGTCACCTTGAATGCCGGCGTGCTCCATATCGGAGGAAACAACGCCCTCGGCACCGGCACGCTGTCCATCAACGCCGGCGGGATTCTGCCGCGCGTCGCGTCGCGGACGCTGCCGAATGCGGTCATCGTCAACGGAAACTTCGATCTCGGTCTGGCCAATTCCAACCTCCAGCTCAATTTCTCCGGCCCCATCGATCTGGCGGGCGGTTCGCGGACCATCAACGTGGTTCCAACGACCGTCCCCCCCAGCTCCAGCATGACCGGGGTGATCTCTAACGGCGGCCTGGTGAAATCCGGCGCCGGTTCACTGGCACTCACAGCCAACAACACCTACAGCGGAGAAACTTCGGTGACGGATGGCAGCCTCCGCGTGCAAGGCACCGGCGCCATCAACAGCAGCAGCGGCATCACCATCAACGGCGCCGCGGCGGGTTTCTCCCACACCAGCAGCGTCGCGCTCACACCGGTGGTCACCTTGACCCAGGGCACGATGGAATCCTCCGGCACCGTGGGCACCGTCAACGTCGCGGACTCCTCCGCGAACATCGTCAGCAATGGCACGCTGGGCACCGCCCTCAACGCCACCGCCTTGAACTTCGCCGGAGCCGCCACCATCAACCTCGCCACCACCGCCTCGGGCGCGGGCATCAATGCCGGAACCCTCACCACCTCGGGCACGGACGACGCGATCCTCATCAATATCAGCAAGTCCACACCATGGACCAACGGACCTAACAACCTGATCAGCTTCGGATCGTTTCCCTCGGCGGACATCAACGACTTCAACTTCAGCCTGATCAACGTCCCATTGCTCGGCGCCCGCCAGACCATGGGTGATCTGGTGATGAACGGCGACAACATCGCGCTCAACATCATCGGCACCTCCATCTACTGGACCGGCCTCGAAAGCAACCAGTGGACCACCACCGCCGGTGTCGGCGCGAAGAACTGGAAACAAAGCTCCGACGATGCGGCCACCGACTTCCTTGTCGCAGACGACGTGGTTTTCAACGACACGCCGGGAGCGGACCAGACGGTCCAGATTGATGACTTCGATGTTTCCCCCACCACGACCACGTTCAACAACACCGCGTTCAACTACACGCTTGCGAGCAGCAGCACCTTCGGCATCGGAACGGGAACCCTTACAAAAAGCGGCTCCGGCAGCCTCACGATCCAAACCAACAACTTCTACAACGGCGTCACCAATCTCAACGCCGGCACGCTCAATGTGAACACCGCCACCGCCCTGGGCAGCGGCACGGTGAACATCAATGGAGGAATCCTCGACAACACCAGTGGCGGCGCGATCACCTTCACCTACAACAACGCGCAGAACTGGAACGGTGACTTCGCCTTCACCGGCAGCAACGCGCTCGACATGGGCACGGGGGCGGTGACGACCGCCGGAACCGGTGATCGCACCATCACGGTGACGGCCAACACCCTCGCGGTGGGCGAACTGAAAACCGCGACCGGCCAGGGCTTCATCAAACAAGGAGCCGGCACGCTGGCTCTCACCAGCACCGGCGCGGGAGCCGCGGCCAGCGTGATCAACGGCACGCTGGACGTCGCGGCCGGCACGCTCCAGTTCTGCCGCACCGGAGCGCCGGACGCGAACACCACCGGCGACCTCACCGTGACAAATCTAACGGGAACGGGCACCATCACCAACGGCTCGGGCTACGAGCGCTGGCTCTTCGTCACCGGCTCCGGCTCCTTCAGCGGCACGTTCGCGGACGGCAGCACCGGGAAGTTCGGATTCAACAAGCCGGGCACCAGCACCTTCACCCTCGCGGGCGCGAACAACTACTCCGGCGTGACCACCGTCGGCGGCGGCGTCCTCACCATCACCGGCACCAACTCGGCCGGTGGCACCGTGAACATCGCCGGAGGCACCGGCAACCCGGCCGTGTTGAACCTGCAAAACAGCAACGCGCTCGGCACCGGCACGGTCAACGCCACCAACCGCAATTCCGGCATCCAGTTGCAGGGCGGCATCGCCCTGCCCTCCACCGTTTCCTTCCTGCTGAGCAACGACGGCACCAGCGGAGCCACCGTGCCCGCCGCGATTGAAAACATCAGCGGCAACAACACCATCCACGGAAACATCAGCATCACCACCGGCGGCGGCGGCGCGCTCCTCCGTTCTAACAGCGGCGCCCTGACCTTCGCGGGGAATGCCACCATCGCCGCGGGCCAAACCTCTCGCGGACTGCTCTTCGACGGCACCTCCACCGATGCCAACACGTTCAGCGGCGTTCTATCAGACCTGAGCGTCACCTCCGTGGCCAGCATCACCAAGGGCGGCACCGGCACCTGGACCGTCACGGGAGCGAACACCTACTCCGGCGCGACCACCATCAACGCGGGCACGCTCGTCATCAATGGCAACCACAGCGCCGCCACCGGCCTCGTCACCGTGGCCGCGAACGCCACACTCGCCGGCACCGGCCCGCTCGGTGGAAACGTCACCATCTCGGCCGATGGCATTCATACGCTCGCGCTGGCCGCCACTCCCGGCGCGCAAGTCGCCCGCACGGTCGGCGGAGTGCTGACCCACGATGCCGGCTCCGTTCTGAATCTAACGGCAGCCGTCACGCCGGAGCCGGGAGTTTACACCCTGGTAACCGCCAATGGCGGCGTCGCCGGTCTTCCCACCACCGTCACCGGATTCACCGGCGGCACGGTTTCCATCTCGGGAAACAGCCTGATCCTGACCGTCGCCGGCCCCTCGGCCTATGGTGACTGGGCCACCGCCAAGGGCCTTACCGGAGCCAACAACGGAGCGAACGATGATCCGGACTTCGATGGCATTTCCAACATCATCGAGTTCGTGCTCGATGGCAATCCACTCGCATCGGACACCAGCAAACTGCCGGTTTCCACCCAGGACGCCACGAACTTCTACTTCGACTTCGATCGCAGGGATGATTCGGTGACGGAAGCCGCGCTCACCTTCGAGTATGGCACGACTCTGGCGTCCTGGCCCTCCTCGGTGGCGATTCCGTCTAACACCACACCCGTCGCCGGTCCTCCGGTGACCATCACCGACAACGGCGGCGGCACGCACCACGTCAAGGTGACCGTGGCGAAATCCGGAAATCCCAGCCTCTTCGGCCGACTCAAGGCGGTGAAGTAAGCGGACTCCCGGGCGGGGTGCTTCGTTTTCCCATCCGCGGAAAACGAAGCACCGCTGCCCCTATCGCCTCACAATCCGAGCATCGGTTGATACTCGCTTGCCGGGTGGATCGCGGGTTTTCACAAGCCCGCCAGACATGAGCGCGCTTCGCACCTCCACCGC
>DAISZP010000338.1:0-6346 GCA_036824745.1 Luteolibacter sp.
CGAATCGGATCTCGGAGAGTTCAAAGGAGGCGGTGCGGGGATTCCTGGAGCGCGAGATCGCCTGGGAGAAGCGCGTGGCGGAGTTCATGACCTCGGGGGATGTTCTCACGAGGTTCGAGCGCTGCATTTCCTGCACGAAGGAACGCGGCGAATGCGAGGGTTATGCGATCTCGGCCCTGTTCGATGCGGGCGGCGAACTCGTCACCGGCCCCCTTCCGCTGCTGATCTGCCGGTCCTGCGTGGCACGCATGACCGAAGGACTCTCGGAGGAGAGCAGGCGGGTGTGGAAGGAGTTTCTCGCGCGGCACTTCGCCGGGCCGCCGGATGCCTCGGGATTTCCCGGGCTTCTGTGAGAACAGGATCTAACCGAAAGCCAGCGCCTCCTCGAAGGCGGTGATGAGTTGGGAAACGGGCTCCGTGCCGCAGGAAACCCGCAGCAGATGGGCGGGAACGCCGCAGCCCTCCGCCCACTCGAGCTCATGATAGTGGGCGAGCATCACGTAGGGGCAGACGAGCGTGAAGTTCGTGCCGAAACTCGGGCCTTTGCTCAGTTTCAAGGCGTCATAGACCTTCGGCGTCTTCTTGGGATTCTTCAGCACGAAGGAGAGCAGCCCGCCGTATCCGCCGTTCTTGCGGCGCACGGCGTCGTAGTTCTCACGGTTGGTTAGAGAAGGATGCCAGACCTGGGCGACCGCCGGGTGGTTGGCGAGAAACGACGCGATTTCGAGGCCGTTCGCGTTCACCGCCTTCATGCGCTTGTTGTAGCCCTTGATGTTGGAGAGTAGCACTTCCGCGTCTCCAATGTAGAGAGGTGATGTCTCCTCGGCATCCACCGCGAGCGCCGCCTTCATCGTGGCTGCAAAGGGGGAGTCCGCCCGCACGGCGACCATGCCGGCCATTACATCGCCTTCGCCGGAGATCCACTTGGTGAGGCTGCCCGTCACGATGTCGGCATATTTGAGAGACTCGACATTCGATGGCGCGGCGGCGGAATCATCCACGATGAGCGGCGTGTTTCCGTGGGCGCAAGCGGCGGCCACTTCCTTGAGATTGATCGAGCGGAGCAGGGGATTGCTGGGAAACTCGGTGAACACCCCGGCGAACTCGCCCGCGCGGATGCGTTTCAGCGCCTCATCGAAGGACTCGCCGGTCGCCTCGTTCAGATAGACCACGCCGTGGCCGAAGAGTTCCTGCACCTTGAGGCAGTCCACATAGGGAAACTCCAATTGCAGGGTTTTCTGGCCTTTTTCCAGACCCGGCAGAGCGCGCAGCACCGCATTGATGGCGGACATGCCGCTGGAAAACACGAACACATCCTCGGGAGTGACACCGATGATCTTGGCAAGCGCGCGGGAAATGAGATGCGACTTGCCACCGGTCCGCGGTTTGCCATCGAGAATGTCCTGCGCCTGGCGACTGCTCACGACTTCGCCCGAGAATCGCCAATACGCGTCCGCATCGCTCTTCGCCTTCGAGGGCACGACGAGCGCCTGCAATCCGTAATAACTGGTGATGCGCACGGCGGTTTCCGCACGGCGTTCCACCCAGCGGTGGGCGCGTTGCACGGAGGCCTTGGTGGGCAGCACGATCAGGTCCTCGTTTTCACCGGCGACTTCCGCCCGGGCATTGTCGAAGAGACGTTCCACCATCGGGTGTTTGAAGAACCTCGGATAGCCGGCGCGCAATCGTTTCAGGATCTTGTCGCGGCCTTCTTCATAACCGACCACCGCATCCCATGTGGGCAGGCAGACCGAGCACGCGTGTGGGGAATCCGGAAGCGGCAGCCCCAGATCCTTTTCCTGCCATGCCGGATTGGCTGATAGGTCACGCGTCACGCCCCCTCCATGCATGGCCGGGAGGGTTTGGGCAAGCCGGATCAACCACGCAGATCAGTAGGTGGCCCAATAAACGGGAAAGCGCTCCGCAAATTTTGTCATTTTGGCGTGAAATCGATTGATTTGACGGGCTTTCCGGCGCATGAATCTCAGGTGGTAACAAACCCCGCCACACCATGGAAACGCTCAAGTTCCTGCTGCAAACCAAGAAGGCCGATTGCTCACACTCGAAGGACATTGTCGCCGAGGCCGCCACCTGGATGAGGACTCAGTTTCAAAACGCCGAAGTTCCCTATCACTACTCTGAAGGCGGGCTGGGGCACGGTGCTTATGGCTACTTTCAGATCAAGTCGCTGTTGAAGGAAACGGCCATCACGCTGCATCTCAAGATCGCAGAAATTCACTCGGCGCCCTACGTCTTCGCCGAAGTGCGCATTCGCGGGCAACACGAGTCCATCCTGTTTCCCTTCTTCGGTGAGATCAGCGGTGAGGAAGGGCGCTTGCTCATCCTGCATTACATCGCGGATTTCCTGTTGAGCACCACGCCCGATCTCACCGCCTTGTAAGTCCCATCAGGGCTCCATCGGATAGGCGTTCTCGCCGTGCTCCGTGCGGTCCATGCCTTCGTTTTCCTGCTCGGTGGTCACCCGCAGCCCGATGGTCGCCTTCACGAGCAACGCGATCACCACCGTGGCCACGGCCGACCACACGATGGTCACCGCGAGTCCGGTGGCCTGCACTCCGAATTGTGCCATCACCGGTTTCACCAAACCGAGGCCGCCCATGGATTTCTGTCCGAAAAACGCCAACAAGATGGTGCCGAGGATACCGCCCACGCCGTGCACTGCGAAGACATCCAGCGAATCATCGATATGCAATTTTTCCCGGATCAAACTCACTGCGAAATAACAAACCACAGCCGCCATCGAACCGATCGCGATGGCTCCCAAAGGCCCCACATCACCCGAAGCCGGCGTGATCGTGGCCAATCCCGCGACGAGACCGGTGACCATGCCGATCAGGCCAGCCTTGCCATTGCGGATGCGCTCAAGACCGCACCATACCAGAGCCGCCGCGCAGGCGGACAGGTGCGTCACCAGCATCGTCATGCCCGCGCCGCCGCCGGCCGTGAGCTGGCTGCCCGCGTTGAAACCGAACCATCCCACCCACAGCATCGCCGCGCCGACGAAGACCATGCCCGGATTGTGCGGCGGATGCGGATGCTCGGGAAACCCTTTGCGCTTTCCGAGGATCAGCGCCAGCACCAGCGCCGAGACGCCCGCTGTGGCATGCACCACGATGCCGCCCGCCAGATCCTTCACGCCCATGTCCTGTAACCAGCCGCCGCCCCACACCCAGTGCGTCACCGGGACGTAAACGGCCAGCAGCCACAGCGCGGAAAACAACATGATGGCACCGAATTTCATCCGCTCCACCACCGCACCCACGTAGAGGCCCGGTGTGATCATCGCGAAGGTCATCTGGAACATGATGAACAGCGTCTCCGGCAGCGTCGTGTTCGGAGCCACCGAGTCCACCGTCACTCCCTTGAGAAACGCCGCGTCCAGATTCCCGATCCAGCCGCCTTCCCCCTTGAAGGCCAGGCTGTAGCCGGCCGCCACCCACAACAGCGAGGCCAGGCTGTAGCCGGCCGCCACCCACAACAGCGAGGCCATGCAGGCGATCCCGCCGCACTGCGCCATCACCGATAGCACGTTCCGCCCGCGCACCAGGCCGCCGTAAAACAGCGCCAGCCCCGGCATCGTCATGAACAATACCAACGCCGTCGCAGTCAGGATCCACGCCGTATTTCCCGCATCCACCGCCGGAGCGGTGCCCTGTGCCTGGCTCATCATCACTCCGAGTGCCGAGAAACCCAGCACCCACTCCCTTGTTTTCAACGTTTTCTGGCGAAACATGAGCGAAAATGAAGCAGATGGCATTCCAGAAATGAGCGGGATTCATTTGCACGAGCAAATTGTCGCTGGCATTTCCTCAAAGTCCGCAAATTCCTTTCAGGCCATTCCCGGGCAAGTGACGTCGTTTGCGCGACCGGATCATTTCCATGGCCGCCTCGGTGAAGCCTGAGGTGTTGCGATGTGGCGTTCGTCACCAATTTATTCACACCATGAGGAGAGGGTTTCCCCCATCCAATAGCCGTAGTGTTTGGTGTATTGCGTCTCATTGCCACCACCGGCAAGGAAGGGGCCGACGGTTTGGCGGCACCGAACCTTCCAGCCACTTTCGATGGTATCGACGGAGATTTCCATGAGCGAACCAAACTTGCCGTCGGACTTGTCACGATACCAAGTGCGGGCACCCAAAGGACGGGTTCCAAGGGTTTCCATCCGCGATGCGGGCCGTGCCTCCGCGTGGGTTTGTTTCAGCCATCCCATCAGTTCCTCCGGCGGATCCTCACCCTTCCAGCGGACAAAAAACACGTCGTTAGGGTTCGGTCCGCAGAAGATCTCCTCCAGCAATCCCGTGGGAATTCCGGCGATGTTTTTCTCCCCGTCATCGGGTCTGGCCAGCAGTTTGCAAAGATCCACCCGCTTCAGATCGAAGGCGGTGGTGATCGGGCGTTCGCCGAAACGGCCTCGTAAGTCCTTGTTCGCGCCGTGCTCCAGCAGATACTTCGCAATCTCGAGCTTGTCCTCCCAAACGGCGGTGGAGAGGGCGGTCGACTTCTCCTCGAAGTTCAAATACTGGTTCAATTCGAGTCCTTGCCCGACGAGCATCTTGAGAAACTCCAAGTTGCCGTCCTTGATGGCGAGTTCGGCGGCTGGACCCAGTGCTTTCTGACGGTTCGAGCGTTTGTCCAAGGCTTTGGTGTCAGCCTCGGGTTTGATCTCCGGTTTGAACGAATGGGTCACAACCCAGCCGTGCCCGGACTTGCCGGTGAAGAAATCCATGTGCAGTTCCGCCGCGCCGTCCGGGACATCCAGCCCGGTTTCGGATAGATCGCCGTCGGCATCCGCAACGGCATAACTCGCACGCTCTCCGGGCGAAAGGATGATCCGCCCCGCGTGATGGTAGGGCCCCTCTTTTTCTCCATGTTCAAACCAAAAACTGCCGGATTCCTTGCCATCAAGCGTCCGGCAGAATTTGAACGCTTCGTCCCGCGGCATTTCTTTGGCTTGGACTTCTCCCTTGGCGGAACTCGAAACGAGGAAAACAAGGGAAACCCAAGTGGAAACCGTTTTCATTCGCAGATGAAAGACAGATGCCAAGCAGGCTGCAAGGTTGTATCGTGTCGGAGCTGGCGACGGTCCGCTTTAGAAGGTGCGCAACATCTCAATCGCCTCGGCGAGTTTTCCCTGCGGACTGGCCGCCTTGAGCCGTGGGAAGCGGCGGCCTTCCAACAGGATGTAGTCGCCGCCGCGGTGGAGCATGAGCCGCTGGTCGTTGATTTCCACCGATGAAATGCGTTCGGCGGCGGCGAGCGCCTTGATGCGAGCGATGGTGATCAGGTGTTGCGCCGCTTCCGGCAGGCGGCCGAAGCGGTCGCGCCAGGATTTTTCCAAGGCATCGACGGCTTTCTCGGTGCCGGCCTCGGACAGTTCTCGGTAAGCGGCGATGCGGGTCTGGGTATCGGCGAGCCAGTTTGATGGTAGAAATGCGGGGATCAGGCCGGCTGAAGACAGCGCTCCTTGTTTGAGCCACGCGGCCTCCGTGGAAACGACGAAGTCCGCCTTGAAGGTGGCCTCGCCGCGCGGCGCGTCCTTGCGGCCTTTGAGCCGGTCCACGGACTGGCGGAGGAGCTGGCAGTAGAGGTCGAAGCCGATCTGGGCGATGTGGCCGGACTGCTTGGTGCCTAACAAATTTCCCGCGCCACGGATTTCGAGGTCGCGCATGGCGATTTTGAAACCGGAGCCGAGGGCGGTGTATTGTTTGATGGCGTGGATGCGTTTGCGGGCGTCGCCCTGGGTCATCATGTCGCGCGGCAGCAAGAGGATGGCGTAGGCCTTTTCCCCGGCGCGGCCGACACGGCCGCGGAGCTGATAGAGGTCGGCCAGACCGAAGCGGTCGGCGCGGTCGATGAGGATGGTGTTGGCGTTCGGGATGTCGATGCCGGTCTCGATGATGGTGGTGGCGAGCAGAACGTCCGCCTCGCCCTTGACGAAGGTGTGCATCACCACTTCGAGGTCGTCCTTGTCCATCTGTCCATGGCCGACGACGATGCGGGCCTCGGGAACGAGTTCGCGGAGACGCGAGGCCATCATGTCGATGGATTTCACGCGGTTGTGCAGGAAGAAGACCTGCCCGCCTCGTTTCATCTCGCGGCGGATGGCGTCGCGGATGATGCGTTCGTCATAGGCACAGACGGTAGTGGAAACCGGAACCCGGTTCGGTGGCGGGGTTTCAATGGTGGACATGTCCCGCGCGCCCATCAGCGCCATGTAAAGTGTGCGCGGGATCGGCGTGGCGGAGAGCGTGAGCACGTCGATCTGACGGAAAATCTGTTTGAATTTCTCCTTATGCGCCACGCCGAAGCGCTGTTCCTCATCGAC
>DAISZP010000339.1:0-6321 GCA_036824745.1 Luteolibacter sp.
ATGCCACGGCGCGTTGGTCGCCCCGAGGATCAACACGCCATCGTTGGACGAGCGCGAACCATCGAGTTCCTCCAGAAACTGATTGATGATCCCGCGTCCGGCGGACTGGCGCATGTCACGGCGGTCCGCGGCGAGCGCGTCGATCTCATCGAAGAACAAGACGGAAGGAGCCGCCTTGCGGGCGAGTTCGAAGATCTTGTGCAGCTTCTGTTCGCTCTCACCGATGTACATGTCCAGCACGTGGTGAAGCCCGATGGAAAAAAACGAGGCGTTGATTTCACCGGCCGTGGCGCGGGCTAACAGAGTTTTTCCACAACCGGGAGGGCCGTAGAGCATCACGCCGCCACCAGCCTTCTTGCCATAGGCGGCGAAGAGTTCGGGATGCTTCAATGGATGGATGATTTTCATCCGGATATCGTCCTTCACTTTTTCCATGCCGCCCACATCGGTGAAGCGGATGTCCGCCCTCACGCGGAATTCGAGATCCAACTCCCTCGCGGTGACCGCATCCATCCCGGAAAACGGGCTTTCGTCGTCATCGTCCGTTTCAACAGGGCCCGCCGAGGTCATGGCCGACCTGCGACCGCCACCGGCCTTGAGGATGGATTGGAGCAACCCATCGTCCGCCACGGACCGGTCCAAGGCCACGGCCTTGTCATAACATCCGCGGGCGAGTTGTGGCTCGTTCTCATCCATGGCGATGCGCGCGCGCAGCAGCCAGGCCGGCGCGAAATCCGGCTTCATCGCGCACAGCGCCTCAAGCCGGACCACCGCCTCCGAACTCTCGCCTGCCAAGTCCATCAGGCGTGCAATCCCTAACAGGGCATCGGCGTGATCCGGATGCAAGGCCACCACGCGGTCGAGGCAAGCCCGCGCGTCCGCCAGTTCGAATTGATCTTCGTGGGCCCTGGCGACCAGCATCAGCAGCGGCACGTTGTCGGGAGAAGCCGCGAGGGCCATTTTCAGCGCATCCAAATCCATGGCGCGAGCAAAGCAGAGCGGAATGCCAATTCAAGCTCCGCGGAAAACTGGTCCGATCCACCGCGTATCCGGAACCACACGCCATGAACCGCCGACATTTCATCCAGCAATCGCTCACCGCCGCGGGAACCCTCGCGGTTTGCGGAAACACCCACGCCGAAGTCACCATTCCCGCCTTGAAACTCAGCAGCCAGGAAGGACGTATCCCCGGTGGAAGCCTGAAGGAAAAGGTCGCCAACCTCGAAGCTTGGGGCGCTTGCGGCCTTGAGCTCGGCGGCGATCCGTCCAACCGGATCGCCGAAGTGAAGGAAGCGATCAAGGGCACCAAGGTGAAAGTTTCCGCCTTGTGCTGGGGAGCCCGAAACGGCGATCTCGTTTCCAACGATCCCGAGAAGCGGAAATCTGGCATCGAGGCGATCAAGAAGGCGCTCAATACCGCGGGCGAGCTGGAATCCACCGGCGTGATCTTCGTTCCGTGTTTCAACGGCCAAAGCAGCCTCAAACCGGATGAGATCGACAAGATCCTGTGGGAAATCCTGCCGGAGATCGGCGATCACGCGAAGAAGGCAGGCAGCCGAATTTTGTTAGAACCGTTGAACAAGGGCGAGACCTTCTACCTCAACCGCATCGAACAGGCCGCGGCCATCTGCGCGAAGATCGACCACCCGGGCATCTGCCTGATGGGGGATTTCTATCACATGGCGAAGGAGGAGAAATCCGATGCGGAGGCCTTCAAATCCGGCGCCAAATGGCTGCACCACGTCCACCTCGCCAGCCGCGTGCGATGGCTGCCGGGTGAGGACAAGCTCAAGGAACCGGACCAACCGGAGCGTTCGTTCGTCGAAGGATTCCGCGCCCTCCAACAGATCGGCTATCAAGACTATTGCAGCCTTGAATGCGGCATCGCGCCGGACAAGGATCCGATGAAAGCGATTCCCCAATCCTTCCAGCTCCTGCGCGATCAATGGTCCGAAGCTTTCCGATCCAAGGCTTGAGACGAAACCGGTGGCTCACCGCGGGCGGCCTTGCCGTGCTTCTGTTAGCCCGAATGCCCTGCCAGGCGGCGGCACCGCCGCAAGCGGAGGCGAACCGCGGGCACGCGCTTGAGATCAAACCCTCGAAAAGCATCTCCGCGGTTTACACCTTCAAAGTCTACTCGCCGAATCTAACGGCGAACCAATGGTCGATCTTCACGCCGCGTCCGCCGATTCTGAGCGGGCAGCGGATCCTCCAATTCGAATCGGACCCCGGCGGCGAGATCACCATCGATCAAAGCCCGCTCAAACAACCGATCCTGCGGGTCCGGCAAGTGGTGGGAACCACGGATCAACAGAAGTCCACCACCCTGTCCGTGAAAATCGACGCGGACCTCTACTCGCGCCGCCTCGTCCCCCGCAAGCCGGACAGGCCGCCGGACGCCGTGGCCAGGCTGCCTGATCCGGATCGCGCGTTGTTTCTCCGTCAGAGCGCGCATTTCAACTTCCAAAGCACCGAAGTCGTCCGCTGGATGCTCGAACACGGCCTCCTTCGCAAGCCGGACGAGGAGGAGATCGACTACGCGCGGAGGATCTTCCAATTTATTGTTAGAACTTTCCAATACGAATACCTCGGAGAGCAGAACCGCAGCGCATCCAACGTGTGCACGGCCGGAAAATCCGATTGCGGCGGGCTTGCGGTGTTGTTCTGCACGGTGATGAGGTCGCAGGGCATTCCCGCGCGGACGCTCGCGGGGCGCTGGGCGATTTCCGCGAAACCCGGCGAGAAGATCGGCCGCGTGACCTATTTCCAGGAACACGTGAAGGCCGAGTTCTTCGCACGGAACGTGGGCTGGGTGCCCGTTGACCTGTCATCCGCCGTGCTTCACGACAAGAGCGCGGAGAAACTGAAATACTTCGGAAACGATCAGGGTGATTTTCTAACACTCCACCTCGACTCCGACCTGCGGCTCGACACAGGAGCCTTCGGCGTGCGGCCCGTCACACTGCTGCAACGTCCGTGTTATTGGGTCACGGGACGCGGAAACACGGACAAGGCGGTGGTCAGCGAGTCATGGGTCGTCACTCCCCGCTGAAGGGATTCTCACCAATCCAGCAGCTCCGGTTTCCACTCGTAGTCCAGAGGCTGGTCGCGGTCACAAGTGATGCGGCCGTTCTCCAGCTTGAGTTCGGCGACTTGCACGGAGGTGCGCTTCAGCGAAGTCGCCTTGTCGTGGTGATCGTCCCCGCCGGGGTGGGTGAAGTAGAGGATGAAGGCACGTTCGCCCTGAACGATGACATCGGCGTGCCTGCCGAAGGCTCCGTCGTCACGGCGCGATCCGGGCTTGCCGAGAATGGCGCCGCCTTCCTGGAGTTTCCACGAGGTGAGATCGTTGGACTGATAGATCTGCTGGCCGCGCCAGACATCGGCGATCATCCAGTAGCGGTCTTTCCAGTGGAAAACGTTCGGCCCTTCCTGCCCGGCGTCTTGCGCGGCGATTCCCCTCTCCTGCCAGTTCTTGAGGTCGCGGCTGTCCGCCATGACAGTATTGCTGTTCTGCTTGTAAAACATGCGCCAGCCGCCCGATGGCAGCGGGAAGATCGCCGCATCGATCACATCCTTGAACGGCGGCGCATCGGAGTAGGTCCAGTGTTTCAGATCACCGCTCGTGTAGTGCACCAGCGTGGGATCTCCGCCCCATGAGGTCCGCACTCCCTCGGTTCGGGACACCCACATGTGATAGAGGCCATTGATGAACACGACTTCGGGGGCCCACCAGGTGTTGCGGCCGCCTTTGGTTTCGAGCCCTTCGGCGATGCCGTCGTATTTCCAGGTGCGTCCGCCATCGGTGGAAACCGCCATACCCACATCGCAGCCATAACAATAGCCCACGCCCGGCAGGTGTTTGAGATTCGCGCGGCGCTGGGTGTAGAACATTGTCCAACGTTCGCGCCCGCGGTCCCACACCGCCATCGCGTCCGCCGCTCCATCGAAACGCGGGTCCCGATAGAGAGGAGCGCTGATGTTTCCGGCGGGGGCGGCATTATCTAACAAAAGACTGAACATGGGATCGTTTCCCACGCAATCGAGCTCCACCGTGATGAGGTTCGCGCCTTTTTTCATCGACGAAAACGCCTCGCCCTCAATCGGCACCGGCACGGGTCCTGGTGTTTCACCGATGAGATCCGCAACGAGGTGCCCGTTCAAACGGATCGTCACATCACCGCGATGCCGCAGGATGAACTGCGGCTGCCTGGGCGCCTCCGCGAGCTGGAACGAAGTCCTCAGCCAACGCCGGCCGGATTTCCATGGCTGCGGCGTTTCATCCTTCGCTCCGGCACCGAGCGAGAGCGGCCATTCACTGTCGTTGAACCCCGGCTCCTGCCAGTTCTCCGGCGGAAGTTCGGCGGCGGACCTCCATTTCACCGTCTCCGGCAACAACACCTCGCCGGCAAGCGCGGATGAAACAAAGGCGATGACGAGAAACGGGACGCGCATCATGGTTTCAAGGACCCTTGAGGAGTGTCATCATGCAAGAAATCGGTCAACGGCCTGATTGGGGGATGGCGCGGCTTGCAAGGATGAGGCAAAAAGGAACGTTGCTTCCGTATTCCATGCGTTTCACCGCCGCCAGCCTCGTCCTAGTTTCGCTCGCGCTTCACGCGCGGGCGGAGAATCCCGTCCTCAAAGCGGCGGATCCCCATGCATCGATCTTCGACAAGCAGGCGTGGATCTATCCGACAGGCGGTGGTCCTCCGACGGAGTTTTACGCATGGTCTTCCAAGGATTTCGTCCGCTGGGAGAAACACGGCCCGGTGTTGCGGCTGAAGGACGCGGCGTGGATCAAGGAAGATGGCGCGAAGAACCATTGGGCCTGGGCTCCCTGTGCCATCGAGGACGGAGGCAAGTATTACTTCTACTACTCGGTGGGTCCGCAGAACCCGACGCCATCGCGCATCGGCGTGGCCGTGGCGGACACACCCGCGGGGCCGTTCAAGGATTCCGGAAAGGCCCTCCTAACAGGCGGGCGAGGTTTCGAAGCGATCGATCCCTTCGTCTTCCGCGATCCCAAGTCCAGAAAACCCTACCTCTACGCCGGCGGCAGCTCGGGGGCAAAACTGCGGATCTTCGAGTTGAACACGGACCTGGTTTCCATCGCCCGCGAGGTTCCCGTCACCACGCCGAAAAACTTCACCGAAGGAGCCTTCGTCCACGTTTGGAAGGACCGCTACTACCTTTCCTACAGCCACGGGAACTGGAAAGACCACACCTACTCGGTGCATTACGCCACTTCGGATTCGCCCGAAGGGCCGTGGGACTACAAGGGAGCCATCCTCACCAGCGATGAAAAACACAAGGGACCCGGCCATCACGCGATGATCTATCTGCCGGGCATCAAGCAGTGGTTCATCGTTTACCACCGCTGGAACAATCGCAAGGGAAACGGTCCTTTCAGCGGCTCGCGGGAAACCTGCATCGACCGCCTCGAACATGCCGCGGATGGATCGATCCGCAAGGTGGCGATGAGCGACTCGGGCGTGCGGTTGTAGGAATCCCCGCTCAGTATTTCCTCCGGCCGAAAATCAGAAGTGGCAAGCCGATGACCAGCGAAACCATGGCCACGATCGGCCACACACGCACGGGTGCCATCGGATAGGGACCGGATCGCAGCGATTCCATGTATTCCTGATAGAGAACGCCGGCCGCTTCCACATCGTCTTCGTTCACCTGGACCCGCACGCCGCCAATCGCACTGGTGTAGAGCCAGTTGTTCTGGCAGGTGAATTCATCCTGAACGAACCCTTCGATTTCGCGCGAACCGAGGAAGCTACGGAACATGTGCGCTTCCTCCGCAGATGGAAACGTGGCGATGGTGATCATGGGATTCAGATCTACCATGAGATCTCCCCAAAAGAAAGGGGGGACGTGACGTCCCCCCTCCTTGTTGGATGATGTTTGGAATCGTGGATCAGGCGGAGGCCATGTCCTCGTCCTCGTCGACGGTTTCCTTGACGGGAACGATCGGCTCGGGTTCCTCGACGGTGAATTCGAATTCGGAGTCGCGGTGGCATGGGAAGCCGCTGCCAGCCGGGATGAGGTGACCCATGATGACGTTTTCCTTGAAGCCGGTGAGGTAGTCCACCTTGCCAAGGGTCGCCGCTTCGGTCAGCACGCGCGTGGTGTCCTGGAAGGACGCGGCGGAGATGAACGAGTCGGTTTCAAGGGAGGCCTTGGTGATGCCGAGCAGCACCGGTTCGCCTTCCATCGGCTTGCCACCCTGCTCGGCGAGCTGGGCGTTGACGCGCTTGAAGGTGGTGCGGTCGATCTGATCGCCCCAGAGATACTGGTCGGCATCGCCGGGGT
>DAISZP010000340.1:0-6311 GCA_036824745.1 Luteolibacter sp.
GACATGATGAGGCGAAACTCCGCGCTTCGGGAAGCGATGCATGGATAGCCGACGGCCTGATGGAGATCGATGATGTGATCGAGCATCTTCCCGAACTCGAAGAGGTGGTGGAACGCGAGCGCGAGCCGTTCCAAACACTCGCCGGTTACATTGTGAACCGCCTCGACCGTTTGCCAGCGGAAGGGGAATCGTTTCATGCGGGTGGTTTCGAGTTCGAGGTGGTGGACATGGACCGCCAGCGCATCGACAAAGTGCTCATCCGCCGCCTGTCGCGGGAAACGGCCGGGCAGCTTGTGGAAGAAGTCTGATTGTTCCTGCCCCGTACGGGGGGGATTGTTGCGGGAGAGTTCGGAACGTATTCCGTATGGGGACGTTTGACTCGGGAATTGGCCCGGTCGCTCCCCATTTCCCATCAAACCCATGTTCCGAGTCCCGTCCGTCCGCCGGGGAGTGCTGTCGCTTGGCGGCATCCTCCTGTTTTCCGCGCCTGTGGTATGTGTGGCCGCGACTCCCAAAGCCTGGTTCAAGGCGGATTCAATCAACCTGCCGGATGCATCGACCGTCACGCTGTGGGCGGATTCCAGCAAGAACAGCAACGTCGCGCAAAACGGCAACGTCGCACCGACTTTCGCGCTTGCCGGGATGAACGGCTTTCCCGCCGTGCGATTCAACGGCGCGCAGACCATGGTGTTCCCGCGTCCGGTGCAGGACGACTTCACCATCATGATCCTGTTCAAGACCTCCGCGGGGGCTGGCAACGCGAACAATTTCTACTCGGGAAGCGGTCTGGTGAGCGGTGAGCGCCCCGGGGTCGTCAATGACTTCGGCATGAGCATCCGCGACATAGGTCGTGTGCTTGCGGGAACGGGAAACCCGGACACTCATCTGGCATCAAACACCAACGGCGGTGCGGGTTATGACAATGGCCAGCCCCATGTCGCCACCTTCACCCGTGTGCGCTCTACCGGTGCGCTCGAGCTTTTTGTGAACGGCCTCAGCCGGGCGACCGGCACGGGAGGCACCCAGGCTCTCAATGTCTATCCGCAGCTCTGCATCGGCGCTCACCCGGGAAACATCGGGCCTTTTTTCAATGGTGATATCTCCGAGATCATCGTGTTTGATGGCGCGATGGGCCTCAGCGAGGTGATTTCCAACGAGGACGCCCTGCGCGGGAAATATGGCATGTCCAATGGAACGGTGCCATTGGTTCCGCAGAATCCCGCGGCGAATGGCAGGCGGATCTCCTGGCACGAGACGGTCGGAGCGCGCACCTATCAGGTTTACCGGTCCAGCTCACCCACCGGTCCCTTTGCGATGATCGCGGACAATCTGGCGGTCACTTCGTTTACCGACAGCACGGCTGCACAGGGGCAGACTTCTTACTATCAGATTGTCGCGGTGAACGCAGTGGGATCAAGCTCCCCTTCGGTTACGGTGGAAGGTGCGACCATCGCGCTTCCGGCTGGGGGGCCGGTGGTGATCAACGAGATCCATTACAACGGCCTCAACAACGCGCTGCACAGCGATTTCATCGAGCTGTTCAATTTCAGTTCCGATCCCGCGGATCTGAGCGGTTGGCGATTGAGTGGCGGTGTTGATTTCGTGTTTCCCGCCAACACCGTGATGGCTCCGGGAGATCACCTCGTCATCGCGCAGGATCCGTCGGTGATTCAAACTCTCTGGGCGGTGCCTGCAATGGGGCCTTACGCGAAGTCTTTGAGTTCGGACGGCGAAACCATACGTCTGAGAAACGCGACGGACGTGGTGGTTTCCGAGGTTTCCTACAAATCCGGTTTTCCATGGCCTTGCGCGGCGGATGGCGAGGGAGCCTCCGCCGAGCTGGTGAATCCGAATTTGGATGCCACGAAGGGAAGCTCGTGGCGCGCTTCCGTTGCCCCAAGCATCCAACTCACCGGTGAAGTGGCCTCGCCGGGCGCGCAGAACCTCCAGTTCAAACTGAACCCGGGGCCCAACATCGAAAACGTCGTCCACACGCCGCTGAATCCCGCATCCGGTGCGCCGATCACGGTCACCGCGGATCTATCCGATTCAAACGGCGTCGCCTCCGCCACGCTTTCCTATCAGATCGTCGCTCCGGGAGCTTTCATTCCCGCGAGGCTGCCGCTGCCGATCGTCAATCGAAACATCGACACCAGCCAGGCCCACACGCCGAATCCGGACTTCGAGAATCCCGCGAACTGGACGAACTTGACGATGCGTGACGACGGGCTCGGTGGCGACACGATCGCGGGTGACGGCGTGTTCACCGCCACCATTCCGGGGCAGGCGCACCGGACCTTGGTCCGTTACCGCGTCACCGCGACGGATGGGCACGGCATTTCCAACCGCGCGCCGTTCGCGGATGATCTTTCCCGCAACTTCGCGTGTTTTGTTTACAATGGCGTGCCGGACTACCAGGGTGTTCCCTCCGCCACGCTCAACACGCTGCCCGTCTATCAGTTCCTTTGCCGCAAGGCGGACTACGACCAGTGCGTGGCCTACAATTCCGCGGACCAACTCACCGGAAACACACCGGGATGGACCTATGAAAACTGGGAGGGGGCCATCGTTTTCGATGGCGTGGTGTATGACCACATCCGCTTCCGCCTCCATGGAGGAAACGGCCGCTATTATTTCACCAGCAAGCGTGGATTCCGTTTCTTCTTCAACGACGGTTACCCGTTTCAAAACCGTGACAACGACGGAGACCTGCTTCCCACCAAGTGGAAAAGCATGACCACTGAGAACTGTTGGGAAAACCGCGGCACCCTTACGTACTCGTTGAACGAGGTGGTGAACTTCCACCTCTGGCGGAAACTCGGCATTCCCGCGCCGCGCTCCAACTGGGGCCACTTCCGCACCGTCACCACCGCCGCCGAGCAGGCCGACGCATGGCATGGTGACTTCTGGGGCCTCATCATGATCCATGAGGACTACAACGGGGATTTCCTCGATTCCCACCAGTTGCAGAAAGGAAACCTCTACAAACTCACCCGCGATGCCACGGATGGAGCCTCCCAGCAGCGCTATCAGGCGCCGGATGCGGTCAGCGATGGATCGGACCACGGGAACATCTACAACAACCTGAATGCCGCGAAGGACGACGCGTTCGTGAAACGTTACACGAATCTCGACCGCTGGTCGTATTATCACGCGCTCTGTCAGGCCGTCAGGCACTACGACTACTGGCCCACCGGCGACAACAACGGCGCGTGCTACTTCGAGCCCGATTTCACCGACCAGACCAATCATCTCGGAAAACTCTGGATTCTCCCCAATGACGTGGACGCGACCTGGGGGCCGACGTGGAACGAGGGAAAAGACAAGGTGTGGTCCTCGATCTTCGACTCGCCGCCGAACCCGGCGCTCTATCCGGTCTATTTCAATGCCGTGCGCGAAGTGCGCGATCTTCTCTGGCAGCCCGATCAGATCAATCCGCTGTTAGATCAGTTCGCCGCGGTCATCAGTCCATTCGTTGCCGCGGATTCGATCCGTTGGAAAAACGCACCGGCGGATGCCGGAAACTACAACGGCCTCGGCGGCGCGGGCGCGGTCTCGCTAGCGAACCTGGTGGCGGATATGAAAAACTTCGCCTGGGTGGGCGGCTCATGGCCGGGCGACATCGGTTCCATTACCAGCCGCGCGGCGTTTCTCGATTCACTCCAGCTCGGGGTTTCCAACAGCGAGGGCTCCGTCATGCCGGCCACGCCGACGCTGGTCTATCAGGGGCCGGTCGGTTATCCGACGAACCAACTGACATTCTCGCAAAGCGCGTTTTCCGATCCACAAGGTGCCGGTGATTTCGCATCTGTCCAATGGCGGGTCGCCAAAATCACCGACCCAAGCGCGCCGGCCTATGATCCGTTGGAGAAATTCAAACTCGAATGGTCCGCGGAATACGACACGGGCGAACTGCCCGCTTGGTCGGCTTCCTTCACCGTTCCCGGAAACGTCTGCAAAACGGGAAACAGCTACCGGGTGCGCGTCCGGCACAAGGATCTATCAGGCAGATGGAGCCACTGGTCCTCCCCGGCGCAGTTCACGGCGGGAGCGAACACGGATGATCTTCCGGTCGTGATCAGCGAGCTGCTCTACAAACCATCGGCGCCTACCACGGATGAGATCAACGCGGGGTTCACCGATAAGGAAATGTTCGAGTATCTGGAGATCCGCAATGTGGGCGCGTTGACCGCGGATTTATCAGGCTGCACCTTCGCCAACGGACTGACTTTCACGTTCCCTCCCGGCAGTCTGCTCGCGCCGGGAACCGCGGTGGTGATTGTTTCCGATGCCGATGCGTTCGCGGTCCGCTATGGAAATGATCGTCCGTTGGCTGGAGTTTACACCGGAAATCTCAGCAACTCCGGTGAGCGCATCCGCCTCACCACGGCCGCGGGAACCCCATTGGTGGACTTCACCTATGATGACGCGGCTCCCTGGCCTACGGGTGCGGACAGCGGTGGTTTCAGCCTGGTGCTCATCAATCCCGCCTCCCGCCCGAACCCTTCGTTGGCGGCAAGCTGGCGCGCAAGCCGTCTGCCGGGAGGCGTTCCCGGCGGTCTTGAGGACCTGACCTATCAGGATTGGAAGACCGCGCATGAGGTGGGCGATGCATCCGACGATGACGACGGAGATGGATTGAACAACCTGCTGGAGTACGCCTTGAACACCGATCCTCATGAATTCACGGCGAATCCCGCCGGTGTGATCCAGAACATGGAGGTGAATGGGATTCCCGGAAACTATCTGACGACTTCCTTCACGACGCTGCCCGAGGCGACGGACATTCTCTATCAGGTTGAGCATTCAGCGAACCTTTCCGGATGGGATCAGACCCCGGTTTTGGTGGATGAAGTGATCAACCCGGATGGATCCGCGACGCAGACATGGAGAACCTCGCAGCCTGCCGGCGCTCGGGATTTCCTGCGGGTGAACGTGACGATCACTCCGGAGTGACGCGGAGTCTGGCGAAGGCGGCGGGTTGCGCCGAGATCGGCTTGAGGCAGCGGACGGACAGAGTCGTAGTGCCATCCGGATTCACGATCGGAGGTGCGGCTTCAGTGAAAACGCCGAGATTTTCCCACACTCCCAGATCGGTGGAGAGTTCCGGCGTGACGGTGACGCCGCTCGCTCCGCTGCGGATGCGGTAAACCATCGTGAGGTAGGTTTGGCCGCTGGTTTCTATCAGGGAAACGTCAGGCAGCACCGACAAAGGATTCGCAACGAGATCTCCGCCGAGCGCGTAGTTGAGCAGGTGGTTCATGCCGTCTCCATCCGGGTCCGCGAGCGGATCGGTTTCGCCCATGGAGGCGAGCCAGAAGGCGAAGGCGTTGTCGTCCGAGCCGGGGCTGCCGTTTATCAACGCACTCGCCTGCCAGTTCGTCGCGAGCGCGTGATCCGGCCGGGACACCGGATCTATCAGAATCAGGGAGGGTCCGGCTCCGTCCGGTGTGATGGGCCAGGGCGCAGCGTCATCATACTCGAAGTCGTGGATCGCATCTCCCTCGCCATAGCTGAGTTTGAGTTGCTCGCCGCTGTTGGAGAGGTTGTCCGTCGTATCCCAGACACCTGCGACGGGCAGTTGGGTGCCATACCGCGCTTGGAAGGCGGCGAGGTTCTTCACCACGAGGGCACGGGCTCCCGGAGGAAGGTTGCTGATTGTTCCGTTGGAGAAATTGAAATCGACTCCCTTGGTGAATCTTACTCCGGACAAGTCCAGGGTGATGACCGAGCTCACGTTCTGAATCTCGATGAACTCGAAGTCCTCCTTGCTGCCGCCGGGCAGGGCCGGACCTAACGGATTGTACATCACCTCGGTGATCATGAGGTTTTGCTGAAGGGTGGCCAGGTAGTTGCCCACGGTGGTGGTGAACTGGATGGGCGCGCTCCAATGTCCCCAGCGGCCGGTGTTGTCCTGATAGCGCACGCGGGCGCGGTAGGTGTGCCCCTTGCGCAGCGCTGTGGCCGGGATGGAAACGTTGGATTGCAGCGTGGTGAGCCTGCCGCTTTCCCAAACCGGCGTGACCTCATAGATGCGTGGTGCGAGAGCATCATACTCCGGTGCTGTGGAATCGGTGACCTCGCCGATGCGCCACTGCATGGCTCCGAAAGTCCCTGCGCCCTGCGGATCGCTGAAGGTGGTGGTGTTGAATGCGAGGCCATCGATCGGATAGCCAGAGGTGCCGCTGTAGGAGATCGTGGGCCGGCCCGGAAGCAGGCCGCTGTCGATCACATCGGTGATTGAATCCAGGTGGGCGGCGCGTCCGCCGGCTCCCACGGAGGGATCGGTGCCGAAGGGATCGGTCCAGCCG
>DAISZP010000341.1:0-6267 GCA_036824745.1 Luteolibacter sp.
TCGCCGGAGCCACCTATGCCGAGATCCTCGCCGCCCCTGAGCAATACTTCGATAAAGCCCGCCTCCTCAAGTCACAGCCCGTGGACCTGAACCGCATCGATCCTCTCAAGCTCGATCCCGACCTCCTTTTCACCTACATCACCCGCCTCTGCGCCTATCACATGTGGGAGAAGCTCGCCTCCGAGCTCGAAACCCTCGACTGGTGTCCGGAATTCGAGACCCCTTGCATGTTCGCCCTCTACCAATGCGCCCGCGAAGGCCGCAAGGATCTCGTGGAGCGCCTGCTCGCCATGCGCCGCTCCGTCGAGGATCCGCCCTACCAAGAGCCCCCGCCGGACTACGTCCGCCTCATGCTCGTGCGCGACGATCCCGCCGCCTTCCTGCAGCTCATTGGCGAACTCGCCACCGATGCCGCGGGTGCCGATCATTTCATCTGCTCCCATGATCTCGCCCTCGCCCTGCTCTTCTCGCCCTTCCCCGCGCTGGGCATCTTGATCGGGCGGGGTGCCATCCATCATTCCGAGAAACGATTCGCCATCGATCTGCTTGATGAAATGCTCATCGCCCGCGAAAAGCTCAACCTCTCCCCGGACGAGCCCGCCAGCGATTGGCTGGACAAGCGTTTCGCCAATGAAGCCCTCGCCGAGGGGGCCAAGGAGACCGAGAAACTCCGCGAGGCGCGCCGCAAGCTCGCCGCCAAGGCCGATGAAGTCCGCCGCATGCAGTCCAGCCTGGAGCAACTCCGCGCCGAAATCTCCCGCCGCGAGAAAACCCCGCCCGCCAAGCCCACCGAGCCCGCCCCCGCCGCCCCCGTGGACGCGGAAATCCTGCGCGACCTCCGACAGAAAGTCTCCACCCTCAAGTCCGCCCTCAAGGAGCGGCACGCCGAGCGCGCCAACCTCCGCCGGGATCTCAGCCAGACCCTTACCGAGCTCGAATCCCTCCGCGAAAAGAAACCCCAGCCCGCTCCCGCCGCCCGCCCGCCCGAGGATGCGGAGGATCAGCTTCTCCTCCCTGGCGAGATCGAGGGGAACCAGCCGGTGCGCGTGCTCGAGCTGCCGAAAAAATTCCACCACACCCTCCACCACCTGCCCAAGCAGGTCGCCCGCGGGGCCATGGTCCTGCTAGGCCGCCTCGCCGCCGGTGAGCCGGACGCCTTCCACGGCGTCGTCCGCCTCAAGCTCCGCCCAGACACCCTGCGCGCCCGCATCGGCATCGATCACCGCCTGCTTTTCCGTCTCGAAACCGAGAGCGTCCACGTCATCGACCTCATCCCCCGCCAGGATCTGGAGCGCCGCATCAAGACCCTCTGAGACTCACTCCGCGCTGGCGCGTTCCGCCGGGTAGATGCGTGGCAGCGAGACGAGCAGCGGATCCTCCGGCAGGAACTCGCCCTCCACCGCCGCGCGCAGGGAGGCCAGCACCGCGCGGACGAGCGCCTGCGTCTCATCCCGCCGCATGCGGGCCAGCGCCCAGAGCAGGTCCGCCTCCTCCGCCGCCTCGAAGGCCGCATCCAGCGCCGCCACCCGCGTGCGGAAACCGGTCTGCGTTTCCCCGGAAGTGAGCGGAAACGGCGCGCCGAGCAGGCTTTCCGCCGTTTTCCAACGCAGGCGCACCGCGTTCATGCCCTTCATGAAGGGGCCCTCGCCGTAAGTCGCCGCCGGCACGGCCGTCAGCCGGCGCGCCAGGTCCTTGAGCCGTCCGTCCGCCCGCACCTTGCGCTGGAATTCCTGCGCCGCGGCCACCGCGTCTCGCCGCGCCTCCGCCAGCCGCGCCTGCGTGAGATCCACCTCCGCCTCGCAGTCGGAAACCTCGCCCGCGTGGGCGATCAACGCGTCATGGAGCGTCTCCATCACCGCCACTCCGAGGCGCGGCCCGGCCGGGTTTTGCGGATCCGTGATGAACAAGGGCGTGCCCGCCACCCCATCCACCGCCTCCCAATAGGAGCGGAACTCGGAAAGCGTCGGAATATACGATTCGGAACCGGAAAGTGGCATGTCCGGTCTCTTAGCAAATCCTACGGGGATCCCGCAAGTGCGTTTTGGATCTGAATTTGTGACATATTGGACGAGATTTGTAAATTTTTGGATCACGGAGAAAAATTCACCAGCCAAACTTAAAATTTCCCTGCCCATCCGGCATAAAATAAGCTCTGAAATTTGACAAAAGAGCCGAAAAATTAAAATCCTGAGTCGGAAAATTTAGTTCAGTGGTTTGGAAATTTACAAAATGGGCTTTGAAATTATGCCAATGGATTTGAAAATTGAGACCATGAGTATTACAATTGTGACCTGAAGTGGGGAAATGGAAAGAGGAACCACGGATGGACGCGGATGGACACGGATTTTTAGGGAATCGCTCGGGGGCGGCGGATGGGGGAGATTTGAGAACTTGATTCCCGGGTGGAGAGGCGGAGAGTGGGAAGGGTTATGAAAATCACGGACTTTTACGGGAAGTGAAGACGGAGCGGCTGTTGTTGGAATTGCGCGATGGGACGCCGGTGATCGTGCGGCCACTGGTGGAGGAGGACCGGGCGGCGGCGGCGGAGGCGTATCGGCGGCTTTCGCCGGAGGCGCGGTATCAGCGTTTCTGGACGAGGACGGGGGAGATGATCGGGGATGCGATGCTGGACAAGCTGCTGCGGCAGGATGTGGAGACGCACATGACGTGGGCGGTGCTGGATCCGGCGCGGGAGTTCCCCCCGGTGGGCGGGGCGAGTTGGTGGAGGGGCGTGGAGAACCGGGGGGAGGCGGAGCTTTCGGCGATGGTGCTGGACGATGACCAGGGGAGGGGCGTGGGGACCTTGCTGCTGGCGGTGATGTGGCTGACGGCCTACCGCGCGGGGATCGGGCGGTTGGTGGGGTATTCGCTGGTGGAGAACCGGCGGGCGGCGGACTGGATGCGGGACTGCGGCGGGCAGGGGGAGTGGGATGGCTACAAGTTGGTGTTCCGCTGGGAGCTGGACAATCTGGACACGCTGCCGGAGACGGCGGCGGCGGCGGATCTGGCGGCGTGGCTGGCGGAACTGGCTCCGGTTTTGCTGGGAGGCGGGGGTTTTTCGGAGTGAGGTGGCATTTTCAAGAGACAGATTGCGCGGGCGGTGGTTTTGAGCGACAAGACGTCCGCCAATCATGACTCAATTGCTGATCAACCCCGCCCGCCGAACCGGATGCGATGACATCCCCGCGCTTGAGGAAGTGCTGAAATCAGCAAGCCAGCGCCAGCGCTCGCCCATCGACGATGTGCTGGACGCGGGGGTGGTGGACGAGGAGCGCTACATGCGGGAGCTGGCCCTCGATCTGGGGCTGGAGTGGCTGGACAGCATTCCGAATCCGGAGGTGCCGCTTCCGCTGCGCGAGGCGTGCGGGCCGCGGATCGCTCTGCGGCACCGGCTTTTACCGGTGGAAATCACCGGCGAGGGGGACCACAAGCGGCTGAAACTGGCGACGTTCGATCCGTTCAACCTGGTGGCCCGGCAGGCCGCGGCGCAGGAGCTGGACATGCCGATTGACTGGTGCATGGCGTCGAGAAAACGCCTGCATGAGGCGCTGCGCCGGCTTTACGGGGTGGGTGCGGATACGTTCGAGCAGATTTTGGAAGGACGGGACTTCGACTACAACAACCTCGAAAACGGCGAGGACGAGGCGAACGTGATCGACCAGGACGACGACGAGGAGGCGAGCGTGGTGAAGTTTGTGAACCAGATCATCCGCGAGGCGCTGGACCAGCGCGCGACGGACATCCACGTCGAACCGCTCGCCACGAACCTGCGCATCCGCTACAGGATCGACGGCCGCCTGATCGAGGTGGCCGTGCCGGAAAACATCAAGGCGCTGCAAAGCTCGGTGATCGCGCGTTTGAAAATCATGTCGCGCCTCGACATCGCCGAGCGCCGCGTGCCGCAGGACGGCCGGATCAACCTCCAGTTCGAAGGCGCGACGATCGACGTCCGCGTGGCCACCGTGCCCACCGTCGAGGGTGAGAGCGTTTCGCTGCGTCTGCTCAACCAGGAGAAATTCAACCTCGCCAAGCTCGGCATGGAGTCCTTCGTGGAGTCGAAGATCAAGCAGCTCCTGCACCTGCCCAACGGCATCATCCTCATCACCGGCCCCACCGGTTCCGGCAAGTCCACCTCGCTCTACTCCTTCCTCAGCGAGGTGAACCACCCGGAGCGGCGCATCGTCACCGTGGAGGACCCGGTGGAAAACAAGCTCACCGGCGTGATGCAGATCGCGGTGAAATCCGAGATCGGCCTCACCTTCGCCACCGCCTTGCGCTCCATCCTCCGGGCGGACCCGAACATCGTGATGATCGGGGAAATCCGCGACCTTGAGACCGCGGAAATCGCCATCCGCGCCTCTCTCACCGGTCACTTGGTGTTTTCCACCCTCCACACCAACGACGCCATGGGCGGCATCAGCCGTCTGGTGGACATGGGCGTGGAACCCTTCCTCGTTTCCGCCGCCGTGCGCGCCTTCCTCGCCCAGCGCCTCGTCCGCCGCCTCTGCCCGAACTGCAAGGTGCCGCGCGAGATCACCGATCAGGACAAGGTCGATCTCGGCATTCCGCTCGATCTGCCCGGCATGCCCTATCAGCCGAAAGGCTGCGATCGCTGCCGCGGCACCGGTTTCTCCGGTCGTCTCGCCATTTACGAAGTGGTGCTGCTCACGCCTGCCATGCAGGAACTCGTCGCCCACAGCGCCCAGGCGGCGAAACTCCGCGAGCAGGCCTACCGCGATGGATACGTGCCGATGCGCAACTACGGCTGGTGCAAGGTGATGCAGGGCATGACCACCATCGAGGAAGTCATCTCCGTCACCTCGTCCGACATCGGCGGAGCGGAATGAGAACCCTGCGGTCGCTTCTCACTTCCCACTGATCACTTTCCACTCCACCCATGCCCGTCTTCGCCTACAAAGCCCTCGCCTCCAACGGTTCCGTCACCACCGGTGAGATCGATGCCGCGGATCGTCCCGAGGCGCTGCGCATGCTCGATAAAAAGGGCCTGCAACCGGTGAACCTCAAGGAGTCCAGCTCCGCCGCGGTTCCCTCGGCGAAGAAATCACCGGCGAAAAGCGGCAAGGCGAAAGCGGAGGAAGCACCACGTCCCGCCGCGAAGAAGGAAACCAAGGAGGATGAAATCCCCGAGGGGCCGATCAAGCTGAAGCGCCAGGAGGTCGTGCTCTTCACCGAGGAGCTCTCCGACATGTTAGGCGCGGGCCTCCAGCTTGAGCCGGCGCTCAAGTCGATGGAAAACCGTCAGGAGCTCGGCAACCTCAAGGCCGTTTCCTTCAAGATCCGCCAGATTGTCAGGGATGGCGTCAATTTCTCCCAGGCGCTCAAGAAAGTGAGTCCCAGCTTCGGCCCCCTCTATTGCTCGCTCGCCGCGGCGGGCGAGGCATCCGGCGCGCTCGACACCATCCTCAAGCGCCAGGCGCACTATCTCAAGACTCTATCCGAACTGCAGAGCCGCCTCATCCTCGCGATGATCTATCCGGCCTTCCTCATCCTCGCGGGCATCGGCGTTTCCATCGTCTTCGTCACCACGCTCATTCCGCAGCTCACCCAGCTCATCCAGAGCACGCCCGGCGCGAAGGTTCCGTTAGGCGCGGCCATCCTCATCGCCATTTCGGACTTCGTCGGCAAGTGGTGGCTCGTCATCCTGCTCATCGTCGTGGCCGCCGCCATCTTCTTCAAGGCATGGAAGGACAACGAGGCGAACAAGCCCGCGTGGGACCAAATGAAACTGCGGCTCCCGCTGCTCGGTCCGGTCATCACCAGCCGCTTCTACGTCCAGTTCCTGGAAACCATGGCCAACCTCGTCGGCAACGGCCTGCCCCTGCTGCGCGCGCTCGAACTCTCGCGCGACGCCACCCAGAACCACTCGTTGCGCAGCGCGCTGAACCAGGTGATCGACCAGGTGGGCGACGGCCGCTCGTTTTCCAAAGCCCTCATCCGCAACGGCTCGTTCCCGGCGCTGCTCATCGACATGATCTCCGTGGGCGAGCAGACCGGCAAGATCGACATGGCCCTGCGCCGCGCCGCCGAGCGTTACGACAAGGAGCTCGACAAGGACCTCCAGCGCATCATGGCCCTCGTCATGCCCACCGTGCTCATCATCATGGCCGGCCTCATCGGCACCATGGCCTACCTGATGATCACCGCCATCTTCCAGACGATCTCGAACATCAAGTGAGGTGGAAATAGTGATCCAAGATCACATGCGATGACAGATCATTCATGAAGCGGGACAACAACCCCGCCCCC
>DAISZP010000342.1:0-6267 GCA_036824745.1 Luteolibacter sp.
CGGAATGTCCGTCGTCACGTGGGTGGAAAGGTCCGCTTCACCGGGAAGAACCGAGCTCAAAGCCGGCACCAGAAGCACGTCGTCAAAGGAAAGACCAAGGGAAATGTCCGCCATGGCGGAATCAATAGAAGCCCCCCTCGCCGCGCAAGTCCGAATCCGGAAAAATTTCCCGGATTTCCCTCAAGTCCTTGAAAAATCAAGCTTCCCTGCCCTCTTCCGGCACCTGGATGAAACGGCGGAACACCAGCAATCCCACAGGCGCGACGAGGACCAGCAGGCCGACGATCAGCCACATTTTGCCGGGATCCCGCGGTCCGACGGCCGGGCAGAATTGGGTGAGCAAGCCGGCGAAGGCGGCGCTGTTGATGAGCTTGCCCATGAGCAAAGGCACTGCGGAGAGCGAGGCGTAAGAGGCCTCCTGACCTTTGGGCGCGATGGAGACGGCGTATTCGTAAACCCGCGGAGAGTAAAACGCCTCGCCGATGGAAAACACGACCTGCCACAGCAGGATCATGATCAGGTAGGGATGGATCACCCCGGAGAGCCGGAGGTATTCGTGGCCGAACCATGCGCCGAACGGGCTTTCCACCAAGCCTTGGAAATTCCCCGCGGGCATCACCATGAAGGTGAACGAAGCCGCCGTGATGAAACCACCGAGTATCACCATCGAATACGCGGGCAGCTTGCGGGTCAGCGTTCCCACCAAGGGCGCAAGAACGAGGATGAGGATGCTGTTCACCGCGTTGAGGCGGCCCACGGACTTCGCGCCTTCGGCACCGATCTCGCGTTCGGCGAAGGTCGGCAACACGGCGTCCATGATGTTGAAGACGATCTTCAGCAAACCGATCATCAACAGGAAGATCAACAAGCGCCGGAACGCCGGGTGCCGCACCAAGGTGCCGAACAAACGCCCGGTTTCCACGGCCGCCGATGTGAGGGTGGCGGACCAGGAGGAGCCCGTTTTGACCGATCCACCGTCATTGCGCAGCATGAGGATGAAGGGCAGCGCCAGCGCCTCGATCGACACGCTCACCAGGAAAAGCAGCCTCTGCGGGCTCAGCGCGAAGCCCGCGATGTGAAACACCTCTCCCACCTGCACCGCCTCGGTCTGCACGCCATCGCGGATGAAGTAAGCGAACATGAAACCCAGATTCAGGATCGCGTAGAACACCGAGAACGCCACCGAGCGCTGGGCCGCATTGGTGTATTTGCGCGTCGCCGCCACCAGCACCGGCGTGCACAGCGCCTCACCCACCGCCAGCGGGATCAACCCTAACAACAAGACCACCGCCGAGTTTCCGCTGCAAAGTAACACGACCCGCGTCACCAGGCACAGCACGATTCCTGTGAGCAAGGTCCTGCGCAGCCCCAAGGCATCCGTCAGCGATCCCGCCAACAAGGTGGCGATGGACATGAACATGCCCCAAATCCCGAAAATCCACTGCGCGTTCGCATCGCTGATGCCGCAGTCCTTCATCAGGAAACTCACCAGCACCACCGTGATCAGCTTGTAGGCGATCACCGTGAAGAGCTTCAGTGAAAACACCATCCACAGCGCCGGCGGCGTATCCCGGAGATTCATCAGCGCATACGCGCCCACCCCGAAGATCGAGGCCCCCACCACCATGCCCGGCACGTTGCCGAGATTGAGCTTCTGCGCGGCCAGCAGACCGACGCCCACGCTGAGGAGAAACAGGACACAACCTTTGAGAAACAGCCCCGCGGTCTCCACTGGGGCGGATGGCGTCCGGGAATCGGTCATTGCGGCCAGTTCAGGAAATTTCCATTCGTCCGGACGATGGACCGCCCATCAATGCTCCCCGTTGGCCAGCATCTCCGCTTCCTCCTCGTGCGAGTGGATTTGCAGCGTTACCTGCACCCCTTCCTTCTCCGCCGCCGCCTTCAGCACATTGCGGATCGAGGACGCCGTGAACCCATTGCGGCCGATCAACATCGCCACATCCGCCTTCGCCAGCACCAGCTTGAAGCGCAGCTTCTTAGGCCCCAACTCCGCCACCTTCAGTTGCGCCTGCCCCGGCTCGTCGATCAGCTTGACGGCCACATACTGGAGGAAATTCTTCAATCGATCCGTTACCGGTTCCATGCCAGCCAGCATGCAGAGAAACCCGGACCCGGCAAGCACGCGTTCGCCGCCGATTGTCATTGACCGTTTCCCCGCCGAATCATTCGTCGCGTCACGCACTTCCGCATGAAGATCCTCATCCTCTCCCGCAACCCGAAACTCTACTCCACCGCCGCCCTCGTCCATGCCGCGGAAAACCGGGGCCACGAAGTGCGCGTCGTCGATTACCTCCGCTGCTACATGAACATCACCTCGCGCAAGCCCCGCATCTACGTCGATGGCGAGGAACTCGTCGCGGATGCCGTCATCCCGCGCATCGCCGCCAAGCACACCTTCTATGGCAACGCCGTCGTCCGCCAGTTCGAGATGATGAACGTCTTCACCCTGAACGAATCCGTCGCCATCGCCCGTTCCCGCGACAAGCTCCGCTCCCTGCAAATCCTCGCCAAGCGCGGCATCGGCCTGCCCGTCACCGGCTTCGCCCACCATACCGATGCCACCCGCGAGCTTCTCAAGATCTGCGGCGGCCCCCCTCTCGTCATCAAGCTGCTCGAAGGCACCCAGGGCGTCGGCGTCGTCCTTGCCGAAACCGAAAACGCCGCCAAATCCGTCATCGAGGCCTTCAAGGACCTCAACGCCAACATCCTCGTCCAGGAATTCATCAAGGAAGCCGATGGCGCGGACATCCGCTGCATCGTCGTCGGCGGCAAGGTCGTCGCCTCCATGAAACGCCAGGCCGAAAAAGGCGAATTCCGCTCCAACCTCCACCGCGGCGGCACTGCCGAAAACGTCAAGATCTCCCAACAGGAACGCCGCACCGCCATCGCCGCCGCCAAAGCCATGGGCCTCAACGTCGCCGGCGTCGATCTCCTCCGCTCCAATCACGGCCCCGTCGTCATGGAAGTGAACTCCTCCCCAGGCCTCGAAGGCATCGAGCACTCCTCAAAAACCGACGTCGCCGGGAAAATCATCGAGTTCATCGAAAAAACCGCCGCCAAACCCACAAAGCCCACGGATAAGTGAGCTCTGCCACGCCAACGGCGTGATCGGTGACCGCAGGGAAATCGCCCCCCCTGACAAACCCGCGCCCTGAAGGGGCGCACGGAGGCCGAGGAGCCGGCAATGCCTGTTGGCCGAAACCGGACCTAACGAGGTTCGAATTATCGCCGATTAACCCGACGTCGCGATAACGCCATCGCGAAACCAAACATCATAAGAATAGAGGTAGATGCCTCAGGAACCACGAAAAGCATAGGTCCCATTTCCAGCCCGGACGCAAGATAGAAATGACTGCTATCTACCCAGGTGAATCCTGATGGCATTGGTGGGTAGCCGCTTCCCGTCATGTTCCCATAGAAGAATGCTCCCACCGACACATCAGGAGTGTCGTAAATTCCGAGGCCGCCATCCCACATGTACGTAATAGGGTCAGTCGTCGATGCCGTATCCAGACCGGCAATCTGGTAGCTTCCGGGCTGTAGCACAATCGGCACGGCGAGGTCCACCACTCGAAAGTATCCATTCAAAATGGCCTCGGTCCCGCCTGGAATAATTAAACCCGAACCGGCGGTTCCTAGCAATTCCACAACAGAACTACCTGCCGAAAAGCCCCCTGAAGTGGCTTGCCACAATCCGACTTGAAACGCGCGGGAAAGTCCATCACCGCCTCGGTCATGCCAACCGATTTGGGTGACTGTAACCGGGTTGGTCACATAAAACGTCCAACCCACCATCCCGTCCCCGTGAGACTCCGATCCCAATCCTGAGGCATAAAAGTCCCAAGCGGCTTGAGGGATTGACACGATGGGCGATGCTGCATCGGCAGAGTGCAGCGGAAAGACGCTCAGAGCAAAAACTACAAGTGCAATAGGTTTGTAATTCATTGTCGGGGTATTCATGGAATTCTTTTGCCAAACAGTCTTTGCTCGTAGGATATCCGGCGAAGTTTGTTTGGAACGGGTTTGTCATAATCCGTGGAGTTCACAAGGATTTTCCGGAGACTGTGAGCAGCGTCCGCATATTGGGCGCTTGGCAAATTCCGGGCCAAAGGCCCTTTCCATATCAGCCCAGCCCAACGGGCTGGGAAGAAGCCGACAACGAATTCGGAGGGCCAACGGCCCGTTCCATGGCGGCGGTGTCCGCGCTAGGTCAGCCATGATAAATCGGGGCCGTTGGCCCTCGGTGATTTTACCAACGATCACCCAGCCCGATGGGCTGGGCTGGTATGGTGGCACGCCGTTGGCGCTGCCGCGCGAGCCGCCTTCCAGCAGGAGGCGGAGAGTTTCAAGGAACTCCCTGGCCGGAGAGCTTGATGTCGTAGGGATTCTCGTTGGCGTCGTTGCTGCCTACCTGGAGCGTGGCGATGCGCGCTCCGGCGGCGGTGGGCTTGAAGGTGACCTTGAAGGCGAGGGAGGTGCCGGCGGGGACGACGGTCTTTGCGGGCTTGGTCACGATGAAGTCGCTCTTCTGTGTGCCGGTGACCGCCAACTTGATGTTGGTGAGGTCTCCGGTGCCGGCGGACACGATGTTGAAGGTGATGCTGCGGCCGCTCTTGCCGACCTTGGCGGTGCCGAAGCTGCGGTTCACCTTGCCATCGATGAGATCGGTGCCGAGCGGCTGCTGGATGGAGATCTCAGGCACGGGCTTGGCGCTGGTGCCGGTGAGGTTCACATCGAAGGCCTGCTCGCCGGTGAGCGCGGAGGCGAGGTGGATGGTGGCGGTGCGCGTCCCGGCCGCAGTGGGCTTGAAGGCGACGCTGAAGGTGGTGGTGGCGGCGCCAGCGAGGGTGGTGGCGGCGGGCTGGGTGATCTGATAGTCCGCGGCGTGGGTGCCGGTTTTCGTGACGAGCAGGCCTGATAGATCCACGCTGCCGGTGTTCTGAATGGTGAAGACGAGGGTCTTGCTGGAACCGATCAGGACGTTTCCATAACTCTTGGTGGTGGTGCCGTCGATGAGGTGGGTGCCGGCGGGCTGTTGCACGTCGGTGACGGATAGCGGAGTCACCTCCACCACGTCGCTGTCCACGGAGCTGCCGCCGTTGGAAACGCGCGCCCAGTAGCTCGAAGCGACGAAGACCTCGGGAGTGGTTAGATTCAGGGAGTCCGTGCCGAGCGGGTGGCTGGTGTCTCCGGCGGGACCTTGATACCACTGGCAGGCGATGGCCACGGAACCGGTGACGGCGAGGCTGAGCTCGGCGGTTTCCCCGCGATTGACGGTGGCGGGCAGCGGCTGGGTGGTGATCTGGACGGGAACGAAGGGACCCACGGTGACGACGGCGCTGGCGGAGCTGGCACCGCCCGGGCTCACGGTGTTGCTGACGTTCACCCAGTAGCTGGTGGTGGTGATGAGGTCCGGAGTGGTGAATGAGGGTGAGTTTCCTCCCACGGGGTGGCTGGTGTCTCCGGTGGTGCCGCGATACCACTGATAGATAAGTGGTGAGGTGCCCGCGGCGACGACGTGCAGGGTGGTGGCGGTGTTGTAATCGATGGAAACGGAGGCGGGAGCCGTGGTGATGGCCGCGGGATCGTTGACGGTGACCAAGGCGGCGCTGGAGTCGTCTCCGGTAGCGTTGAAGGCATTGGTAACGCGGACCCAGAAGCTGGCATCGGCGGCAAGCGCGGGTGTGGTCAGAGTCGGGGAATTGGTGCCCACGGGAGTGGAGACATCGCCCTTGATGCCCTGGTACCATTGATAGACGAGCGGGGCGGTGCCGCTGGCGAAGACATTCAAGGCGGCGCTGGTGCCCCGCGCGATGAGGGCGGCGGCGGGCGGAGTGACGACCGCCGCGGGAGACTGCACGGGAATGGTGACGGTGGCGGTTTCCGAATCCACTCCGCCGGGGTTGGACAGATTGGAGACATGCACCCAGTAGCTCGCGGTGGCTGATAGAACGGGCGTGGTGAAGCTGGCGGCGTTCGTTCCGACTGGGACCGAGGTATCCCCGCTGGGGCCCTGATACCATTGATAGGTGAACGGGGCGAGCCCGCTGGCGGTCACGCTGAGGGTGGTGAAGGCTCCGTTGGAGATGGTCTGGGACTGCGGCTGCGCGGTGATGGCGGCGGGGCGATCCCCGAGTATGGTGAGGCGCACCGCGTTTGAGGCGACGCCGAGCGGACTGGCCACATTGGCGGCGCGCACCCAGTAGGTGGTGCTGACCGTTAGAGAAGGCGTGGTGAACTGGCTGG
>DAISZP010000343.1:0-6251 GCA_036824745.1 Luteolibacter sp.
GTGCAGGCGGGGTTGGGAGTCGTGCAGGCGGGGCCGGGAGTCGTGCAGGCGGAGGTTCGAGCTGTGCAGACGGGGCCGGGAGTCGTGCAGGCGGGGCTGGGAGGCGTGCGGCCTGTGGCGGATGTGATTGATCCGTAGGGTGTTGTGTGGGCCACGAGGAATCCGGAGCGGATTTGCCAGGATTGGGGAATATTGCCATGTTTTCTAGCTTGGCCATTGGTCCGCAATCGAGGCACCTTATTCACATGATTTCACAGGTTGTTCGCAAGAACAGTATTTTCTTTCTTCCAGCAGTTGGCGGGTCTACAATTGCAGCATGAAGCCATTGGAGGAGTTCAAGCTAAACGGCAACCTGTCGGACACTGTCGGCATGCTGCAACGGTTTCCGAGGTTTCGGTATATGGGCAGCAATCATAGGCTGCGCTAGAGGATTCATGGCATGTAGTTTACGTCAAATTGAGGAACAACAATAGTTTCATCCGAGCTTCATGAATCTAAACATGCCAGTAGTGCTGGGCGCGGATTACGTGAATCCTACTCAGAAGGCCCGCGTGATCACGGAAACATGGATGTCGCAAGAAGGATATTGTCCGGGTTGCTTGTCGAATCTCACACGGACAACAGCCAATTCCAAAGCGGTTGACTTTACCTGCAGTTGTTGCGGGATGCCTTTTCAACTCAAGAGCACGAAATCGAAGATTGGGCCGCGTGTTCCAGATGGAGCCTATGACGCGATGGTCTCTGCCGTTAAGAGCGACACATCACCCGCATTAGTGCTCATGCGCTATGATTTGATTCAATGGATGGTGCGGGATTTGATCGTAATTCCGTCATTCGCCCTAACGGAGCATGCAATTATTCCGAGAAAGCCACTGTCTGCCACTGCTCGGCGTGCTGGTTGGGTGGGGTGCAATATCGATTTGAGTCGGATCGCTCCAGATACGAGGGTTCGCATCGTCGAACAAGGAGTCGTTCGGTCTCGTCAGCAAGTAGCCAACCACTACTCGCGCCTCAAGCCCCTTCAATCCATCCAAGTCAGCCAGCGCGGATGGGCACTAGCAGTTTTGAGTGGAATTCAAGCCTCTGGCTGGCGTGGATTCACTACTCGCGATGCTTACCAATTAGAGGTCGAGTTGATGAGGATGTTTCCGCTGAATAAAAACGTCAGGGCAAAAATCCGCCAGCAACTCCAAGTGCTGCGTGATTTGGGTGTTCTGATACATTCTAATCGCGGTCAATGGGCGCTATCCGATTCCGGTTCATCAAGCGCCAATCCGAAAAACTGAGAAGAAAAATGAACCCCGAAGATTTCATTGCAGACTGGATCGAGAAGAATCCGAAAGGCTGCCAGATTCTGACTGGAGCCGTTCTGTATTCGTATTTCAATGACGCCTCGGAGGAAACCGGCGAAAGAATTCTGAGTTTGGACAAGCTCCCTGATGCTGAGGATCTGCATCATGAACTCATTTCGGCGATCCGAAGAACCGATCTGATTGGGCGTATCGAGGGAGCTATTGGCAAAACAGGAACTCACGGTTGGTGAAGTCTGTTGGGAAAGCAGTTCACTGGCGCTAGCGGCGTGAGTAGCGAGAAGGCGGATTTTGCAATTCCGGATGCCGCAGACGCCCACATTCTGATCGAGGTGAAGGCATTCAATGCCACGGGTAGTAAACAAACCGATGTCCTCGGTGACATCCTGCGAATCGTGGAACAGAAGCGGGATGACACCGCATTCCTTCTGGTCACCGATGGCATCAGTTGGAAGGCACGCGCAAGCGATCTGAAGAAAATTGTCTAGCTGCAAAACCTCGGCAAGATCCGCAGGATCTACACCATGGCCATGGCGGAAGATCTGAAAGAAGATCTGATTTCGCTAAAGCAATCGTTCAGCTTGTGATTTTGGCTTTCATTTCCGTTTACTCTATCGATATCGCCCGGAGCGGATGCTGAGACATGTGACCAGCAGGCAGAGGGCGAGGCCGGTGAAGAGGGCGATCTGTCGCCAAAGGGGGGCGGGTTTGCCGGAGAAATCGGCGAACGAGATGAGGGCCACGATGGTGAAGGCCAAGGCGAGCGCTAACAGAAACCAATCGAGGGGGCGTTTGCTGAGATTCATGGCATCAGTCGGCGGTTTCCGCGTCATTCCACCTTGGAAGGCTCCAGCGCGAAGAAGAGGCCGCCGATGGCGAAGGTCATGATTTTGCCGTGGGGGATGCGTCCGCGGACTTTGGCGGCGGTGACGGTTCCGGAAGCGGCTTTGTCACGCGTGGTGCCGGGCTTGAGTTTGAAGTTTCCTATCAGCTCGATGCCGCCGCGTGTTTCCTTCGGGGTGTATTCGATGCGGCTGATGGGGAAGACCGGCTCGTCATCGTGCTGACTGAGGCTTGCGGGCTTTGGATCGGGAAGGTTCACCTGGGTGGTTCTCCCTGATGTGGTCCTGGCGCTGGGTGTCACCCACAAATCGGTGCCTTTCGTGCTGGCGAGGGTTCGCAGGGTTTGTTGCCACTCGCTCTTGCTGATGACGCGGACCTGCGCGGGGAGGTTCACGGAATCCGGCGCTTTGAAAACCATGGTGGTGATCTTCACTTGGCCGGCACCGGAGGACAACGGCAGCAGTGGTGCGAGGGCGGCGGAGAGGAGGGCGAGGGTTTTCATGGGATGGAAACGAGAGATGCCGACTGCGAATGGTCCGCGCTCATGGCTTTATCAAGCTCTCCCATTTGCGTCCATGAAGGTCCTTTCGCAGCTGTTTGAGCAGAAACGGCATGGCCTCAGGTTCTTCGGTGAGCACTCCGAAGACGCGAAGGACAAAGCCGGAAAATGCGTGCGCCTCGAATTCCACCGGGCATTCGGGGGTGATCACGCCGTCAAATCCGTTGGAGGAGCCGTAATCAAACTTGAGATGCGCGATGAACTTCCCATCCCGTTGTGAGATGCGGCCGAGCTTCTGATTATCGTTTTGGGCTGTAATCAAATACCCGATCCTCACCCCTGCCTCTGCCACACTCGATGGCAGTTGGGTGTTCCCGCCCGGGTAGGTGGGATGCCAGATATGAAATGCCCACTGGTGTGGTCGAGGCCGCGCGGGCGTGTCCGTCACTTCCATTAGAAAGGCCTCATCGCCCAACGGGGCGAGATCCAGCGGAACGGCGCGCAGGCACTTGCCGGTAGGATCTTGAATCTCACGCAGGCCCTTGGCGAAGTCGTCGTAACTGATGTGGCGGTGATTCCACAATTCGACGGTTTCGCCCAGTTCCTTCTCACCGGGTCCGGCGATGAACCGATAGGTGAAGACCGCGTCTCCGGACTGTCCTCCGGACTCCCGCGCTTCATACGCCACCTTGCGGCAATAGGAAGCTCCATCGGGGCTGGGAAGTAGCGGTGCCACCATGGGTTTTCCACCTTCGTAGTGCCATAGATGAACGAAGCCCGGTTTTTCCGCAGTGATGACGACTTCCCGGGACTCGGTTCGTTTGCCTTTGGCGTCGCTCGACGAGCTGGACATTTTCAACCGGACATCGGTGGGAGCGGGCGCTTCCGGAGCGGCTTGGGCGGCCTGTTTCCCCGGAAGGTCCACCACATCCACTTTCGGAGTGTTCCGTGTCAGCTTGTCCTGGGCATTCGAAGTGATGCGAAAGTTCACAATCCCGAACACGGCCCCTGATTTGGCGGCACGCGAAGTGATCGCCACATGTCGCCCATCGGAAAGTCGGAAAACGTCGGTTCTTGCCGTCTCAGAAGCCGTGGAAAGCTCGTGTGCCACGAGCAAGGCCCCACTGTTGACGAGATCATACAACGCTTCCCCGTATGGCTCACCCGAGTACATCCCGCTCGCCGTTATGGGTGCGGCAGTTGTTGCTGAAAGCAACGCTCCGATAGCACCGAGCTCCGCTTTGGCGTGTGCCAACCACAAGACATTCAGACCGACAAGGAGGAGGGTTTTCATGGGTTTGTGCTTCAGAGTTTCATCCGATCACTCATGAAATGAAAACCGGGCACGGTTGGTCAAGCTGTGGCGCTCAGGGGTTCTTGCCGCGGCCGGTGAGGGTGACGTCGAAGGAGGCTTCGTCGGCGTCGTTGCTGAGGAGGTGGAGTTTGGCTTTGCGGTTTCCGGCGGCTTTGGGGCGGAAGGAGATGGTGAAGCGGGTGTCTTCGCCGGGCATGAGGATCTTGGCGGCGGGGGCGGAGCTGACGATGAAGTCCTTGGCGTGGACGCCATCGATGCGGACGGCGATGTTTTGCAGGGCGCGGGTGCCTTCGTTGCGGAGGAAGAAGGTCATGGAGCCCCGCTTGCCGAGGGTGACGCTGCCGAAGGTGCGGGTGTGCTTGTCATCCGCGATGGGTGTGCCGGCAGGTTGGTGGACGACGATCTCGGGCCGGGCGGGGCCGCATTGGAAGTTCTTGAAATGGGCGGGTCCGGAGGCGAGGGCGAGGCCGTCGGGTGTGGGGCCTGCGTTTCTGGCGATGAGGCTGAGGTAGAAGACGTCTCCGGGTTTGAGTTTCCACGGTTGGACGTCGAGGGGCTTGGAGTAGAGCCAGAAGTATCCGTCGAAGACGCTGGCGACGATGTGTTTCCGGGTGGGATCGTAGTGGAGGCGGAGGGTGGCGTTCTTGAGGCTGGTGCCGATGCCGTCGAAGAGGCCGTCTTGAGTCTTGAAGGTGATATCAGTGCCGTCCGGGCCATCCTTGGCGTGGTAGCGCGTCATCATCTGGCCGCAGACGCCGGTGGTGGCGGAGGAGGATTCGAGGCTGAGGCCGAGCTCGAGGTAGCTGTCGTCCGGCATGGCGGGCTTGTCGAGGTGGACGTCCACCTGGGCGAACCAGGGCTTGGTGGTGGAGCCGAAGTTCGGCAGCCAAAGGGCACCGGTGGTGTTCTGGGCGGCGGGATTCGGAGCGAGGAACTCGAGGCGGGAATTGCGGAAAACGAGGGAGGAGTTTCCGGCTAGGGTGACGAACTGCCAGTTGCCGCGGTTCTTGGAGAGAGAGTCGGTGCCGGAAAAATCCGCTCGGGCGGGAGTGGCGGTGATGAGGCAGAGGGCGGCGGCTAACAACGATGTGGCGGCCCGCCGGCGCGCGGTGTGCGAAGGCACCGCGCTGGATGTGTGCGCATGCATGGCCGTGAATAGGGCCGGCGGGGAACTTTGTCGATGGAGGAAATGGTTAGACGGGGGCGACGCCAACAGTTGGTTCCTTCCCCATCTTTTTTCCACAGAGCAGCAGAGGAAACAGAGATCACAGAGAAGAATGAATGGAATCTTCTTTGCGTCTCCGTGGTTCATCTTGTCCCCACGACGGGCTGGGACGGATCGTCCCAGCCATGGGCGGCTCAGTAGCGGAAGCCGATGCGGTAGAACATCTTGGGTGCGGTGGGCTCCGGGGCGTCGTGGAAGCGGACGGTGTCGCCGGTTTCACAGTGCATTTCATCGATGACCTGCCAGTGGGTGAGGTCGTCGGATTGTTCGAGGATGTAGGTGCCGGCTTGTGCGGCGTGCATGGTGAGCGAGGTTTCACCGGAGGCGACGGACATGGACGGGGTGCCGAGCTCGGGCTCCGGCATCTGATAGGCGGCGGCGGCTTGGATGCTGGCGGTGTAAACGCGCACGTTGTCGATGAGGAAGTCGATGCCGATGGTGGCGGTGGACAGGTCCCGGAAGGTGAGGGTGGTGGTGGCGCTGTTGGCGGTGAAGGCGTATCCCTTCTCGGTCCAGCGGGGGATGCCGGTGCCATCGCCCTGGAGGTTGATGGTTTCTGCTAGAAGCTGGCCGTTTCCGGTGACCTTGACTTCGGCGGATTGGGAATCCGTGGTGTAGGCGAGGATGCCGGCGTCGAAGGTGAGGATGTAGGATTGGCCGGGGGTGGTGGCGAAGGACTGGGAGAGGGTGGCGTTCGGCACGCGGTCCTGGCTGTTGAAATCTGCGACTCTGAGGCCATCGGTGGGGGCATACCACTCGACGGATTGGTTTCCGGTGGTGGTCCATCCGTCGTATCCGGCTTCGAAGCTGGGGTTGAGCAGGATGCTGGAGGCCACGGGGTTCACGCTGATGCTGACGGTGACGGTGCTGGAATCGAGCAGGCCGTCGGTGGCGTGATAGGTGAAGGAATCGGGTCCTGTGTATCCGTTGGTGGGCAGATAGGTGAAGCTGCCGTTGGAGTTGAGGGTGAGGGTGCCGTGTGAGGGCGGTGAGTCGAGCACGGCGAGCATGGCGTTCGCCGGGGGATCAAGGTCGTTTTCCAAGACGCCTGCGGCGGCG
>DAISZP010000344.1:0-289 GCA_036824745.1 Luteolibacter sp.
CACAGAAGGAAGTTGCCGCCCTGATCGCTCAGAAATCTGCTGGCCCGGTCAGGTTTTGAACCGTTAGGAACGCTTCAATCGCCATTGCCTTGGCTGTGTTTGTTGACGCCAGCCGCACCCAATCCTCAATCTGTGAGAAAAGAAACCTCCGCACAGGACGCGAAGTCGTTGCCTCCTTGTTCGGAGATCGCGGTGAAGCGGGCGTAGCGGGCGGTGACGGGTTTGTCGAAGGTGATGGTGTTGAGTTCGCCTTTGTTCGGGAACGCGCCGGCTTTCACGGTGGTCCAGG
>DAISZP010000344.1:299-6225 GCA_036824745.1 Luteolibacter sp.
GGTCCAGGTCTTGCGGTCGGCGCTGACGGCGAGTTCGTATTCTTTGATGCGGCCATTCGCGTTGCCGTCCTGGCGCGGGAGCTGGGTGAAGCCCTTGAGCGTTTGCGGCGAGAGCAGGTCGAACTCCAAGGTGTGCGGGAACTTGACCACGGTGAGGCCGTAGTTGGTGTGCCAGTAGGTGTCCGGGTTGCGGTCGATGATTTTCGAGGCCTCGCCTTCGCCGGGCATTTCGCTGCTCGCGTTGAGAAGCACAACCTTGACGGTTTTTTTCGGCGCGGGGATGTCGGTCACGGATTCGCCGGAGGGGCGCAGGCCCTTGGCCTCGGCGCGGGCGACGAGTTTCATGGCCTTGCTGATGGCGATGGGGCCTTCGTATTTCTGCGCGGGAGCGCCATCGATCGAATAACGGATTTCGGCATCCGGTGTGATGCTTGTTAGGGAAACGAGGTTGCGCGTGTCATCCACGGAGATCGCCACAGGCGCGGTGTCCGGCGAGGAAACCCGGGCCGCGGTGGCGGGATCGGTTTCTGTGGTGAGAGGGCGGATGACGAATCCGAATCCATAGGGTCGCGCGGACTTGAGGATATCGCGCTCGATCGGGCCGGGGCCGCAGGACGCGCCGCCGAGGCCGAGCACGGCGGCATCGAGATCGAGGCGTACACGGTCGGGTTTGTTAGGAAGCTCGGTGGGGTGGGGGGCCATCAGGAGTTCGGTGGGCGTGTATTCGAGCACGGTGGCGGACATGCGACCGAAGCCGGCGAAGAGTGCGCCGTTTCCAGAGCCATCACGCATGGCGACCCACGAGACATCCTCGCGGTTGGCCATGTCCTGTGGCTTGGCGTAGGGTTCGAAGAAATTTTTCACCTCTCGCGACCAACGGCCGAAGAAGGAAGCGGTCTTGCGGTCCGGATAGTTTTCCTCGGGTCCGCGGCCGTAGTACTCGGCCTTCGCATAGGACGATGGCAGTTCCATGGTGAAACCGATTTTCGGCAACACGATGTCGCGGCCCTTGGAGGAAATCGCGGATTGTTGCGAGATGGAACCGTCTGCGAAGACCGTCCATGCATTCACCACACGGAAGGTGGTGGCGTCGGTCGGTGGATTGCCGGTGGTCTGCACCTTGAGTTGGTTCGAGATGAAGTCGCTGACCTTTTCCGACTTCGCGCCGGTGTAGTCGGTGACGGCGGTGATGCGAACGACATTCGAACCCGAGGCATCGATGGAGAACTTCACGACGCTTGGCACCAGTTCGCGCAGGCCCATGGCGAACCACTGGTTCAGCGCCCAGTTGTCGTTGTTCACCGGTGCGCGGAAGGCGTTGAAGGCGGGGCCGTGACCTGGCTTGAAGACCGGCTTGCCCGCGTATTCGAGCGCGGAGATCGCACCGGTCTTCTTGTCGAAGGCGACGCGGAAACCTTTGCCGCTGACCACGGCGGTGTCTGCTCCGTCTTTCAGGACCGGTTTCTCGCCTTCCACCGCGAGCACGGGTTTGGCAGCCGGGATGATCTCGACTGGCAATTGTTCGGCGGCGATCTCATAGCCAGCCGGGCCCATGATGGTTTCCTTGGTGGTCCGGAAACCGACCCGGATGCGACGGTCCACACCGGCGGCGGGCATCGGCAGCGAGAGATTTTGCGATAGCTTCACCTTCGATTCCGTGCGTGGTGAGATCGCGGGCGTGGGCATCTTTCCGGAAGCGATCGGCTTGCCGTCGTCGGTGATTTCCCACACCAACTCCAGACCTGATAGATCGCGGAAGTAATGTTTGTTGAACACGGTGGCCTCGGCCGTCTTTGGATCGAAGGCCTTCACCGTGATTTCCTGGTGGACCTTCTTCACCTCCCAGAAACACGGCTTCGGATCGCGGTTGGCGTAAACCACGCCCTTCACGATGAATTGGCCGTCGTTCGGCGCGTCGCCGAAGTCGCCACCGTAGGCGATGAACTTGCGGCCGTCCGGCGTGGTTTTCTCAAGCCCTTGGTCGCACCACTCCCAGATGCCGCCGCCGAAGATGCTGTCGGACTTCTCGATGGCGTCCCAGTAATCGGCGAGGTTGCCCATGCCGTTGTTCATGATGTGGGCGTATTCGGAGATGTAGAACGGCTTCACCTTGTCCGGGTGCGCGGCCTTCCACTCCGTCCAGCCGACGCTCGGGTATTGGTTTGATCCCATGTCCACGATGTCGTTGTTGCGCTCGTAGTGCGTCGGGCGGGTGAGGTCGCGCGCCTTGATCGCCGCGTTGGCCACTTTGAAATTGTTGCCGGGGCCCGCTTCGTTGCCGAGCGACCAGATCGTGACCGACGGGTGGTTCTTGTCGCGCTCGACCATGGCCATGATGCGGTCCACGTGCGCGTTCTCCCACTCCTTCGGGTGTGAGAGCGATTCCTTGCCGTAGTAATAGCCGTGGGACTCGATGTTCGCCTCGTCCTGCAGGTAGATGCCGTGTTTGTCGCAGAGGTAATACCAGTAGGGATCGTTCGGATAGTGCGAGAGCCGCACGTGGTTCACGTTCGCCTGCTTGAGGCGCTTCATGTCGAGCTCCATGTCCGCGCGCGACACCGCGTGGCCCACCTTGGGAAAGTTCTCGTGTTTGTTCACGCCGCGGAATTTCACCGCCTTGCCGTTCACGAGAAACACGCCGTTCTTGATCTCCACGGTGCGGAATCCGACGTGGGTGGAAACCCTGTCGCGCACTTTGTCGGACTTGTCCGTTAGAGTGACGACGAGCGTGTAGAGATTCGGGATTTCCGCGGACCAGAGTTTGGGTTTCTCCACGGTCACGGCATAGGCCGTCTTTCCAGGCCCCGTCAATTCCGGTTGCGGCGTGCCGATGGTCACTTCCTCGCCCGTCGCGGCATCGAACAATTTCAATGTGGCCCTTCCATCGCCATCGACTCCCGGAACATCGACCTCGGCGCGCAAGGTCCAGCTCGCGTTGTCCGCCAGCGTCGTTTTCACAAACAAATCCCTCACATGCACCGGATCCTTCGCCTGCAGCGAGACCGTTCGGAAGATTCCTGATAGACGCCACATGTCCTGGCACTCCAGATACGAGCCGTCGGAGAACCGATAGACTTCTGCGGCCACCACGTTTTTGCCGGGCTTCAGAAAACGGGTGACGTTGAACTCCGCCGGGTTGCGCGAGTTCTTCGAAAAACCGACGTATTTCCCGTTGATCCACAGGTAGAAGAACGAATCGACGCCATCGAAGTTGATAAACACATCGCGCCCCTTCCAATCTACGGGGATCTCGAAATCGCGGCGGTAGGAGCCCACCGGGTTGCGGTTCTCGTAGGCGGTGAAGTGCTTCGGCGGCTCACCCATCACCCGCGGCCAATCGCGTTTGAAGAGATAGGACTGGTTGGCATACACCGGCACGTCATAGCCCTGCATCTGCCAAGACGAGGGCACCGGGATGGTTTTCCACGAGGAAACATCGAAGTCCGGCTTGTAAAAATCCACCGGTCGCTCCTGCGGCGTCTTCACCCAGTGGAACTTCCAATCGCCGTCCAGCGAACGCCAGTAGCTGGAGTGCTCCGGAAGGATCTTCTTCGCGGATTCCACATCGGCGAAGCTGAAGAACGTGGCCCGCGGCACTTCCTTGTTCAGCGAGAGGTTCTGCTCCTGCTCCCACTCCTTGCCCGTCGGTGCCGTCGGGGTCTCGGCCATCGGGTATTCGATCGGATATCCGGCTTGAGCGGGTAACGCCACGCCATGCAGCGCGGCCAAGGTGAGGAACAACGAGGATTTCATAAACAAAGAAACGGAACGCCCCGAGCCTTCCTGACCGCCCGGAGCTTGCAATGAAAAAGTGGTGGTAGGAAAGCAAGGCAGGTGGATTCCGGACTGCGAATCGGTGCTGGCGGTATGCTGCCGGATTTGGCATGGGTCTTCTCATGTGTTGCACTTTGGAGCAACCGGACCGGAAGAATCCCGGAATGATGCACCGTGGCCGGTTTCCGGAACGCGACGGAATTGGCGTCTGGTGGCTCGTCGTTAACCTGCTCTTCGCCTCCGTGATCGCGACTTCAGCGAAGGAAGAAGGTGCCGGGGAACGTGCCAGGCCATATCATCCGGATCATTTGGTGCCGGTTGATCCGAATCCGGCTGATTGGCATGTCCGCTACACCGAAGCGTTGAGCAAACAGCTCAATCTCCACTCTCCTTTTTTCATTCGGATGCTGGAACTTCCCTCGTTCGAAGGCGAATCTTCGCTCCGGCTGAGTGGCAAGAATGGAGAAAAGGAAATCACGAAGATCAATGAGTTCATTCTCACCCTCTATGAGGCGGACAAGAGCATCTGGTATTCGTTGCCCGAGAACAACGAAGAGAAAATCCAGAAACCTGTAGTTGTGGCGGTGAAAAGCGCTTCGATTCCCAAACCGGTCGCCCTTCGTTTACATGCGGTATGGGAGAAAATGATTCAGAGGACCCGAGCCCCGAAACAACCGGATACTACTTTGGATGGGGTCACCTACGAATTCGCCACCAAAACGGGAAAGGGAGAAGCTCGCAATCCGAAATCAAACGGTCTGAGTCCGGGCCGCCTTGTGGCGTTAGGTTACAGTCTCAAGAATTACTGCGAAGTCAATGCATCCCAAAGAGCGGGTTCGCTCGAAATGATCGAGATCCATCTCAAGAGTTTGGAGAAGTATCTCGACGAGCATCCCGTCAAGTGACTTTCACCTCTTCTTCGCGTTGTTCATCGCTTGGGAGAACCAGTCGTTGTTCGGCGCGGCGGAGGGGCGTTGGCCACCGCCTTGCGGACGGCCGCCTTGGCGGGAGTCGCGGTCGCCGGGGGCGGAGCGGCGTTGGCCGTCGAGGTCGGGTTTGGATTTCATGGAGAGCGCGATGCGGTTGCGCTGGAGATCGACTTCCATGACGGTGACCTGGACTTTCTGGCCGACTTTGACGACTTCCGAAGCGTCGCGAACGAATTGATCGGAGAGTTGGGAAACGTGGACCAGGCCGTCCTGGTGGACGCCGACATCCACAAACGCGCCGAAGGCGGTGACGTTGGTGACGATGCCGGGGAGCTTCATGCCCACCTTGAGGTCGGCGGGTTTTTCCACGCCTTCCTGGAAGGAGAAGAGTTCGAATTGCTTGCGCGGATCGCGGCCGGGCTTGGCGAGTTCCGCGAGGATGTCCTGTAGGGTGGGCAGGCCGACATCGGCGCTGACGTATTTTTTCAGGTCGATCTTCTTGCGGGCGGCGTCGTTGGTGAGGAGTTCTTCGACCTTGCAGCCGACATCAGCGGCCATTTGCTCGACGAGCGTGTAGCGTTCCGGGTGGACGGCGGAGGAATCGAGTGGGTGGGCGCCGCCGCGGACGCGGAGGAAACCGGCGGCTTGTTCGAAGGCTTTGTCGCCGAGTCGAGGGACTTTTTTCAACTGCTCGCGGGAAACGAACGCGCCGTTTTCATTGCGGAAGGCGACGATGTTTTCTGCTAGAGAGGCGTTGAGGCCGGAGACGTAGGAGAGCAGTTGTTTCGAGGCGGTGTTGAGTTCCACGCCGACGGCGTTCACGCAGGAAATCACGGTGTCGTCGAGCGAGGTCTTGAGCGCGCGTTGTTCGACATCGTGCTGGTATTGGCCGACGCCGATGGACTTGGGATCGATCTTCACGAGTTCCGCGAGCGGATCCATGAGGCGGCGGCCGATGGAAACCGCGCCTCTAACAGTCACGTCCTCGTTCGGGAACTCCTCGCGGGCGACGTCCGAGGCGGAGTAGATCGAGGCACCGCTCTCGTTCACCATCACGATGGGCACGGTGATCTTGATCTTGCGGATGAACGCTTCCGTTTCGCGCGACGCGGTGCCGTTGCCGATGGCGATGGCCTCGATCTCGTATTTCTTCATCAACGTGGTGACTTCCACGGCGGCTTCGTAGGCTTGCTGCTGGGATCCAGCGGTGCAGTAAAGCACGG
>DAISZP010000345.1:0-6225 GCA_036824745.1 Luteolibacter sp.
CAAAGCCCGTTTCCTCTGCGATTCTCTCGATTTTCCAGGTGGTCAGCCGGAGTTTCTCACAAATCACCTCCGCCCGTTGGCGGTCGATCTCCTCCTTCGGCGTGCGCCCGAGCATCGCCTGGAACCTTTGACGCAGAAGCTCGCGGGAAACTCCAGCCGCGCGGCACAGTTCATCCACCGTCACCGGACGGGCTGGCGAGTGTTCGCGGATGAAACGCATCGCCTTGGTCACCACCTCGTCCGGCAACTCCACCAGGCCGGTGCTCTCTCTAACCACCAACTCGGACGCCGGCATTTTCAACCTCATGTCCTCCGGAACCTTGTCACCGTTCATCATCGAGATCAGCAGCTGCATCGCCCGGCTGCCTATGATCCGCCCGGGAAACCTCACGCTGCTCAGCGCGGGCCGCGTGATGTGGCAATACACCGTGTCATCCGCCACGCCGAGCACCGGCACGTCTTCCGGACATCGCAGACCGAGCGTGCCTAGCGCGTTGATCGCGCAGACCGCGGCGATGTCATCCTTCGCGAACAAGCCGACCGGCGGTTCGAGCTGCGCCAACAGCTTCCAGGCGACCGCCGCATTGCGGGCCGCCCGTTCGCCTTCCGCATAGTGCGACGACGGGATTTCAAACACCCGGACGTCAAAACCCTCGCGCTTCAACTCACCCCGGTATCCCTCCAGCCTCTCGATCGAATAACGCCGGTGCGGATCGTGCCAGTAAGCGAAACGCCGCAGGCCCAAGGTCATCAGATGCCGCGCCGCCATCACGCCGGCAGATTCGTTGTCCAGCGTCACCCGCGGAAACCGCGGACCGTTCGCCGGTTGCTCGGCGCTCAGGTTCACCACTTTGATGCCCTTCTTCGTCCACGCCTTCGCCTCCGTCGCCGTGTAGCGGTAAACGAGCAGCCCGTCGCCCTTCCAATGCTCGTCGATGCGGATCGGCGCGATGTCCCCGCCGCTCGGTTGCTCGAAGACCAGTTCGAGATCATGCCCCGAGCGCGCGATTTCCAGAATCCCGGGAAACAGACGGTAACAAAAACCCTGCGACCAATCCAACAACCGGATCCCCACCCGGTAGCGCCGCTTCAGGGACTTCGCGCCATGCGCCATCTTTGACATGGCGGCATGAATATCCACTTCCGGGAAAAACGCCAATTTTTTTGGCAATGATGCCATTGTCCCGAAATCGGCGAACGGGAAACATTTCCCATCCTCGGAATCTTCTCTCTCCATGAAACTCCGCCACCTGCTCTTCAGCATCTCCGCCCTCGCCCTGCCAGCCAAAGCTGCCAATCTCACTTGGGATGCCGACACCGCCACCACCGGAGTTCAGGATGCCGCGGGAACATGGAACACCTCCAATACCAACTGGTGGAACGGCACGGCCAACCAGTCGTTCACCAGCGGCGACAACGTCACCTTCGGCACACCCGCATCCGGAGCGGCAATCAGCGTGGACGCCGGAGGAGTCAACGTTGGCAATCTGACGTTCAACACCACCGGCGCCAGTTCCTATCAATTCACCGGCGGTTCGATCACGGGTGGTGCACTGGTCAAAAGCGGCAGCAGCGGCCTGCGCTTCGACAACGCGAACTCCTTCACGTCTGTCACCATCAACGGGGGCCCCAACTCCGCGACTGATGGAGCCATCCGCCTCGGCAATGCCAACGCGCTTGGGACCGCGGCCATCACGTTCGCCAACACCTCGACCATGACCGGCCTGTATTTTCTAACAGGCTTCGGAACATCGACCACCCTTTCCAACAACATCACCTTCGTCTCGGGCGCGGTGCAGACCAACCTCTCCGCAACCGCCGGCATCAGCCAGGTGGTCACCCTCTCGGGAGTCCTCAGCGGCGGCAATGCAGGAGCGACGATTTTCCTCAACAACAGCGCCTCCGGCGGAGTCGCCAAGTTCAAGGTGACCAATGCGTCCAACACCGTGCTTGGAACCTGGAAGCTCAACCGGGGAGCGCTGGAGTTCACCAGCGACGCCGCGCTCGGCAACGCAGCCAACGACATCACGCTTGATGTCACCAGCACCAACGCGGGAACCGGGCTCACCTTTGGTGCCAACAACATCGCTTTGAACAGCGGACGAAGTGTCAGCCTCGTGTCCCAGACCATCGTTGATACCGGTGCCTTCACCGGCTCTTCGATTCAGGGCCAGATCACCGGTTCGGGAAACATCGTCCGCCGCGGTACCACCTCGCTGGTTCCCGCGAACAACACCAACTCTCACAGTGGCGGCTGGACCATCGCCACCGCGCCTGCAACCGGAGCCTCGCAGGGATCGCTGCACCTCACTTCCGCCTCCCTGAATGGTTCCAACGTGTTTTCCGGACTTGGCACCGGAACCATCACCGCCACCTCCGCAGGCACCATTCTCAGCGCGGCGGTGTCCGGCACCGCTTCCAACAACATCGTGCTCCCGAACACCGCCACCCGCCATGATTTCGTGGCCGCCAACGGCACCGAACTGACCCTGTCCGGCGTGATCAGCGGCGGTGGGGCCAGCCTCCCCACGTTCTTCGTCAACACCGATACCATCGGCGGCAGCACCGGCCTTGTGAAGCTCACGGGAACCAACACCTTCACCGGCAAGGTCCAGATCAATCGCGGTGGTCTTGCGATCACGTCCGATGCCGCCCTCGGAAACTCGGCAAACACGGTCCTCCTCGACATCGGCACCACCACCCAGATCGGCATCCGCTTCGATTCCGCCATGTCCTCCGCCCGCTCCATCGAGCTCGGCGGCGGGAAACAAGTGCTCAACACCAACGGCAACAACGTCACCCTATCAGGCGTGGTTTCCGGAACCGGCGAATTGCACAAGCTCGGAACCGGCACACTCACGCTCTCCAATGCCAACACCTACTCCGGCCTGACCAATGTGACAGCCGGCACCCTCGCCGTCACCGGCACCCTTGGCAGCGGAACTTATGCAGGCAATGTCTCCATCGCCTCGGGCACCACCCTCGACATGGCCTCCTCCTACTCACAAACGCTCTCCGGAGCCATCAGCGGCTCGGGAAGCCTCACGAAGTCCGGTTCCGGCAGCCTCACCCTCTCTGGTAACAGCAGCTCATTCGCCGGCACCACCACCGTGTCGGCCGGGACCCTGCTCGTGACCGGACAGCTCGGAGGAAACGCCTCCACCTCCGGCACCCTCGCCGGCGGCGGCACCATCGGTGGCAACCTGGGTTTTCTATCAGGCTCGTTCTTCGATATTACCAACGCCCTCTTGGGTGACGCCCTCTCCGTAGGCGGAACGGTCACCTTCGCCAGTGGCTTCGGCATCGACAACCTGACCGGCGTCACTTGGGGCAGTGTTTCGAACGGCACCTACACGCTCATCGACACCACGGGCACCGACTTCAGCCTCGCGGGTCTCGACAACTTCGGATCCGGCAATGCCTACGATCTCGGCGGCGGCCGCAGCGCCTATTTCAAACAAGGCAGCCTGCAACTCGTCGTCGTCCCCGAGCCCGCATCCGCGCTTCTCGGCGGCGTGGGGTTGGTCTTGCTGCTGCGCCGCAGATGCCGGTGAGCGGCGCGGGTGACGGTTTCGTCACGGACCCTTTGCAATCCGCCCATAACCTTCGCAACCCCGCAATCGACATGCCCGTCCGGACCGGCCCATTCTAACGACGTGAGCTCCGATTCCCCATCCGCTCCGGAAACGCCGTTGACCCGCGCGCTCTCACGCCTGCCCGCTCCATGGTTCGCCTTGTTCGCCGCGGTTTCGGCGTTCTCCTGCTACTTCTCGATGTATGCCTTCCGCAAGCCGTTCACCGCGGCGGGTTTCGAAGGGCTCTCGTTTCTCGACAGCGGACTCACCCTCAAGACCGCTTTCGTGCTCAGCCAGATCATCGGCTACACGCTCTCGAAGTTCATCGGCGTGAAGGTCTGCTCGGAAACCACCGGCTCCCGCCGCGGGGCGACGCTGGTGGGGCTGGTGCTCGCCGCGCAAGCCGCTTTGCTGCTCTTCGCCGTGCTGCCGGGCTCGTGGAAAGTCGTGGCGATGTTTCTAAACGGCCTGCCGCTCGGCATGGTGTGGGGACTCGTGGTCGCCTATCTTGAAGGACGGCGTTGTTCGGACTTCGTGATGGCCGCCTTGTGCGGGTCCTTCATCGTCGCAAGCGCGGCCGTCAAGGACACCGGCCGCTGGCTGATGAGTGCGTGGGGTGTGAGTGAAACATGGATGCCCGCCGCCACCGGTGCCATCTTCCTGCCGCTCTTCGGGCTTTCGGTTTACCTGCTTTCCTCACTTCCGGAGCCCGATGCAAAGGACCGCGCCGCCCGCAAGCCCCGCGAGGCAATGGACAAGACCGCCCGCCGTGCCTTCCTCCGCCGCTATGCCCCGGGCATCCTGCTTTTGCTGGCGTTCTACTTCTTCCTAACAGCCTATCGGGACTTCCGCGACAACTTCGGCATGGAGATCTTCCAGAATCTCGGCTACGGCGCGGACCAAAGCGGTCTCTTCTCACGCGCCGACATCCCGGTGGCGGTGGCCTCGCTCGCCGCCCTGGCCCTGCTCAACACGCTGAAGAACAACCGCCTCGCCCTGCTGCTGACCTATGGTTTCATGATGCTCGGCATGGTGGTGCTGCTCGGAGCCACCATCGCCATCAGCCAACAGATGATCAGCGGCCTCACCTGGATGATCGCCACCGGCCTCGGCACTTATCTTGCTTTCGCCCCCATCAATGCGGTGCTTTTCGAGCGCCTCATGGCCGCCACCGGCTGCGCGGGCACCGCCGTCTTCGGCATCCAGCTCGCGGATTCACTCGGTTACACCGGATCGGTGGTCACGCAGATCTACAAGGACCTCGGAACTCCGAAGGACACCTATCTCACTTTCTTCAGCCACTTCTCGCTGTTTCTCGGCATCGGCGGATTCATCCTCGTTACTGCCGGGGCCTGGTATTTCATGCGGGTCACCCGGAAATCCGTGGACTCAGCGTGATCGGATTGGGGAAAATGCCAAAGACTCTTGCGTTTCTTCAATCGACCCATGCCATTTTCATTCCGTATGGTTTCCTCCGATACTCCATTTGTCATGATCCAGTCCTTACGCCCCGCGGACGGGTTTTTGCGGAGACCGTTCCCACCCTTCTAGAATCCCAACATGTCGTTCACCGTCAATCAACGAACCTATCCACTTCCTGAAAGCCCCATCGCTGTCATCTGTCTCGATGGCTGCGCGGACGAATACCTTTCCACCGCCATCGCCCGTGGAAAAATGCCGCGCCTCGCCGCGATGGCGCGCGATGGCTGGCGCGGAATGGTTCGGGGTGCCCTGCCATCCTTCACCAACGTCAACAACACCTGCATCGTCACCGGTGTGCCGCCGAAAATCCACGGCATTTGCGGCAATTTCTTTCTGAATCCCGAGACCGGCGAAGAGGTGATGATGAACGGCCCCGAGTTCCGCCGTTGCGGCACGATTCTCACCGCCGCCGCCGATGCCGGCCGCAAGGTGGCCTTCATCACCGCAAAAGAAAAACTCCGCACCGTCCTCGGCGATGGCGTGGTCGAACGCGGAGGCATCGTGTTCTCGTCTGAGAAGGTCGATGAAGCGAAGAAGGCGACCCACGGCATCGACAACGCCATGGAAATCATCGGCAAGCCGCGCCCGGAGATCTATTCCGGCGATGCCTCGATCTACGTGCTCGAAGCCGGGGCCGCCCTCGCCGAACAGGGCGTGGCGGATTTCCTCTATCTTTCCACCACAGACTTCATGCAGCACAAGTTCGCGCCCGAAGCTCCCGAGATCCTCGATTTCCACGCGAAGATCGATGCCGCCATCGGCCGTCTGTTGGATGCAGGCTGCACCGTTGCCCTCACCGCCGATCATGGCATGAACGCGAAGAATGCTGCGAACGGAAACCCGAAGGTCATCTTCGTCGAGTCGCTGCTTCACGAAAAATTCGGCAAAGACCTGCGTGTCATCTGCCCGATCACCGATCCCTACGTCGTCCATCACGGCGCGCTCGGTTCGCTGGTCATGGTGCATTTGAATGACGTATCGATCCGCCCGCGGGTCGCCGAGTTTCTCTTCGGTCTCGATGGCATCACCGAGGTGCTCACCCGCGAACAGGCGGTGGACAAACTCGAACTCGCGCCCGACCGCATCGGCGATCTGGTCGTCCTCTCAGGCCGTGATTGGGTCGTCGGAAAATCCCCCGAACACCACGACATGAGCGTGCTGAAAGGTG
>DAISZP010000346.1:0-6206 GCA_036824745.1 Luteolibacter sp.
ACGCGGCGAGCCTGACGCGCCTCCGCCTCTCTGTGCAAGCCTCCGGATTCCCGAAAAACACGCGGTTCAGACCGCCGAATCGAGCGCCATGAGATCCACCGTGCATTCCGGCACCGGGACTTTGAGAAGTTCCAGCATGCCCCAGCATTCAGGAGAACCCGGAAGTCGGGACTGGACACGATCCGCCATGGCATTGAGACGCCGCAGCCTGCGCGTCGCGGCCGGCAAACCTTCCGCCATCACCAGGTTCGGCCGACCCATTTCCTGATCCCTGCCGTTGCTTTTTCCTGAATTTTCGCAGGGCGAGAGCACATCCTTCAAATCATCCGCCGCCTGATAGGCAAGTCCGCGCAACAGCGCGATACGGTCCAATCCACGGATCTCGCCCGGTGTGGCCCGCCCCACGATGGCGGGCAAAACGAGCGTGAGCCTGAGAAGATCACCCGTCTTGCGGGCGGCGACGGCCGAAACCTCCGCCGCGGACTGCTCTCCACGCCAACCGCGCAGGTCATGCGATTGTCCGCCGATCACGCCGTGGACTCCGAGGCGCGCATCCACCCACTCGCCGGCCATCGCGCGACGTTTCGCGGAAGCCGATCCGATGCCTTGCCAGATGAGCATGTAGCCGCGGTTGATCAATGCGAGCGCCGCCAACGTGGCAACCGCCTCACCGTGCGCCACGTGAAGACAAGGAGCGCCGCGCCTCACGCGCGCGTCGTCCATCGCCGGAAAGTCATCGAAGATCAACGAGGCGGTGTGCAGGTATTCGATGCCGCATCCGATGGCACGGGCGTGTTCCTCGCGCACTCCCATCCCGACGCCTGTCAAGTAAGCCAGAGTGGCCCTCACGAGCGATCCCGGCCGGGCAAGCGCGTCCTTCAGCGCGGCCGCGAGACGGGGTTCCACCTTGTCGAGGTTTCCAAGCCCGTTCGCCACGCAACCGGTCATCGTGACCTTCGCGCAGCCGATCCGCCGCCACCACCATGAATCAGGAGTCATTGTTTGTTTCTGATAGAAATTCCGATCACTTCACCTGGCCGACCACGTGGAAGCGGACCACCAGCTTCGGATCCACCGTGAGCACGGCCATCGAGCGGATGATCGGCAGTTTGAAATCCTGATGATCGAAGGTCACCTTGCCATCCACGGTCACCCAGTCCCCTTCCTTTTTGACGGAATAGGGAAACGAAACGGTTTTGGAAACCCCATGGATCGTCAGCGTGCCTTCGGCCTTGCCTCCCGCGGCGGTTTCGCCCCAGGACTTTCCGAACTTGAAGGAACCTTTCGGGTTTCCGCCACCCAGCCACTTGATCATTTCCTTGTCCCGCTTGTCGTCGCCAGTCTTGAAGTTGTTGAAATCCCAGGTGAGTTCCAGCCCGGCGGGCTTGAGCGAGGCGATGTCGCCCGCCGCGGTGAGAGTGTATTTCTTCAGGTCTCCGGTGAAATTGTGACCGGTGGCCTTCACATCCACTTGGATGCGGCTGCGGTCCTGGTCCACCTGGAGGGTGGCGGCGCTGGCGAGGCTGCCCATGCAGGCGATGATGGCGGCGGGGATCAGTGCTTTCATGATAAGGCTCATTGCTTATCCGGGAAACGACAGGCCGCAACCTTTTGCTTGAGATGTTGCCAAACCGTTACTAATTGCGTCACCCTACGACATCCGCCATGAACATCGTCCTCATCAAAAAAGCCACCGCCCTGATCGCCGCCACCCTGCTTGGCACGGCCATCTCCTTCGCCGCCCCCTACGCCACCGGCCAGAAGGTCGAGTCCTTCCAGGCCAAGGACCAGTTCGAGAAGGAATACACCTTCAAACCCTCCGAAACCCGCTACCTGCTCGTGAGCCATGACATGGACACCGGCAAGAAGGCCAACGCCGTCCTCACCGCCCTCGGCAAGGACTACTTGCCCGGCAAAAAGGCCGTTTACTTCGCCAACATCCACGGCATGCCCGGCATCGGCCGCATGTTCGCCATGCCCAAGATGAAGAAATACAACCACCGCATCATCCTCGGAGACGACGCCAACCTGATCGCGAAGTTTCCCGAGGAAAAAGGCAAGGTCACCGTGCTCGCTCTATCAGACAGCAAGGTGACATCGGTCAAGTATTGGGCACCCGGTGACGAGAAACTCGACACGGTTCTCAAGTAATCGGCTCCACCATCCACACCTCCCCCACCCCGCCGGTCGTAAAGGCCTGCGGGGTGATTTTTTGTTCGATCAACGCTTTCTCCAACCGCAGCACCGGCTCCCGCATCGGTTCGTCGGTCAGCGGAAAGGTCCCCCAATGCATGCCCACCGCGCGGCGGCAGCGGATCACTTGAAAGGCTTTCACCGCTTCCTCGGGATCCATGTGCACGGACTTCATGACCCGTCGCGGCTGATAGGCACCGATGGGGATCATGCCAAAGTCGATGGGCCCGTGTTTCTCGCCGATTTCCTCAAAACCCGGAAACCATCCGCTGTCACCCGCGTGCCACAGCTTGCAGCCGCCGCCCTCGATCAACCAGCCGCACCAGTGGCCGAGATCGCGATCCCATGGCGTGCGCGCCGTGAAGTGATGGGCGGGCAGGCTTGTTAGAACGACACCCGGAACCAGCTCCGCGGACTCGTTCCATGCGAGTTCGTCCACCTTGGAGAAACCCTTCCCGCGGAGCCACTGCGCATGGCCTTCGGCGATCCGGATCGGCGTGTCCCGTCCGAGTTTCCGCAGAGTCGTTAGATCCAGATGGTCGTAGTGCGAGTGCGTGAGCAGCACCGCGTCGATCTTCGGCAGTTCGGAAAGCGCGCACGGTGGAGGTACCTTTCGATACAACCCCGGCAGAGGAAACGGCCCGCAATGATCCGCGAACACCGGGTCCACCAGCAACGACAAACCACAACCTTGCAGCAGAAACGACGCGTGCCCGAGCCACGCCACGCGCCAGCCGCGCTCCGGCGGTTTCGCGATTTCCCGCGAATCCAACGGCTTCCACGTGGCAGGCACATCCGGCGCATCCGCGATCACCGGCCGCTCCCGAGGCAGCAGACCGAGTTTCCACCGGAACACATCGGAAATCCGGTGTCGTTCGTTCGGCGGCGGGTTCTCGAATCGTTTCCTCATCAGCAGCCCCGACCATAACCCCGCTTCCACATTCCACAATCCCCGCTTGAAACCCGCCGCCTCCGCCGCGAGAAACAGCGCGCGATGACTTTCGACTTCGACACGCCCATCACCCGCCGCGGCACCGGCTGCATCAAGTATGACCGCCGTCCGGAGCTCGATCCCTTCTGGGTCGCGGACATGGATTTTGTTTCCGCCCCCTGCATCGTCGAAGCCCTGCACCGCCGCGTCGATCACGGAGTTTTCGGCTACGCCCAGGCTCATGAGGGCTTGAACGAGGCCATCCTCAACTATTTGGAAACCCGCCGCGGCGCGAAGGTCCCGCTCGAACACATCGTGCACCTCGGCGGTCTCGTCCCCGCGCTTTCACTGGCTGCCCGCGCCTTCTGCGCTGCAGGTGAATCCGTCATGACCTGCACACCCGTCTATCCGCCCTTCCTCGGCGTGCATCACGACGCGAAGGTGAGCCTCGTCACTGTCGATCACGTGATGGGCCCCGATGGCTGGACCTTCGATTGGGAAACCATGGAAAAAACCGTGAACCCCTCAATCAAGGTCTTCCTGCTCTGCAATCCGCAGAATCCGTTAGGCCGGGTGTTTCCAAAAGAAGACATCCAGCGCCTCGCCGAGTTCTGCGAGCGCCACGACCTCATCCTCGTTTCCGACGAGATCCACTGCGATCTCGTGTTCGATGAAACGTCCACGCCGCATGTCTCCGCGCTGAACCTGCCCGAGCGCTTCGCGGACCGCCTCATCACCCTGCTTTCCCCCAGCAAGACCTGGAACATCGCCGGCCTCGGTTACGCGTATGCGGTGATCCCGAACGACAGCGTCCGCCGCAAGTTCGGCGCCGCCCGCGGCCACACTCTATCCGAAATCAACGCGCTCTCCTACTACGCCGCCGAATCCGCCTACCGCGATGGCGAGCCATGGCGCAAGGAACTCGTCTCCTACCTCAAACAGAACCGCGACACCCTCGTGGACTTCATCCGCAACCGCTGCCCCGGCCTCGGCATCATTCCCGGCGAGGCCACCTATCTCGCGTGGATCGACGCCAGCGGCCTCGGCGTGGAAAACCCCGCCCAACACTTCGAGAAAAACGCCGGTCTGTTTCTATCAGACGGTGCCTTCTTCGGCTGGCCCAAGCACATCCGCTTCAACTTCGGCTGCCCGAGGGCGAGGATGCTGGAAGGGCTGGAGAAGATCGCGGGGGCGATTTGAATTGCGCTCTGCAAATTGAATACTCAGTCGAAGAAATAAGGTCTGATTTCCAAAATTCGCCACTCGTTACCTACCTTGGTGAGTGACTTCGTGCCCCCATTGCCACCCGGCCCTCCACCGGTGCATTTCCAGCTTACTTGAATCGTTCGATCATCAAGAAATCGAAGCCCGGTAATCTTCAGAAAGCAAATCGGTTTCCCTTTGGCGTCATTAGGCACCTTTGGCAGCAATTCATCCGGAATCTTCGTTCCTGGTCTGCGCCATGGGATAAATTCCACCTGCTCCAGCTCCACGTAGTTCTTCCAGAGCGTCGGCAACCGCTTCGCAAGCCTGGTTCGCATTTCGGACGGGAGCGGCTCATAATCGTTCTCACCCGGCATTGCTCCGTGGTCTTCCACACCGATTGAAAAGCCCGCTGGTTTCGAATCCGCGAATTGAGCCTTCGCCATGTAGACAACGACCTCCTCTATCGCCTCGCCAAGGGACTTGAACACTGGATCACTCGTCTCCTTTTCCCCGGCACGACTGGTCGTCCAAGCGGCAAAAAACATCACGACGAGGGCGACGATTGAATTTTTCATACCCCTCGCCATAGGACATTCAAAGTTGGAATGGAAGATTGAATCGAGCTTGTCGGTGTTTCGCTACACCGCCGCCAAAAGTCAGGACTGACCTATCTCACAGAAACCAGATCCACCTCGACTTGGATCGGCAGAGGAATACCTCAGCGGATTGCATTCCCGCTATTCATGAAGATACGCCCAATCGCCGATCCGCTCGAATGATCCGCCGTGTCCGCGATCCGGATAGTTTTGCAGCGGGAAATACAGAAACTCGTCGAAGTTGATTCCTCCGCTGGGGGTGGAGACCCGGAGAATCCAGGGATTGCCATCGTATCGTTTCGCAACCTCTCCGGTTTCGTAGCGGTATTCAGGATAGGCCATGATTCCCGTTCCTGGAATTTCCCTCAAGTATTGCGGGACGAGCCGGTCGAGGGATTCGGGCGGAGTCTGGTGATCTGCGGCGTATTGGTGAACCGCTGCGACCAGAGGCGCACTGCGGGCGGCCAGATCGCGAAAGGCTGAATGCCTGATCTTGGCCCCAAGGATTAAGCCGCCGAAAGCGAGAGGCAGATAGCATGCGGAGAGCAAAAACCACGCGAGAGCGGTTTTCCGACGCTTACGGCTGAATAACAGGAACGGCAGTACGACCACGGCGATGCAGGCCGCTAGGAGAGCCCAGTCGAAGAAAAGGCCGAACCAAAGGATCATCTGGGATCCGACCGGGGCGACAGCCAGGTAATGGATGAGGGCGATCAACAAAGGAGTCGCAAAAACCCATGGCCACCACAGCCTGGTTTCCTTCGACCTGACGCTCTCAAGGATGGATTGAAGCGCTTTCAATGGAGACAGTCCCTAGCACTTCCCCTCCCAACAAAAAAGGCCGCACACTTGTGCGGCCTTTCTTGTGTTCCTGTCAGGAAACTTTTTGAAACCGGGGACCTCTCCCCTCGACGGGCGAAAGATGGGGTGGATCCGGAAATTTGTCATGTCCCTAAGATTTGGGACACGGCGGGCTCAGCACTCGACGACGTTGACGGCCAGCCCGCCGCGGGAGGTTTCCTTGTATTTGGATTTCATGTCGCGGCCGGTGTCGCGCATGGTCTGGATGACTTTGTCGAGCGGGACGAAGTGAGAACCATCCCCGGAAAGCGCTAATCTTGAGGCATTTATGGCTTTCACGGAACCCATCGCGTTGCGTTCGATACAGGGAATCTGGACAAGGCCGCCGATGGGATCGCAGGTGAGGCCGAGGTTGTGCTCCATGCCGATCTCGGCGGCGTTCTCGACCTGTTTCGGGGTCCCGCCGAGGTATTCGGTGA